>JADZEA010000046.1 GCA_020850775.1 bacterium
AACGAAAACGGGCAGTGGGTTTTGGAAGAGTTTACAAACCTTGAAGCAGTTTTAAAAATCCAAACTCCCGGCGTTGAAATCAAAATCGCTGAGTTTTACGAAAAAGTTGAGTTCGTTTAGTGAAAAATGTTTTAGTTTTTGCTCACCGTGCAGAGGCGAAATTTTTTCTTGAAAGTGAAAATTTCACTGCTTTACAAAACCTGCCTTTCAGCGAGGTTTACACTTCAGAAAAATCAATTCTTTTAATTTCCGGCGAAGGAATTCAGGCTGCAACAGAAAAACTTTCCATCGTTCTGACAGTTTTTTCAGGTAAAATTTCCGAAGTCTTAAACTTTGGTGTTGCGGGAAGCCTGACTGAAAAACTTACCAAAAACGAGGTTTACAAAATCCGAACCGTGTACAACGAAAAAAGTAAAAATGAAGTGAATTTTAAGTCTTTCACAAGTGAAGATAAAACTGCTTCTGTTGATTGTATCACGACTTTTGAGCGGGTTTTTGATAAGGAAAGAGCAAAATTTTTGTCCTGTTTTGCGGGAATTACAGACAGAGAACTTTGGGCGATTGCTTCTGTTTGTAGCCTTTTTAAAGCTCCTTTTAAATCTTACAAATTGATTTCAGATTTTGCGGATGGTGAAATTTCTTGTTTTGAAATTAGCGAAAATGCCTTTGAATTTAGCAAAAAACTTTTTGAAAATTATACTTTTAGCGATAAAAAGCCAACTCAAAATGAAATTTTAGCTGAAGGTTTTTATTTCTCAACAGCACAAAAAAACATACTTCACAACTTTCAAAAAGCACTTGCAATCAAGCTGAAAGTTCACGAAAACGAAGTGCTGAGCTTTGTTAATTTACAAGAAATTTTGCAAAGTGAGGCGAGACCAAAACAACGAACAAGTTTGCTTTTTGAGAGATTAAACGAACTTTTAAACCCGTTTAACGCAAAACTAAAATCAAGACTTGAGGAGTTGACAGAACCTTTAAAAAAAGCAAACTGTGAAGTTAAGTTTGCCAAGGATTACGAAAACGATTCCGTAATTTTGAGCGTAAAAATTGAACACAAAAAACACGTTGAAAAGTTGAAAAATGCTTTGGAAAAATTTGATTACGAAGCAATCAGGGAAGTTTTGAACGGCGAGAAAAGTAAGGGCTTGGAAAGTTAATTTTTCTAAGTTTATGGAAAATAATTTTATGGTTTTTGAAAAAATTTTTGTTGAGGAGCAAGTTAAGGAAAACCCTTTTACGCTAAAAATTTTGCAGGCTTTGAACTTTCCTGAAATTGTTTTAATTGGAAAAATTGAAGATGTTTTTGGAAGAGTGAAAAAGCCTTACCTTCAAAAAAGGACAAATCTCAATCTTTTTATCGGCAAAAAGGAAGGCGAACTTATCAAAAAAACCCCAAATGCTTACGGTTTTTTGAATGAAAAGCACTACTTTTTTGTCCACTCTTACAATTGTGTTTACGAGTGCGAGTATTGTTACTTGCAAGGTTATTTTTCATCTCCGGACATTGTTTTTTTTGTAAATCACGAGGAGATTTTGGCAGAAATTGAACGTTTAGCCTTGCAAAGCAACGACAGAATTTGGTTCCACGCAGGAGAGTTTAATGATTCTTTAGCACTTTCAGGTTTAACTTGCGAACTTGAAACTTACGTTAATTTTTTCAGAAAGACACCAAACGCGTTTCTTGAACTTCGGACAAAATCAGTAAACATTAAACAGTTTTTAAAACTTGAACCTTTGCCAAACGTGATTGTTTCGTTTAGTTTAAGTCCTGAAAAACAAAGCAAAAAATATGATTTAAAAACACCTTGTTTAGCACTTAGGTTAAAAGCAATCAAGAAGTTAGCAGAAAAAGGATTTTTGGTTGGTTTGCACTTTGACCCAATAATTTACGATGAAAATTTTGCAGAACTTTACAAAACAATGATTACTGAAACGATGGAAATTTTACCTGAAAAACAACTTGTTTACGTTTCACTTGGAGTAGTTCGGTTCACTAAAGAAGTGTTTTTTGAAGTCCAAAAAAATTATCCGAAATCGGATTTGTTAGCTTCTGAATTTGTTAAAAGTTTTGACAACAAAATCCGTTACAACAAACCGCAGAGGCTTTGGATGCTTAAAACAATCAAGAGTTTGTGTGTTGGAGCAGGGATTTCAGAGAAAAAAATTTACTTGTGCATGGAAGAGTAATTTTTTAGTCCTTGTTCGTAAAGTTTCAAGTATTCTTTTGCTGTTTTTTGGATTGAAAATTCTTCACGGACTCGCTTTTGTGCATTTTCAGAAAGGAACTTAGCTTTTTCTGGGTTTGCCAAAATTTCGCAGACTTTTTCAGCAATTTGTTCGGAGTTTTCAGGTTCAATCAAAATTCCTGATTTTTCATTTTCAATAATTTCGCAGTTTCCACCAATTTCAGTTGCAACAACGGGAAGTCCGTTAATCATTGACTCAAGCAAAACATTAGACAAACCTTCGCTAAGCGTAGGGAAAACAAAAATATCAGAGTTTTGGTAAAAATTTTGCACTTCTTCAATTGTTTTTAAACCAACTAAAAAAACGTCTTTTTCCAACTTGAGTTTTGCGATTAAATTTTCAAGTTCGTTCCTGTAACTGCCTTCACCAACGATTAAAACTTTAGTGTTTGGTTGTTTTGCGAGGATTTTTGGAGTTGCTTCAATCAAAAATTGTAAACCTTTCATCGGGTCAAGCCTGCCAACTGTTAAGATAATTTTAGTTTTTTCATCAAAGCCTAATTCTTTTCGCAGGTCAGTTTTTGGTTTTAGATTTTCATAAAGTGAAAGATCAATTCCGTTGTGAATTACTTTAAGTTTTTTAGTGTTAAAAACTTTTATTTTTTCTTCAAATTTTTTAATTGAATGTGCAACACAGATAACTTTATTAATTTTACTATAAGCAAAACGAACAAAAAGTCTTTCAACTTTAAATTTGAAACCGGTTTCTAATTTCCATAGTTCGTGCATACGAATTGTTGTTAAAACGGATTTAATCTTACAAAATTTAGAAGCTAAACCACCAAAAATTATTGAATATTTTAAATTTAAATGAATAATATCAGGGTTTTCTTTTCTCAAATATTTTATTATTTTAAAAATTGATGAAAATCTGTTTTTTACAGTATCCACACCTAAGAAATCAATTTGAATTTTATTGGTTTCAAAAAACCATTTAAAATTATCCACGTTGCTAAGTGAACAAACTTTAATTTCAAAATCTTGTGATTGATTGCGAATTTCGTTGATTAATGAAACAATGGATTTTTCTGTCCCACCTGTGTTAATCAGGTCTGTAAAAAAAATTAGTTTTTTCATTTCCCGCAAATTTTTAAGTAAAGTTTTTCATACTGTTTTGTAAAGATTTGGATTGAAAAGTTTTCAACAACAAACTTTTTAGCATTTTTTCCAATTTGAATTTTTTCAGTTTGAGAAAGCAGGAGCATTTTTTTTAGTTGTTTTGCAAAGTCTTCTGAATTTTCGTGTTCAGCTAAAAAGCCCAAATTTTCGTTCCTAACAATGTCAGAAATTCCGCCTGTTTTGAAAGCAACGCAAGGTTTTTCCAAAAACATTGCTTCAACCAAAGCAAGCCCGAAGCCTTCGCTTCTTGAAGGTAAAACAAAAATTTCAAAGCAGTTTACAAAGTTTGCAATGCTTGTTTTTTTACCTGTAAAGACAAAAAAACTTTCAAGTTTCAGGTCTTTTATTTTTTGCAAGGCATTTTTGGTAAAATTATCGTTACGAACTTCGCCGACGACAACAACCTTTAGATTTTGAAAATCATTTTTTAGAAAATTAACTGCTTCAACAAGCAGGTCTGTTCCTTTTTCCCAACGAGTGTTCCCAACAGTTCCAACAATCAAATTTTGCTCTGAAAGGTTTAGTTCAGTTAGAATTTCCTGTTTAGAACGGGTAATTTTTAGCTTTTCAAAATCAACGCCATTAGAAATAATTTGAAGTAGTTTGTAATTTGTTTTAAAACGCTTGTTTTGGATTTTTTGAACTTCTGAAGAAATTGCAATTTGTTTTTCAAGGAGAAAATTCAAAAAATACTCAAAAACAAACAAAAGTAAAGGTTTTGGATAGCGGAAGTTTTTAGGAATGTAGTGCAGGGTAGTAATTACTTTTTTTCCTGCAAGTTTTGCGGCTAAAGCGTAGGAAAATTTCCAAAAATATTGGTTGTGAAGGTGGACAAGCTGAGGATTAATTTCCTTGATTTTTTGAATTGTTTCAGGCAAATCCCGGAACTTAAACCATACTTTAAAAGTAGTTAAATTAATAACTTCGATGCCGAATTGTTTGTAGTCTGGAACCATTTCACAAATTTCATTGGTTTCGTAGTACCAAACAACGTGTTCAAAATCTCCTGATGAATTTTTGATAAAATCAAGAAGCAAAGTTTCAGAACCACCACGGTTTAAGCCAGAAATTATGTGAAGGATTTTTATCATTTTTTTAGTTTTCCTTTTAAAAATTTTAGAGCTGAGCCGATTTTGTTGACTTTAAAAAAGTAAGTTAAAACTAAAAAAACTAAAGTGATAAAGCCACATTTTACGAATGCTTCAAGCAAGTTATCCGTAAATTTTGAGTTTGTTAAAGGTTGTACAAAATCAAAGTTAGAAATAAAAATTCCTAATAATCCGACAGAAAACCCAATTAAAACTACTTTGATGGAATTTTTGGAATTTTCAAAAATATTTGTAAAGACATTTTTAGCAGAATTAAACAAAATCAAGGCATAAATTAAAGAACTTAAAGCAGTTGCCAAAGCGATTCCACTGAACCCTAAAATTTTTGAAAGTGTTAAACTCAAAACGATGTTTGAAACGAAAGCAATTGGTCCTGAAATGCCTAAAATTTTGTTCCTTTTGGTTGCGAGAAAAAGGTAAGTGAAAAGTGCGTAAACACAATTTAAAATAATGTCTAATGCGTAGTAAATCATTGGTAACGAAGTTAAGTTTACAGCTTTTGCATCAAAATTTCCTCTTTCGTACATTAATGAAAGGATTTCGTTTCGTCCCGAAACAAAGACAATTGAAATCAGGCAACTAACAAAAAGAGTTAGTTCAGAAATTTCAAAAAAACTTTTTTCCAATCCTTCAGTGTCATTTTTTGCTGAAAATTCTGACCAGTAAGAGAGAAAAACACCAAAAATTGGAATAATTAAAAGGTTGTAAAACATTTTTGTAGTTGTTCCGGAAACTCTCAAAGCTGTAACTACTCCATCTTCAAAACAAGAAGCAATTGCCCGGTCAACCGACAAAGCAAGGTGAACAGAACCCATTGTAAACATTAGAGGTAAGGAAAGTTTAATAATTTTTTTTATGTTTTCATCTTTAAAATTGAAAGCAAAGGAGAATTTAATTTTATTTTTTTTCAGTTCAGGAAATTGGAAAAAAGCGAAGTAAAAGCAAGTTCCAACGATGTTTGCCCAAAGTAAATATTTTAGTATTTTTTCCTCAAGAGGCAAAAAAATAAGTGCTAAAATCATTAAAAGGCTTGGAAAAACAAGAGGAATTGAAGAAACAGAGAACCTTTTGAGAGCAACGAGTAAGGAATTAACGTAGTCTGAAAGAATTTTTGTAAGAGTGTAAAGCAAGACTAAAGGAATTAGGTTGAGAAGTAAATTATTTTTTTCAAAGCTAAAACCTGGTGCAAAAATTTTGGAAAGAGCAGAAGGGAAAGCACTTAGTAAAGCAAATAAAATTAAACAGTAAACTAAAATTAAATTGAAGAGGGAAGAAAAGGCTTCAGAGAGTTTTTCGGTTTGTTTTGAATGGATAAGTTCAGAAAAAACAGAAATAACCGTTCCTTGAATTGTTGAAATGCCTGCAAAGGCAGCTAAAACAGGAGTAATTGCAAAAGCGATAGAAAAGACATCAGCAATCGGTAAAATTCCAAGTTTTGAGGTTAACAAAATATCTCTTACAAAGCCAATAATTTTAGAAAAGACAGTAAAAAAGACTACAATTCCCGCTGATTTTAGAATTATTTTAACAGACATTAGCCTAAGTTTTCCTTTTGGGCGGAAAATTTATCGTTTATGTTTATTGTTGCAAGCGAAAGCCCAAGAACCACCCAATAAAAATGTTCTTGCACAAAAGCGTGGTAAGTTAGCCCAAAAAAATAAAAAATAAAAAGTGAAATCAGAAGCCCGCTTGCAATTTGCCTGATTTCTCGGTTAAGTGAGTGGTTAGAAATTTTTAACAATTTCCACAACACCAAAAAAGAATAAGCAATTATTGCCAGCAATGCCAAAATACCTTGTTCAGCCCAAATGTTTAGTACCCAATTATGAATTGAAGTAACTCTGTCTTTTTGGCTTTTAAGGAATGGTTTTGCAATCGGGGAATGGTATTCAATCAGGTAATTAGAATTAAAATTTCCAAAACCGACGCCTAAAAGCCAATGTTCTTTGACAATTCTCAAAGCGGAATCAATCATTAAAACCCTTTGAAGCAGTGAGTAGTCTATTAATTGTTTATTTTCAGACTTGTCAAATCTGTTTTTCAGTGCTGAAACACTAAAAAAAAATCCTATAAAACTTGCAACTAATAATATCGGTAACAAAAACTTTTTATCAAAACTTTTTAATCCAGCCCATAAAATTGAAATTATAATGCATAAAATTCCACTTCTTGAGTAGGAAAAATTAGCCGTAAAAATGGAGACAAGAACTGCTGAAACAATCCAAAATTTGAACCAAAAATTTTTAATATTTTTGATTGAGTAGGTTAGCGCAATTACAGTAAAAATGGAAACATTACGAACAAAAATATTCGGGTCCCAAAAGATTCCTGAAAAACGGTATGAACTTCTCCAAAGGGAATTTGTTCCTGAAAACCATAAAAATAAATGGAAAATTGTTAGCACAAAAAAGAATAAAATCAAAATATTTATCATTTTTTTTATTTTCTCTAAAGTGTCAATCAAAGATATGAATAGAAAAAAAAACAGGCAATTTATTGGTATTAAATAAAAAATCATATTATTATATCTTGTGCTATCTCTGTAACTTGTAAGAAATTTGCTTGTGTAGATTGTTAGAAGAAAAAAAGTTAGAAAGTAAAAAATCCACTTTTGTTTTTTAATCAGGCTCAAATCAAACTTGCCAAGTGCTAAAGTAATTAAAAAAATTGTTCCACCAAACACATTCCAAAAAATATAACGCCCAAAATCTACACTTGGATTTGCTACTCCTTCTGAAAACGGTGAAATAAAAACCAACACCAACAAAAGGTGGTAAGGTTTAATCTTTTCCAATGCCAAAACTAAAGGAAGAAAAAATCTGTTTGTAACGGAAGTAAGCATTTATCAGTCAAAATTAGTTTAATTCAAACTTTAAAGATAACCAAAAATTTCCCGTTTGAAAACAGAAGTTTTTTCTTTATTTTTATTTGCTAAAAATTGAATGCTAAAAAATGACAAAATTTTTCTTTTACTTGCCTTTTTTTCCAAGTTGGGAAACGGGCGGGCATAAATATCAACTAATTTTATTTCAATATTTCTCAAAGGCTTACGATAATATTTTTCCTTTCGGGTTCAGCAAACTTGAAAGAAAATCTACCCAAAATTATCCCCTCAGGATTTTAATCGGTCTGTATCATTTTCTAACAATTCCTAAAAATTCTGTCTTGGTACTCACAGAAACTACTTTCTTAGAATTTACTATTCCGCTGTTCCTGAACAGATTTTTTAAAAAACACTCTTTCGTAGTGATTGTCCACCATTTAGTTCAAAAAACCAGGTACAATTTTTTCAGAAAAAAACTTGAAGATAATTTTTATCAAAATGTGCATAAAATTATTACTGTTAGTGAAACGACACATAAAAATCTTAGGGAACTTAATCTTGGGCTATGGGAAATTCCTGTTGTTCCTCCGGGGCTTGACGTGAATTTCCGTAGAATTCCGACTGAAAAGCAATTTCCCAAAAAATTCAGAATCCTTTTTGTCGGAACCGTTGAGGAAAGAAAAGGGCTAATTTTTTTAGTAAGAGCTTCAAAATTCATAAAAAACAAAGATTTTGAATTAAACATTGTCGGTAATTTTCAGGAAAGTTCTGCTTATTTTAAACTTTTACAACAGGAAATTAAATCAAACAAACTTGAAAAAAATATTCAGTTTTTAGGAAAAGTTGAGGAATCCTTGCTTGAAGATTTTTACCTGAATTCAAGCATTTTTGCCTTTCCTTCACTTTGGGAAGGCTACGGAATGGTTGTTGCTGAAGCAATGGCGTACGGACTTCCCGTTGTTGCAACAAAAATTCCGGCGTTTGAAGAACTGATTGAAAATGGAAACACAGGCATTTTAGTAGAGCCACAAAACTCACAGCAACTCGGAGAGGCTTTAAATGAGCTTTTTGATAACCACAGCCTTCAAAAAAAACTCTCTGAAAATGCTCAAGCCAAAGCAAAAACATTTCTAAACTGGGAACAAACAGCTCAAAAAGTTTGGGAGTTCGTAAAGGAATGAAAAAATTTAAAATCGCTCACTTTATCAATAATTTGGAAAGAAACGGAGCTCAAGTTCTGCTTGTTGATTTGTTAAACTATCTTGATAAAGAAAAATTTGATGTTTATGTATTTTATTTTCATTCATTTAACAACTTTTCTGAGGAGGCTGGGAATTCCAAAATCAAATTCATTGATTTGAGTGATAATGGAAAATTTAGCATAAAATCTGTTTATCGCTTGTACAAGTTATTGAAATATCATAATTTTGATATTTTACACACACACTTGGTTCAGGCAAGTTTAATCACAAAGATTATCAGTTTGTTCTGTGAAAAAAAAATAAGAGTCTCAACAAGGCATTTCTGTGGAAGTGCAAAAAGCAAAACTTTAACCTACAGGTTGGAAAACTTTCTGAGTAGGATTCTCGACGATGAAGTTTGGGCAATTTCAAAAGCGGTTTTAAGCGAATTGATTGAAAATAATTTCAAACCTGAAAAAGTAAAATTAGTTTACAACTCAATTGTTCTGCAAAAATTTTCATTCACACAAAGACCGACAAAAGTCTCATTTTTCAATGTTGGCGGAATTGGAAGGCTGAATAAATTAAAACGTTACAAAGAATTGGGAAATGCTTTTATCAAACTGAAAAAAAAATATCCACAAATGTTTGGCAAACTAATTCTGATTGGCGACGGACCAGAAAGGGAAAATATTCAAACTCTCTTCGAAACAGAAGATTTATCAGAAAGTCTTGAAATTACAGGCTTTTTGCCAACAGATATTCTTTGTCAAAAATCAACTGAAATTGATATTTTTGTTCAACCTTCAGAGTGGGAAGGTTTTGGTTTATCAGTTGCTGAGGCAATGGCATTAGGAATTCCTTGTGTTTGTTCTGACGTTGGCGGAATTCCTGAAATTGTAGAAGAAAATGTAAATGGTTTTTTGTTCAAAGAAACCAGTGAAATTGAAACTAAAATTCTTCAAATGGCACAAAATCCTGAAAAACAAAATAGATTTTCTCAAAATGGCAGAAATATTGTTGAAGAAAAATTTTCAATAGAAAACAATATTAAAGTATATGAAAACAGATATTTGGAACTATTAAAAAATATATGAAAATTCTTATTATTGCAAACACTTCCTGGTACATTTACAATTTTAGATTACCTTTTTTAAAAGCATTTCAGCAAAAAAAAATAGAAATTGTCATACTTGCACCTAAAGATAAATTTACTGAAAAACTTAAAGATTTGAACCTGAAATTTATAAACTTGCCTTTGGACAGGAAAAATTTTTTTCCACTGAAAGAACTCAGGACATTCTTTAAACTATTTCAAACAATCAAAACTGAAAAACCCGATTTTATTATCAACTACACACCGAAACCGATGATTTATGGTTCATTGTTTTCAAAATTTTTTCAAAATTCAAAAGTCATTAATGTTGTTACAGGATTAGGTTTTATCTTTTCTAATGATACTCCTGTTTTAAAACTTCTTAATCCAGTTATTGAAATTATCTACCGTTTTGCATTTTCGAAAACTTACAAAGTTTTCTTCCAAAATCCGGATGACAGGGATTTCTTTGTTGAAAAATCAATTGTAAGTCAGGAAAAAACAGTCGTAACATTTGGTTCTGGTGTTGACCTTGAACACTTTTCTTACTGCGAACCGGCTCTCCTCAAAAAAAATCTTACTTTCATTTTGGTTGCAAGAATGCTTCGCAACAAAGGAATTCTGGAATTTGTGCAAGCTGCAAGAATTATCAAAAAAAATTATCCTGAAACAAAATTTCAGCTTTTAGGACCAATTGACCCTGGAAACCCAAGAGGTATCGGATTAGACCTGATTGAGAACTGGCAAAAAGAAGAAATGATTGAATACCTTGGTAAAGTTCCCGATGTTCGCCCTTTTATCTCTGAAGCAGATGTTGTTGTTCTGCCATCTTACTACCGTGAAGGTGTTCCAAAATCACTCCTTGAGGCTTTGGCGCTTGGTAAACCGATTGTTACAACCGACTGGTACGGATGTAAAGAGACTGTTCTGCATGGAGAAAATGGTTTCCTGATACCAATAAAAGATTCTACAGCTTTGGCTGACGCTTTTGAAATTTTTCTTACCAATCCGGAACTTTGCAGTAAAATGGGAAAAAAAAGCAGAACGTTGGCTGTTCAAAAATTTGACGTAGAAAAAGTTAATTCATTGTTTTTCAAAGCGATGAACCTTGAAAATTAAAAAGGAGTTAATTTTGTTTAACCTGACCACCTTCCTAATCCTGCTTTTACTCACTTCATTAAGCGCACAATCCGTCTCTGTTTCACTGAACCACCCGGTTTACGAATTCCTCAAAAAAATGGAAGCTAAAAACCAAACTTCTTCCTCTGCCTTCCGTGTCAAACCTTTCAACCAAAATTTTATCCTGACTTCTTTGAAAAAAATTAATACCGAAAACCTGACAAACTCCGAAAAACAACTCCTTCAAATTTACAAAAATGAATTTGACGAAACTCAAAACCTGAAACAAAAAAAATTCCAAAATCCTTTTGAAAATCAAACTGTTGACCCGCACCTCTTCGTTTTTCAACACAAAACAGAAAATTCCTACCTCATCGGCGACCTTGCTTTTGAACAAAATCTTGAGTTCTGGCTAAATGACTCTTCAGCAAAAATCAGCGAAACAAAACTGCTCGGTAAAATCCGCGGAAAAATCACCGATAAACTCGCTTTTTATTCCGAAGCAAGTAACGCACTTGTGAAAGGAACTGACCAGGCTGGAAGAGACGATTTTTCTTCCGGAATCTCCGTCTCTGCAAACCAAGGGCAGGTTTTCGAATCTGAAAGTAACGCTCACGTTGTCTTTGACCTGTTTTCCCTCAGGTTTGAAGCAGGTAAAAATTCTCTCGTTTACGGAAACGGCAATCACTCTCAGCTAACAGTTTCCAACAATGCCGGAAATTTTGACCTGCTGCGAATTGACAAAAACTGGGGAAAAATTAACTTCAACTACTTTCACGCATTTTTGCACGGAAACAACCGCGATTCCACAACTACAAGTGCAAACGGTGAAACTCCAAAATGGTTCGTCGGACACAAAATTGATTTTGAAGTCTGTAACGGAATTTATTTAGGTTTAGCAGAAACAGTAGTTTACTCCGATAGAAAAGATAACCGTCAACTTGAGCCTCAGTACTTAATTCCCGTTAATTTTTTTCAGATTGCAGAAAAGTACGCAGGCGACAAAGACAACAACACAATGGCTTTTGACCTCACAATCACACGTTTTGAAAACAAAAGGTTTTACGGTGAACTTTTCCTTGACGATTTTACCTTTACGAAAAATCCGTTCAAACACTACGGAAGCAAGTGGGCAGTGATTTTGGGAACGGATTTTTACTTTGGCGATTTTGTGTGGAATCTTGAGTACTCAAGAATTGAGCCTTACCTCTACACAAGCAACGAAACAGAAAACACTTACAGGCATTTTTCAAGTGGTTTAGGCTCGTTTTTACCACAAAATTCGGATTACACTTTTACAGAAATTTCTTACTCACCAAGCTGGAAATGGGATTTCAGAACAAGTTTTGAGTTTAGAAGACACGGCGAAGGAAACCTTGATTTTCCAAAAAATCCTGAGAGTGGAACGAAAAAAAAGTTTTTGGACAAAGCAGTTGAAAAGGCTTTGATTTTCAGGAGCGAAATCCGTTTTCAACCGTTTTACAAGCAGGTTTTAGTTTTTGGCTACAGCTTACAGGAGTTTAAAAATCTTCAGTTTGCAAAAAATAAAAATGCAACTTTCCAAACTTTTGAACTGAAAGCACAGGTTGAATTCTGAAAAACTTTTTCGTGTTTTGCAGAACAGTTGCGTTAATTTTTAAAATTTTCTTTCAAACTCCGTAAAACTTCCTCAGCAAGTTGCACGGTAATTCCCGGAACTTTTGCTAACTCCTCAACGCTTGTTTCACGAATTTTGCGAACTGAACCGAAAGTTTTCAGCAAAATCGCTTTTTTCCTTGGTCCAATTCCATTTATTTCGTCAAGGTCAGATTTCAGCATTCGTTTTTCCCTTAAATCTCTGTGAAAAGTGATTGCAAAGCGGTGAGCTTCGTCCCGAACTTGTTGTAAAAGTTTCAGTGCGGAAGAAGTTTTAGGGATGTTTTGTGCTTCGTTGCTTTCCGGGATAAAAACTTCTTCAAGCCTTTTTGCAAGCCCGATAATCGGTTGGTTTGCAATTCCAAGCTCCTGCAAAGCCTTTACAGCGCTGCTAAGCTGGCCTTTTCCGCCGTCAACCATAATTAAATCAGGAAAAGGTTTGTTTTCCTCAAGAAGTCTTTTGTAACGTCGTGTAACCACTTCAAAAATGCTTGCAAAGTCGTTAGTACCTTCTACAGTTTGGATTTTAAACTTTCGGTAATCCTTTTTTAGTGGTTTTGCATTCAAAAAGACAACCATTGAAGCGACGGAATCGGTTCCCTGAATGTTTGAAATGTCAAAACACTCTATTCGTTTTGGTGGATTTTTCAACCTCAAATCACGTTGCAAAGAAGCTACACTTTTTGGCGTAAAATCCTTACTTGTAAGCTGTTTAACCTTAAGCTCCTGAAGTAGTAGTTCAGCGTTTTTGTGAGCCATTTCAATCAGTTTGATTTTATCACCAATTTTTGGAAAAACTACTTTTGCCTTGCTTCCACGTTTTTCGCAGAGCCATTTTTCAAAAATTTCAGAGTCTTCAAACTCGTCAGAGACCACAACTTCCTGCGGGACAAAATCGGCTTTAAGGTAGTACTGTTCCAGCACCTGAGAAACGATTTCGGAGTTGGTTTGGTTTTCGGCGTTTGCGAGGTAGTAGTAAATTCTTCCAAGCAGCTTTCCTGCACGAACCTGAAAAATCACGCCGCAAGCGTCTTCGTTTTCAACGGCAACCGACACAAAATCTCTGTCCACAAAGTCATTAATTACAACCTTTTGCCTGCTTGAATAATTTTCTAAAAGAATCAGTTGGTCGCGAATTTTTGCTGCTTTTTCAAAACTTAAAGATTTTGCTGCGTTGTTCATTTCTTCTTTCATCGTTTCAAGCAAATCTTTTGTGTGTCCGTTTAAAAATTTTGTAATTTTTTTAAAATTATTTTGGTCGTCTTCAACGGAAATCAAACCTTGGCAGTGTCCAAAACACTTGTTCAGGTGAAATTCGAGGCAAACCGGAACATTCATTTTAGCCAAGTATTTTTCATCAAATTTATGCTCACAAGCTCTTGTTTTGAAAAGTTTTTTAACAATTGAAAGTTGTGCAAACATTGCGTTGCGGTTTGGGTAGGGACCAAAATATTTTGAACCATCTTTTACGAGGTTACGTGTTACCTGAATTTTTGGATAAATTTCGTTTGTAATTTTTACGTAAGGAAAATTGCTGTCATCTTTCAGAAGGATGTTGTAACGTGGTTTGTGCTTGTAAATCAGGTTCGCTTCAAGGATTAACGCCTCAACTTCTGTGTCTGTAACGATTGTTTCAACGTCTGCAATTTTGCTGACAAGCACCTGAGTTTTTGGGTCTTTTTTATCGGTTGAGACAAAGTAAGACTTAATTCTGTTGCGTAAAACCTTAGCTTTTCCGATGTAAATTATTTTTCCAACAGAGTTTTTGTAAATGTAAACTCCGGGATTTGTTGGCAAATTTTCAAGTTTTTCTTTTAGAAGCATTTTCTGAAAAATTAATAATTTCCTTCGTGAGAAAAATTTTTGGTCAGGCTTTGCCCAAAAACACTGACTTTTGCTTTACCCTCAATCTTGTAGTTGTAAGTTTTACTGCTGTCAAATTTTTTAATCAGGTTTGCAACCGCGTTAGTCAGGCTGATTTTAAATGGAATTTGAATTTTTGAAGTTTCTTTTCCTTTCAAAACTTGTGCGAAAGTTTCAACTCCTTCATTTACCAACTCTTTGTTAATGTAGAATTTATAGTTAAGTTCCTCAATCGTGATGTCGTAAGAATTTGGGTTCAAAAGCTCAAGTTCAACCTTAGCCTTAATTCCATCAAAAGATAATCCGTCAACTTTAAATCCGCCAATTTTTTGGACTGTAACTTGTTTGTAAACAGTCCCACAAGCAAAAAGTGTTAAACTAAAAATTGTTAAAATGTAAAAAAGTTGTTTCTTCATTGAATAAAAGCCTTAAATTTAGGTTTAGTTAAGTAAATTAAATTTATTGAGAAAATAAGCAATTATGAAAGAATTTAAAACACTTTACAAGCTAACGGTAAAAAATCCGCACCAACACTACCTAAACGTTGAAACTACTCTTAACCAACTTCAAGAAAATCAAGATTTTATAGATGTAAAAATTCCCGTTTGGACACCTGGTTCTTACCTTGTGAGAGAGTACGCACAACACGTTCACAGTTTTTTTGCAAATGATTTTTGCGGGAACGAACTGAAAACTGAGAAAATTAATAAAAACACCTGGCGAATTTTTAAAAATGCTGAAAATTCAGTCCGGTTTTCTTACTTGGTTTATGCTTTTGAACTGACTGTCCGCACAAGTTTTGTAAACTCTGATTTTGCTTTTGTCGTTCCTGCGGCAGTTTTTATGTTTACTGAAGAGGCTAAAAACGAAGAAGCACTTTTGAAAATTGAACTTCCGGAAACCTGGCAAAAAATTTCAACAGGACTTCCTTGTTTTAAAGAAAACACTTACAAAATTGATAGTTTTGACACTTTGGTTGATTCACCAATCACACTTGGCAACCAAAAAATTTACGAGTTTGAAGTTGCGGGCAAAAAACACACAATTTCGGTTCAGGGCTTGGCAAACTACAATGAAGAAACTTTTGTAAAAGATTTCAAAAAAATTGTTGAAACTGAACTTGAAATGTTTGGTGACTTGCCTTACGAAAACTACACTTTCCTTTGCCATTTTTCACCAAACAAGTACGGCGGATTAGAACACTTAAATTCGTGTGCCTTACTTTTTGATGGTTTAAACTTGAGCGATGAAAAAGAATACAAAAAGTGGCTTGCACTTGTTTGCCACGAATATTTTCACCTTTGGAACGTAAAAAGAATTCGCCCGGTTGAACTTGGACCTTTTGACTACGAAAGCGAAAACTACACAAAGCTTTTGTGGATTGCTGAAGGAATTACAAGCTACTACGACGATTACCTGCTTAAAAAAGCAGGCTTGATTAGTGAAAAAGAATACCTTGAAATTATTTCAGAAAATATTAAAATTTTACAAAACAGTTACGGAAGAAAAATCCAGTCGGTTGAAGATTCAAGTTTTGACGCCTGGATTAAATTTTACAGACCAAACGAAAACTCAACTAACACGTTGATTTCTTACTACAACAAAGGTGGGCTTGTAATGCACTGCTTAGATTTTGCGATTCGCAATGCTACCGAAAGCACAAAATCACTTGACGACGTGATGCGAAGGCTTTACGGATTTTACAGGGAAACACAAAAAGGCATTACCAAAAATGACTTTGTAACTGCTGTTAAAGAGGTCAGCGGAAGTGATTTTCCCGAAATTTTTACCAATTACTTAGAAAAAACGGTTGAGATTGATTTTGAAAAATATTTTTCTTACGCAGGACTTGAGTTTGGAAAAGATGAAAAACTTAAGCTAAACTTAGGAATTGATTTTGATGAAAAAGATGGAAAACTTGTTGTTACAAAAGTTTTTCAAGGAACAAAAAGTTGGGATTGCGACATCAACGTAAACGATGAAATTATTGGGCTTAACGGAATCAGGGCGAATAAAAAATTGGTTGAAAAATTTCTTGCAAACGCTAAGGAAGGAGAGAATTTTAAGGTTTTGATTTCCCGCAACCTTGAAATTCGTGAAACAGCTTTGGTAGCAGGAACAGAAAGAGAAAAAAAATACGAACTAAAAAAAATGGAAAATCCAACTCTTGAACAAGAAGAGTTTTTCAAAAAGTGGCTTAGTTAAAGTGATTTTTACCAATTAAAAAATATTAAACTTTGTTATTTTCAAAAAAACGCAAAAAATAAAAAGAGAATTTAATGATTACACGAATAGCGTCCTATTTTTACAAAAAGTGTCCTGATTGTGGAGAACCACTTGAGGAAACAGCAAGCACTTTTAGAAAATATTTTAAGTGTAAAAACTGCGGATACCATCTTTCACAATCAAATCGTAAACCAAAGTTTTCCTCGTTACAATTTTCTTATTTTAAAATTTTAGCGGTTTTTTTGGGAGTGCTTTTAGGAATTTGGTTCTTAATTGAACTTTTAAATTAAAAAGAGAGAGTTTAAAATCTAAACTCTCTCTAAAAATTCACTTTTACTCAAAAGTAACAGTCATTTCAATTCTTTCGTCAGGATTGTCTCTTCCATCTTTTGGCTGTGCAACAATTTTATCTGCAACGTCCATTCCTTCAGTTACTTCACCAAAAACAGTGTAAGCATTATCCAAAAATGAAGTTTCAACAACACAAATGTAAAATTGGCTTCCGCTTGATTCTTTTTTAGGATTTACGTTGTCGCCCATTCTCGCAGCAGCAAGCGAACCTCTTTTGTGTTTGTGGTTTGGTAAAATTTCAGCAGGAATCGTGTAACCTGGTCCACCCATTCCGTGAGTTGATTTGTCTTTGTTTTTACTGTTTGGGTCTCCGCCCTGAATCATAAAATTTGGGATAACTCTGTGAAAAGTCGTG
Organism: bacterium; assembly: GCA_020850775.1. Taxonomy (GTDB): domain Bacteria; phylum CLD3; class CLD3; order CLD3; family CLD3; genus JADZEA01. The sequence goes on from JADZEA010000046.1 coordinate 17,128, forward strand.
CCGTTAAAAAATCCTTCCGTTGCAAGTTTGATGAAATTTGCCTTGTGTTTTGGTGTGTCGTCATAAAGTTTGATTTTGATTTTGCCGAACTTCGTAGAAATCACTACTGTTTTGTTTTCCATTTTTTCTCCAATTTTTTGTTCTTTAGCTTTTTTTAAAACTTTTGCTTCTGTTTCGTCAACAATTTTTTTGACTTCCGTGTCTTTTATTTTTTCGCTTTCAGGCAAAAGTTCATCTTGTTTGGTTTGTTTTTCAATTTTTGTTTCCTCTTTTGTTGGCTCAACTTTTTCTCCCGCACAAGCAACAAAATTAAAAACAAGTAACGCCATTAAAGTTAATTTAAACATAAATTTATCTCCTTAAAAAATTAAAATGCCTCAACAATTACTGCAGCTCCTTGTCCGCCACCAATGCAAGCGGAAGCAAGCCCAAATTTTTTCTTTCTTCTTCTAAGCTCAAGAAGTAAGGTCAAAGTCAAGCGTGTTCCCGAAGCAGCCAAAGGATGACCAAGTGCAATTGCTCCACCGTTTACGTTTGTAATTTCACGGTTCAAACCAAGCTCTTTTTCAACTGCAAGGTATTGTGGAGAAAATGCTTCGTTAATTTCAATTAAATCAATGTCTTCAAGCCTCAAATTTGCTCTTTTTAATGCTTGTTTTGATGCCTCAACAGGTCCAATTCCCATAATTTTGGGTTCGCAACCAGTAAGTCCCCAGGAAACAAGTCTTCCAATTGGTTCTAAACCTTTCGCACTTGCAAAATCAGAACTTGCAATCACAACGGCAGCTGCTCCGTCGCTCATTCCCGAAGCGTTTCCGGCAGTAACAACTCCATCTTTTTTGAAAAATGGTTTGAGTGTTGAAAGCCCTTCCATCGTACAGTTCAGGCGAGGGTGTTCGTCAGTTTCAAAAATTACAACACCTTTTCTTGAAGGAATTTCAACGGGAAAAATTTCGTCTTTAAATTTTCCTTCACGAATTGCTTTTTCAGCTCTGTTTTGCGAAGTTAGTGCAAAAATATCCGTTTCTTCACGTGAAATTGAATATTTTTCGGCAAGATTTTCACCTGTAAGCGCCATTGAAAAACCTGCGTAAGGGTCGTAAAGTGCTTCCCAAAGTGCATCTTCGAGTTTACTTTGAGCAATCGCAATTCCCCAACGTGCTCCGCGAATCACGTGTGGAGATTGGCTCATACTTTCAGCACCACCGCAAAGAACAGTGTTTGCTTCGTTTAACAAAATCATTCTTGCGCCCTGAATTATTGATTCAAAGCCCGAACCACAAAGTCTGTTTACAGTAACTGCAGGAACATTTTGCGGTAAACCAGCTTTTAAGCCAACGTGCCTTGCAAGGTAAATTGCGTCGGCGCTTGTTTGAGCTGCGTTCCCGAAAACTACGTGGTCAAATTCGTTAACACCAAGTTTACTTCTTTCAATTGCACCTTTTGCTGCAAAAACCCCAAGTTCCGTTGCCGAAAAATCTTTGAGGCTTTTACCAAAAGTTCCAAAAGCTGTTCTTGCACCTGAAAGAAAAACTATTTCTGACATTTTTGTTCTCCTGAATTTTATTTATTATTTTGGTTGTGATTATTTTTAAGCATTGTTTTTAGAAATTTTAAATCTTCCTGAATGTAATCTTTTTGAAAAGAGCTGGCGTAAATCAAAGCTTGTTTCAAATCTTTTTCAGCGTCTTCAAGGTAGTTTTTAAATTTTTCCCAAGCATTGTTTCTACGCTGTTTTGTGGTTTTATAATTTTTTGCTGTTTCGCGGCATTTTTTTGCTAAGTCAATTTTTGCACGTGCTTTTTCCTCAAGCAACGAAGGATTCGAAGCTAAAAAAGGATACTGTTTAATTGAATTATCAATAAAATCTATTACTTCTTCATTTTTCCCGATTCTTTTTAAATTAATTGCAACTCTGATGATTTCTTTCTCTTCAAGGTGCGAAGCCACTGCAATTGAAAGTAAATCGTTCAAAAACTGTTTTTGTTGCTCATTTTTTAGAACAGGAGACAAGGTATCAGAAATTTTAAGCAATGTTTTTGAATTTATTTTTGTGAGCAGGACATTGTTTTTGACTAAAAAATCGTAAACTTTTTCTTGAGTTCTTAGCAAGTTGTTTAGGTCGCAAAATAAATCCAATGCTCTAAAGTTATAAAAATCTTGTTTCAAAATTTCTTCTAACAGGTAAAAGGCTTCGTCATATTTTTGCAGAATAATTTTATTATCAATTTCCTGTAGTTCACGCATAATTTTATGCCTTGGATGAGCGGGCAAAATGCAAGTTACACTTTCTTTGCCCAAATCAAAAATTGGTTCGGGACAACCTGCCTCTTTCATTAATCTTAAAATTGTTGGAATGCCCTGACCTTCTGCTTGTGCAAGTTGTAACTTGTTAAAAAAATAGGCTAAAGTTTGATTTCTCCAGTGTGCAGTAGCTTTACCATTTTCAAATTTTTTTTCATCAACAGCTCTCGGTAAAGCACCTGGCGAAAAAAACTCAATCCTGTCGCTGAAAACGGTTACTCTTGCAGGCTGCTCGGATTCGTAATCACGGTGAACCAAGGTGTTCACAACGGCTTCCTGCAAAGCTCTGCCCGGATACTTAACCTGGTTAGGCTCGCTTGTAGTTTTATCAAAAATAGTGTACGCTTCCGCATTTAGCAGTTCTATCAATTTTTTAGCTTGCTGTAAAATTGTTCCTTTGATTTCGTGTTTCTCAGCTGTTGGTTCACTTCTGTCTTTTCCACGATAAATTGAAAAAATTGTGTAAGCTCCCGCAAAAAAAATTAGCGGGTTTTTAGCAAACATTATTAAAGTAAAATTTTTAGGAAATAATTTATCGCTTAAGTTTTCTTTTTCCAACAAAGGTGGAATAAAATCTGTTAAAGTTTCTTTGTCTGAAAGATATTCTTCAATCTGTTTGTTTGGAAACAAAAGTTTTGTCTCCTGAAGAAAATCTCTGAACAAAACTAAATCCAGGTCTTCAATTTTTCCATTTTTGTTGGTTCTTTTATCCCAAGGTGCAAGTTGCTGTTTTTTTACTAACAATTCTTTTAACAAACCATTCGTAGCTTCACGGGTTTCTCTGCCAATCCTGATAAAATAAGTTTCCGAATTTTTGCCGCTTGGTTTGTAAGAATGAGCGTTTCCCGTTGCCGGAACAATTAAAACAAGGATTCTTTTTGTTTCGCTAACCTCAATTTCCTCTGTTAACGGAACAATCGGCGGGTTTACTTTTTCTCTGCAATCGTGTAAAACTTTACCTTCAATTTCCTTAAGCCTTCCCGAAGACAAGCCTTCCTTAAGCAATTTCTGAAACCCGTACTCATCTTTACCTTCTCTCGCTCCGCAAACAACGTAACCTCCTCCCAAGTTTGAAAAATCATTCGCAAAAGCTACAATCGTTTTTATCACATCTTCAATATTTCCAATATTTTCCTTCCACTCAACACTTTCGCTTTCACGCTTAAAAAGTTCTGTTAAATCAATTTTCATAAAATCCGTCTTTCTTTTTAAACCTGTTTACCTTAACAAAACCATTTTTTTGGTTTCTAAAAACTTACCTGCCTGAAGCCTGTAAAAATAAATTCCACTTGAAACTTGTTTTCCACTAAAATCTGTCCCATTCCACAAAACAAAACCTTTTCCGGTTTCATTACCTGAAAGATTAAAGGAGTTTACTTTTTGTCCTAAAATATTGAAAATTTCGAGTTTAGCCACTGCTAAATCATTAATTTTTAATTCGTAATTAATTTTTGTTATCGGATTAAACGGGTTTGGATAATTTTGGTGTAGTTTGTAACTTGTAAGCAGTTCCGGAATTTCATTTTTTGTTGTGTCGGTCTCTGAAACCTTTGCTACCGGCTCAGTTGTCTCTTCTGCGTAAAGTTTCACCGCAAAAGCATAATCCGTAAATTTCTTTTCTAAAGGTCTGATTTTCAAGTAGTTAAGTTCTGGTTCACTAATCGGAAAGTAAAAACTCAGTTCCTCATTTTCTGCCAAAGTATCACTTGCCGTAAAAGTTCCTGTTCCATCACTTAACAAAATCGGGTTTCCAACTGAATCAATAAATTCAACAATAAATTTGATTTTTAAAAGGTCTTCATTAATTTGCTCGTGCTGAATGTCTAACAAAATGCTTCGTTTCGTAACGCTCAAAGTTGAGTCTTTGTCGCTTGTTTTTACCCAAAATGTGTCCGGTTTTGTGTAAACTAAATTTGTGTCAACCTTAAAAACGTAGTAATCAAAATCAGAAAAACTTGTAAAATTGCTCAAAATTCGTGGTGATTTCCAGGAAGGCTCAGTTTCGTTTCGCGGAAGTGCCAAACTATCGGGAAAATTAATGTTAATTCCTGCGTCCATTCTAAAAAGCACTTCGTAATCACCAGGTTTCCCTTCCGGGTAAGTCAATTCAAGGTAGGCATTTTTTGGTTTGTCAAACGTGAAAATTTTAGGAAAAACAGTGTTTTGGGGAAGAGTGTTTCCACTTGAGTAAGCCTTAAATTCATTATCATAAAATTTGAAAAATGGTGCGATTCCCGTGCTGTCTCCATTGATTGTGTTGTTGAAAAAAGTATAAAAAATTCTCCTTTCCGGTGACCCGTAAAATTTACAGTCCAAACTGTCTTGCAAACTGAAAACAAAGTAATCTTTGTCAGTTTTGTCCAAAAAATTACCTTTGATTTTTTGTTCGTAGCGAAAAGCAGGAGCAACTAAATTTTCTGCCAAAGGAACTTTTGTTGCTGACCAAAAAAAATCATTTTCTTCGTTTGCATCGCTTCCAAGGAACTTGTAAGCCAAAATTCCCTGCAACTCTTCGCTTGTGTAATCAACAGTTGTTCCACCAAAAACCAAACTGTTTTTAACTACCAAACGGTAGTTTCCAGAGTCCGAAAGTGTCGCTGTCAATTCAGAATCAACAGCAAAAGGAAATTTTTTATCGTCGTTTTCAAAAAGTAAAATTGTATCTGTTCCGTTTACAAAAAATAACTGAAGCTTTGTGTCAAGTGAGTAGCCAAGACTTTGCGAAAAAGTCGTAAAAGCAAAAGTCCAGCCTTGTCCTTGCGTCGTAAAATCAAAACTAAGCTCGCTGCTTTGTGAAAAATCAAGTTTTTCAGTTGACGTTGAATTTGTACTGTCAATTTTGAAATTTGGAGTCGTTTCAAGATTTTCCAAAGTCCTGATTTTTACTTCGTAAGGAATGTTACCAAGCGAAAGATTTGTAGCAGGATTTGCGGAAACTTCAACGTAAACAATGCCCTGAGTTGTTGCTTTGAAGACAATCCTTGAATCAAAAAAATAAAAATAGTCGTCATTTTTTGAAATTAATTGTTGGTTGGAATCGTAAAGTTTTAGCAATCCGTCAAGTTTTGAATTGAATGCTTCAATTGTGTTTGAGTTCAAAGAAACTTCGTAAACTTTGCCTGCAACTGAATTAAAAGCGTAAAAATCCTTCTCAGGTTCATAAAATTCAGTGTTTGGAATCGGAACAAATTTTAAGTTTCCCAAAGTAAAAAAAGTGCCGTTAGCTGTTTGGTTTAGGCTTTTTGCTGTGGTAAAATCATCATTTAATTCAAAATCAAGTGAATCTTGTTTATTGGCGTTAATTCCATAAATTGAAAGTTCAAATTTTCCCGTTCCACTTGAGTTCGTGTCGCTGACTGCAACTGAAAAACTTTTGTTGACACCTGTTGTGTCAATTTCTTCCTGAACTATTTTTGTTTCAAAAAAATAACCACCATCAATTTTTCTTAGAAAATTGCCTGGAATTGTCTCTAACAAATCAACTTGAGGTAAATTTCGTCCTTTGCTGTAGTAATTTATTTTTGGGTAAAGTCCTTCACCTAAAATTTGTGAGTTCAGGTCAATCAGGTAAAAGTCTTTTTCAAGCCAAAAAGTTGTTTTCCAGGTTGAATCTGCTTCAAGATTTACGGAAAAAGTTGTTAGTGAAAATTCCGTGTTTTTAAAAAGAGCAGGGAAGTTTTCAGAATTTGTTAGGTTAGTAAGTTTTTGATTTAACTGAACTTGTAAATCGGCTTTGTTCAGAGCTTTCTGAGGGCGTAAAGTTTCAGTTGCGAAAAGATTTGAACTCAAAATCAATAAAAATAAAAGTGATTTTAACATTTTTACCTTACTTTAAGAAAAGCATTTTTTTAGTTTGCGAAAGGTTAGCAACTTGCAACGAGTAAAAATAAATCCCGCTTGAAACAAGTTTACCATTTTGGTTTGTTCCGTTCCAAACAACAAAATTTTTAGTTTTTTCAAGTGAAAATTCTTTTATTTTTTCGCCTTTCACATTAAAAATTGTCAACTTTGCCTCTTCGTAAATCCCTAAATCATAATTAATTGTGGTGCTTGGATTAAATGGGTTCGGATAATTTTGCGAGAGGAAAAAAGTTGTTGGTTTGTTGGTTCCGTCGGTTTTTGTTTCGCTTGGCAAAACAGTGTTAATTCTTCCCCATTCCGGTGAAATGTCTTTAATTGTTGTTGAACCTAAGAATTTTTCAGCACCAACAGCGTAATTAAAATCAATGTTTCCACCGAGGTAAGAATTATCCAGAGTAATTACAATTGAATTTTGGTTGTAAGTTACAGCGTTTAAAGTTGCCGTTTTGTTCCAGTTTTGGTCAAAAATTGCTAAATTATCGCTGATGTTTGCTGTTGTTGGGACAGGAATAACTCCGTTAAAATTAATGTAAGTTCCAACGTCTAAAAACAAGTCGCAACCAAGATTGTTCACGTTAAAGTAACTTTTTAGTTTGTCCGAGTAGGAAAGTGTGTTTCCTGTTGCCTGGTTTTTATCGGCGTCAACCGAAATTACTAAGAAAGAAGCGTTCGTTCCTGCAACCGAAGGAGCAAAAATCTGGTTGTAAAATTCAATTTCAAAAATCCTGTTTGCACCACTTGTGTAGCTTGTTACTTTTTTAATGTCAGCACCGTTAATTCCGGAAAGAAAATCGCTTGGATTGTCGGATAAGTGTTCACCAAAAGTCAAAATATTTTGACCAATTCTCAAACGAAAAGCTCCGTAATCAGAACTTTGCCAACCGTCAACCCCAACGACGTAAGTTTGGTTTGCAGTAAGTTGGTAATCAAGAACAGCTAACTTGTGAAAACTTGTCGTGTTTCTGCCAACCAAACAATTAATCGGGTCGCAGGAAGTCAGAATGTAAAGTTGAGCGTCAAAAGAAAAATTATCAAGTGCAAAATCATACTTTGCCGTCGCCGGCGGAGTAAAAGCTACAAAGTAATCCGGTCCCGTTGAGTTAAACCCATCCAAACAATTAAAACTTGCATTTCCCATACTTACTTCGTTGCCTTTTCCCTCTGTTGTTTCATTGATTTCCACAGACTGTCCCGTCAGAACGTAGTTTACCAGACACTGCTCACCAAAAGCAAAGTTTGAAAAAGAAAAAAGTGTGAAAAACGAAAGTAAACGCATTTTTAAAACCTTAAAGTTTTGCTAAGCTACAAAGTTTTTTCCAAAATTCAAGTTATTTCTTTAGTTCAAAAGTCAACTTCGCTTGCGTTAAAAATTGGTCCGTGAGAACAAATCAGTTTGTAAGAACCGTCTGTTTTTTCTGTAACAACACAAGCCTGACAAACTCCAAGCCCGCAAGCCATCACAGATTCTAACGAAACTTCGCAAGGAATTCCAAATTTTTCAGCAACTTTAGAAACTGCACGAAGCATTACGTTTGGTCCGCAGGCAAAAATTCTCGGTTTTGCCGGCATTCTTTTGCTCAAATCTTTTTCCAAAAGCTGTGAAACAAAACCTTTAAAACCTTCGCTTCCGTCGTCAGTTGAAAAGTGAAAAACTTCCTTGTCAACTTGTGGAATTTTGTAGAGAAAATCCTTGTTTCTTACTCCGTAGTAAAACAAAACTTTTTTCCCTTTTGCAAACAAAGATTTGTAAAGCATTTTAAACGGAGCGACACCAATTCCACCGGCAACGATAATTCCAGTTTCAAAATCATCACTCAGACAAAAAGA
>JADZEA010000047.1 GCA_020850775.1 bacterium
AGAGTTACACCTTTAGGCAGGTTTTTGCGGAAAACTTCGCTTGACGAACTCCCACAGTTTTGGAATGTTTTGAAAGGACAGATGAGTGTTGTTGGACCAAGACCGGAAAGACCACACTTCGCAAATCAATTTCGTAAGGATTTGAGAAATTACATGAGTCGGCATCAAGTTAAAACGGGAGTTACAGGGCTTGCACAGGTTAATGGTTTGCGGGGCGATTCTTCAATTCAAAAGCGTTTGGAACTTGATGTTTTTTACATTGAAAACTGGAGTTTTAATTTTGATTTGTTAATAATTTTAAAAACGATTGGGAAAATATTTTTTGACAGGAGTGCTTATTAAAAAAACAGAGAACACCCTGTAAAAAAATAATTGCTTTTTTGAGGGAGAAGCGATTTTTTTATTGTTAATTAAAATGAGTGTTCTCTATTTTTCGTTATTAGCAAGGAGAAAGAACCTTTAAGTTGAACTTTAGTAGGGACAGTACCAAAAAAACAACTTAATTTTAAAAATCAAAAATATTGTTCCAAGTTTTATGCCAAAATTACAGACTATTTTTGAACAGTTGTTTAGTAAAGTTAGGTTTGTTTTTACCAATAGGTGTGTCCAGAAAACGTCGTTGTGTTCGGATTTTTAAACAAAAGGATAATAATTGCAGGAAGAAGAAGTTTTAGGCAAAGCCTACGACAGTAAATTAATGAAACGGTTGTTAAAGTTTGTTAACCCGCATAAAAAATACATTTACTTAGCTTTTCCAATGTTAGTGCTTACTTCAATTGGAGAAAATGTTGGACCTTACCTTACAAAAGAAGCAATTGATAACTACATTAAAACTAAAGATTTAGCAGGCATTTTAAATATTGCACTTATCTTTTTTGGAGTTATTACGCTAACTTTTTTTACAAGGTTTGCTCTCTCTTATTTTACAAACCTTCTCGGTCAAAAAATAATGTACGACATTCGTGTCAAACTTTTTTCGCACCTTCAAAGTCTTTCACTAAAATATTTTGATAAAAACCCCGTTGGCAGAGTGATGACTCGTCTTACTTCTGATATTGAAGCACTAAACGAACTTTTCTCGTCAGGTTTGATTACAGTTTTTGGAGACATTTTGACGCTTCTAATCATCGTTGGTTTGATGTTTTTTCTTGACTGGAAGCTCACTTTAGTAACTTTTACCGTTTTTCCAATACTTTTCTACATTACTTTTTTATTTAAAAAAAGAGTCCGTTTTGCTTTTCGTGAAGTAAAAATCAGAACTGCAGTGATTAACTCACAACTTCAGGAAAACATTGCCGGAATGAACGTTGTCCAACTTTTTAACAGACAGAAAAAAAATTACGAAAAATTTGTTGTTGAAAATGAAAAACTTCTTGACGCTCACATTAAAACAATCCTGAATTTTGCCGTGTTTTTCCCTGTTGTTGAGTTTTTGAACTCTGTAGCGATTGCCCTCATTCTTTGGTACGGTGGAGCAAGAAACCTTGAACAAACCTTGACTTTTGGAACTCTCGTTGCCTTCATTCAGTACGCTCAAGCGATTTTTAAACCAATTCGGGACCTTAGCGAAAAATATAACATTCTTCAGGGTGCGATGGCTTCAAGTGAACGAATTTTTGTTTTGTTTGACACAAAGCCTGTAATTACAAACTCCGAAAATTTTGTGAAAATGGATAATTTTAACGGTGAAATTGAGTTCAAAAACGTTTGGTTCGCCTACGAAAACGAAAACTGGATTTTAAAAGATGTTTCCTTTAAAATTAATTCAGGTGAAAGTTTAGCACTTGTTGGTGCGACAGGTTCAGGGAAAAGCACAATAATTTCATTGCTTTGCAGGTTTTATGAAATTCAAAAAGGTGAAATTTTTATTGACGGAGTTGAAATCCAAAAAATTAATCAGTTTGAACTTCGCGATAAAATCAGTTTGGTTTTACAAGATGTTTTTCTGTTTTCAGACGATGTTTTTGCGAACATTCGGCTTGGACGTAAAGAAATTAGCGAACAAGAAATTATTGAAGCAGCAAAACAATCGAACGCACACAATTTTATCGTAAACCTTTCAGAAGGCTACAAAACACAACTTCGTGAACGCGGTTCAATCCTTTCAACAGGACAAAAACAACTGATTTCGTTTGCCAGAGCTTTGGCTTTCAAACCAAAAATTTTAGTCCTTGACGAAGCAACTTCAAACATTGACACAGAAACGGAAGTTTTAATTCAAGACGCAGTTCAAAAATTAATGAAAGGGCACACTTCAATCGTTGTTGCTCACAGGCTTTCAACAATCCAGCAATGCGATAAAATTTTAGTTCTGCACAAAGGTTTGGTTCGTGAGATTGGAAACCATCAGGAATTGTTGGAAAAACGAGGGCTTTACTACAAACTTTACCAGCTTCAGTACAGTTCGGCAGTCTAAAAATCTTTCCAGTTTCCGATTTCTTTTTGGCGGGCTTCCTGAAAGGCTTTGACGAGTTTTGGGTGGTATTTTTTGTTGGCTTTGATGACGTAAAGGTCTGCCATCCCTTTGGCTAAGATTTCTTCGTTCAGCATTTTTCCATCCGCAAGGTAAACGTAAGCCAAAAGTTCTCCAAATTCGTTTTCTTTTAGTTTGTCAAACTCAATCTTGATTTTATCACCTTTTTTGACAAGGCTGTTTACAAATTCGTTTGTTTTTTCACCGTGGAGCAAAATTGTTTTGATTTGTTTGCCAATTTTATCCGCTTCTTGTTGAGCTTCTGCATTTTCTTTTGTTTCAGGGGCATTAACTCCGTTCAAATGTAAAATATTTTTTTTACCTCTGTAAATTACTTCAAAGCTATCTCCCGAAAGCACAGAAACGATTTCGGCATTCTCAAAGGAAACGTTTAAAGTGTTTGAAGCTTTGTTCTCCTGGCTGCAACCAACAAAAAATGAGGAAAAGATTAGTAAAAAAATAAGATTAGTCATCAGGCTTAAAAAATACTTTTTCTTTTCCATTCCACTCAAAAAGCTGTGGAATTCCACGGTTAATTTCTCCAAAGGTAAAATTTTTCCGCCAATCTCCAGTGTTTAAGTAAAATCCTTTCTCAAAATTCAAAAGTTTTGGTTTGTGGTAATGCCCGGCAACGACTCCGTCAAAACCGTTGTTCACCTGATTTTGGGCAAACTCAATGATTTTATCGTCAGGAGGAAGGTAATCAAGGTGTTTACGTCTGCTTTTTTTTGAGACAAAATCAGCGAGTCCGATTCCAAAATCCGGGTGAAGCAATCTAAAAAAAAAGTTTGAAGCCTTGTTACGCAAGACAAACTTGGTAAAAAGGTAGCGTTTTTCAGCAAATGCTTCATCCCCGTGAACGCAAAGGATTTTTTTGTTTCCACTGTTTAAAATTATTTTTTTGTCAACGGTTTTAATTCCTAATTCCGTTTCAAAAAAAGTTCCCAAATAAAAATCGTGATTTCCTGCAAGATAAAAAATTTCTGTTCCTGACTTTTGCAAATTGCTTAGCAGAACAAGAAGTTTAAAGTTTCGTTTTGGAATTACGTGTTTGTACTCGTACCAAAAATCTAAGAAATCACCTAAAACAAGAAGCGTTTTTATTTTGCAATTGTCAAGGAAATTTTCAAAGTAACTTGTTTTATTGGGATTTGAATAAAATTCTCCGAAGTGAGCGTCAGAAATCAAAGTTACTTCGTCAAAATTAAGTTCAAGTGTTTGCATTGGTTTCCTTTTTTACACAAGTTACGCAAAAAACCTCCACTAAGTCAAATTGCCAAAGTGTAAACCACTTTTTGCAACTCTCACAAAAATAAACATTTTTACAAAGGTTAAGGCAACCTTTGTTGTTACAGGAAGTGCATTTTACGGTAATTTTTCTTTTAGGAGTTTGGTAAGTCATTTTAGTAGTGTTTTCAGGTTTTCTCCTCCTTTAAGCAAAGAAGGAGAAACAGGAGTTTTAAAAATTAAACAGCCATTACTTCAGTAACTTCAGGAATTGCTTCTTTTAATCTTCTTTCAATTCCTTGTTTCAAAGTTGCGGTTGAACTAGGGCAGCCTGAACAAGAACCTTGCATTTGTAACGCTACAATTCCACCTGAGAAACCTTTAAAAATAATGTCTCCGCCATCCATTGCTACTGCTGGACGAATTTCTGTTTCAAGGATTTGGATTATTTTTGACTCAATATCTGTTTTTGCTTCTGCAAACTTTGTGATAACTGCAGTATTAACAATTGATTTGCCTTCTTCAATGTGAGTTTTGATTGTTTCCTTGATTTTTGAGATTAAAGTTGCCCAATCAACACCATTTTTTGTGATTGTTACGAAATCATTTGAAATGAAAACACCAAAAATCCCATCAATGTTGTAAAGTGCCTGAGCAAGTTCTGAATCAATGCTGCTTTCTATTGTTGGAAAATCCGCACTTCCGTTTTCAATCAGGATTTGATTGGTAACGAATTTTAAAGTGTTAGGATTTGGAGTTGTTTCCGTGTACATTTTGACTGAAATTGACATTTTTAAAGCCTTTGTTTTAAGTTTACTTTGAGTCAATTTACAAAAATAATCTGAATTTTGTAACATAAAATTTTTCACAGGGGAACACGATGAAAGTTAGAATCAGTTTTTACAATTACACCGGAAAAAACAAACTTGCCGATTACAGAAACGCGGAACAAATCAGAAAACCCGAAGAAGCAAACTCTTCAACTGAATTTTTTAACACAAAATCAGTTCGTGATTTTGATACGATTGATGAGGATAAAAACTTAGGTGAATACTTGATGAAAATTGGTGAGGAAGTTTGGCTTTTCAAGTGGAAATAGATTTTTAATTGTAATTAATTGCTTCAACGGGAATTAAACCTGCTGCTTTGCTTGCCGGGTAAATTGAGGCAAGGTAACACAGCAAAACCGACGTAATCCCAACAAAAACAAAGTGCGAAATTTCCATCTCTACGGGAACAGCGTAAATTATGTAAACGTCGCCCGGAAGAGAAATCAGTTCGTAAGTTTTTTGCAACCAGCACAAAACAAAACCAAGAACCGAACCTACAAAAGTTCCCGAAGTTCCGATGATTAAGCCTTGTAAAACAAAAATATTGCGAATTTGGTTTGAGAATGCTCCCATTGATTTTAGAATTCCAATCTCACGTGTTTTTTCAAGAACAACCATCGTTAAGGAACTGATAATGTTGAAAGCTGCAACAAGAATTATCAAACTCAAAATCGCAAACATTCCCATTTCTTCAATTTCCATCCAGGCAAAAAGGTTTCTGTGATTATCGTACCAAGTTTTTGCACGAAAAGGATAACCTAACTGACTGTTGATTTCCAAGGCAGCCTCGTTGACTTTATCAAGGTTAAAAACTTTCACATCAATTCCGTGAATTTGGTCAGTAAGCTGAAAAAATGTTTGTGCATCCTTAAGCGAAATGTAGGCAAAAACATCATCGTACTCGTAAAGTCCCGTGCTGAAAATTCCTGAAACGCGAAACTGTTTCGCTTTTGGCTGAGCCATAAAACCTCCGCCTTCATCAAGATTTGGGCTAAAAAGTGTAATTTTATCGCCAACTTCCATTGCTCCAAGTTTATCGGCAAGGCTTTCACCCAAAATAATTCCCGGAAGTGGTTGTCCGTTTTTACCTTCCGGTGGAGGAGTCATTTCAAAAGTAAGTTTTCCGTAAACAATATTTTTGGGCAAATCGCTGATTCCTGTAATTGTTTCAAGGTCTGTTCCACGGATTACGCAACCTTCAGTATTTTTTGCGTGTTGAATTAAACCTTTCTCAAGGATAAAAGGGCTTGCACCAGTAATATTTTGAGTGTTTTGGGTAATTTTTAGCACTTCCTGAAAATTATCAAACGGAACGTTAGAAAATTGGTTTACACGGATGTGAGCGTCTGCACCAATAATTTTTGAGCGAACAACAGTTTTAAAACCGTTCATTATCGCAAGAACGCAAATCAAAGCTGCAACGCCAATCACAACTCCGCCAACAGAAATGTAAGAAATCAGGTTGATGAAACCTGTTCTGCGTTTTGCACGAAGGTATTTCAGGGCTACGTAAAGTTCAAAAGGCATTAAAAAATTCCTGCTTTTTTCATTGCTTCAAGGATTTCCGGTTTTTCTTTGCCAAGTTCTTTAAGTGTGGAAATGAGTTTTTGAGTTTGCTCGTAAGTTTTGTCAATTTGTTTGTTAATTTCTTTTTGTTCGCGGACAATCGGGTTTAAAAGGCTTCTTCTGTCCCAAAGTGTAAAGCCGACAATCGTGAACATTCCCGTAAGCATCATCCCAAATCCCCAAAGAAAAAGCGTCGTCAGGTCATCTCGTACTGTTTTAATTTCGTTTCGGACTGTTTGAATTTCGTTTCGGATTGTTTGAATTTCGTTTCGCAACTGTTGATTAGAGAAATCAATTTTTGCGTCAAGTTTTTCAATGTTCATTTCCACTTTGTCAAGTCTTTGGACGATTGATTTTTGACCTTCTTCAAGCCTGATTAGTCGTTCATCAATTGTTTGCGAAAAACAAAGTGAAACCAAAACAATTAAAATAAAAGTTGTAAAAAAACACTTTTTCACGTTAACCCCTTTTTGGTAAAAGTAAGCAGAAAAGCAACTCAAGTCAACTAACTTTCCAAAGCCTGAAAAGTTAGAAAAATTAAGGATAAAGCCTTTGCAACATTCTTGGAAAAGGAATTGTTTCCCGCAAATGTTGAAGCCCACAAATCCACGTTACAGCTCGTTCAAGTCCCATTCCAAATCCTCCGTGAGGAACTGAGCCGTACTTTCTCAAATCAAGGTACCACTCAAAAATTTCCCGCGGAAGTTTGTGTTCTTCAATTCTTTCAAGCAAAAAATCTAAGTTGTCTTCACGTTGAGCGCCACCGATAATTTCTCCGTAACCTTCAGGAGCTAAGACATCAACTCCAAGCACAACTTTTTCATTTTTGGGGTCGCGTTTCATGTAAAATGCTTTTATTTCTGTCGGAAAGCGATGAACCATCACGGGTTTATCAAATTTTCCTGAAATTATGGTTTCGTCAGGAGCGCCAAAATCTCCGCCCCACTCAAAGTTTATCCCTTCTTTTCTTAAAATTTCTACAGCTTCGGTGTAGGAAATTCTTGGGAAAGGTGGAGCAATTCCCTCAAGTTTTTTAAAATCACGTTCAATAATTTCAAGTTCAACTTTGTTTTTATCAAGAACCCGTTCAACAAGGTAGCTCAAAAAATCCTCCGCAAGTTCCATAATTCCTTCAAGTTCAAGGTAAGCGACTTCTGGCTCAATCATCCAAAATTCTGTTAAATGCCTTCTTGTTTTGGATTTTTCAGCACGGAAAGTTGGTCCGAAAACGTAAATTTTTCCAAGTGCAAAAGCTCCTGCTTCTCCGTAAAGTTGTCCGCTTTGGCTAAGGTAAGCCGGCTGCCCAAAATAATCAGTTTCAAAAAGTGTTGTTGTTCCTTCACAAGCATTTCCGGTTAAAATCGGCGAGTCAAAAAGCGTGTAACCACGGTTATCAAAAAAATCACGGCAAGCCTTAACGATTGTGTGGCGGATTCGCATAATTGCCATTTGCCTTTTTGAACGTAGCCACAAGTGTCTGTTATCAAGTAAAAAGTCTGGTCCGTGTTCTTTTTTTGAAATTGGATACTCCTGAGCGAGGCTGACAAGTTCAACTTTTGTTGCAACCAGTTCGTAAAAATTCTCCTTTTTCGGGTGTTTGGAAACTTTTCCGGTTACGATTACGGAAGATTCCTGAGTGATTTTTTTGATTTCCTCAAAAATTTCTTCGCCAACATCTGTAATTCCTGCAATTGCCTGAATTAAACCTGTTCCGTCTCTGAGTTCAAGAAAGTGAATTTTTCCGCTTGAGCGTTTGTTGTACAGCCAACCTTTAATTGTAATTTCTTTGTCAACGTGTTCGTTTGTGATTTTATCAATGTAAACGTGCATTTTTTTACTCCATTAAATTTTGCAACCTGAAAGTAACAACTTTTTTAAATTTTATTGCTTTGATTTTTAGTTAAATTTAACTTTTAAAATCTTAAAATTAAAGCTAAGAAAAAAATGACAGAAAAAAATTCTCAAAAAACAAAAGCGAAAGTTAACGTGAAAAATTTTCTGATATTTTCAGGAGCATTTTTTGTGTTTGTAATTTTTGAGTTTAGCTTTGATTTTGTTGAAGTTTTGTTTGGAAATTACCTTTCTTACACAAACGAAGGACGTGAAAAATTAGGCAGAATTTACAAACTTGAAGAAAAAAATCTTAGTGCTTTGAGTGGAATTGACTCAATTTTTCAAGGTATTGAAGAGGAAAAACAAGAAGCAGAAAACCTTGCAAACATTGACGAGCTAAAAAAAATGCTCAACAGAAAAGGCGATATCGCACTTTCAAAAGAAAAATTTTTGGCAATTTACAGTTCAATTCCCAGCAATCTTGCAATAAAAATGATTGAGCCTTTTGAACTTCTTGAGTTTGCAGGCGACGCAAATTGGGTAAAAGTTTTTATTCAAAAACAAAGTTCAGTAAAAATTTATTTTGTGGACAAGTACAACCGGGTTTTGAGAGGTTTTCCTGTAACGCTTGAGGATTTTAACTTGATTCGTGATTTTCAAAACCAAACAATGACTGAACTGAAAGACCTTGAGGAGTTTCAGGAAAAAATTGTTGACGGACAGGCTTTTTTGAATGCCTTGAACACTTTGCCAATTGGTTACAGACAACAAATTATTAATAATCCATTCAAACTTGTTGAATGGCGGGAAAATATTAAGTTTGCCGGAATCTCGGGAAAAGAGCAAAATGGCTCAAAAGAGATTGCTTTTGAAGTTCACACGGGAACAAAAGTTCAAATTTATAAGTTCATCGCAAATTCAAAAGCACTTGATTTTTTAATAAAAAACTTAGAGGTAAATCAGGAATAATTTTTCAGGAAAACACTGACACACTGTTGGCAATTTAAATTTGTAATTTTGAAAAAAATAAAATGAAAGGTCTTAAAAATGGAAAACGAAAAATTTACAGAAGTTGAATTTCACAAAAAAATGGCAGTTGAACTTTACAATTTTGTGTGGAGTTTGATGGATAAAAAAGAACGTTCACAAGAGGAAACTGATACGATGATTCATTCTGCACACGCTTCCGCTTTTCACTGGAGCAAAGTCGGAAAACCATTACAGTTTTCTATCGGTGAGTGGCAAATTTCAAGGGTTTACACTTTAGTCCCAATTCCTGAATCCGCAATTTTCCACGCAAAAAGGTGTTTGGAAATTTGCTTAGAAAATGGGATTGAGGATTTTGCTCTTGCGTACGCTTACGAATCATTGGCACGGGCTTACTCAGTTGCAAACGATAAGGAACAAACTCAGTTTTATCTTGCAATTGCAAAAGAAAAAGGCGAACTAATCAAAGAACAAGACGACAAAGAACTGTTTTTCTCTGACATCGCAACGGTTCAAAACTAACTTGTGTCTTCAAAGTTTTTTTTGAACCTTGAAGCATTAAAACCTTAAAAAAATTAAATTTTGGTAGCTTTTCAAATGCTTGTAAATACTTTTCCTGTTGGTGCTTTAGGCTGTAATTGTTCAATTTTAGCCTGCGAAAAAACAAACGAAGCAATAATTGTTGACCCAGGCGACGAAGCAGAAAAAATTATTGCTTACGTAAAACAAAAAGGGCTAAAAGTAAAAGCTCTTTTACACACTCACACTCACGTTGACCACATTGCCGCAACTAAACAAGTTAAAGATGCCACAAACTCAAAAATTATGATGCACAAAGGCGAAAAATGGCTTTACGAAAATTTCAAAACTCAAATTGAATTCACAAAAAAAAACTGGTTTGTGGATCTTTGGGATAATTTTACAGAAATTTCACCTGTTGACCATTTTTTTGAAGACGAAGAAATTGTAACTTTTGGCGAACACAAAATTAAAATTCTGCACACTCCGGGACACACTGAAGGAAGTTCCTGCTTTCAAATTTCGGATAAAGAAAACTTGATTTTTTCAGGGGACACACTTTTTCAATCTGGAATTGGACGAACCGACCTTTGGGGAATTTCAATGGAAGTCTTGGTTAAATCAATTAAAAACAGACTTTTTACCTGTGAAGACGAAACAATTGTAATCCCGGGACACGGAGAAAACACAACTATCGGTTACGAAAAACGGACTAATCCATTTTTAATTTGATTGTGAAAAATGAAAAATATCTTTTTAAACTGTTGTTTGTGCCTGGTTTTGTGCTTTGGAAAAGTGTCGGCTCAAGACCGTGTTAATCAGTTTAAAGTAGATTATTTTCAGTTTGTAAACGAGTTCGTTTGGAGAGACAGCTACAGTTACACAAATTCTTTTGGTAAACTTGACTTTGCTTTTGACCAAAACCTGACGACTAAAATTCTTCGTTCAAAAATTTCTGAAAACAATGCAACAGAGGAAAAAATCACTCAAAAACAAATTCAGGACACTCAAAATTTTAACGTGCTTACAACTTACAAATTCACAAAACGCTACAATTTTTGGCTAAAAAATTCTTCAGAAGTAATCTCAGAACAGGTTACCCATTCAGAAGTTTTACCTTCACAAAGTTTTAGAAACAGTATTTTTGCAGGTTTTGACTACTTTCCTTTTGAAAAAATTAAAGTTTGCCCCAAAATTACCTTTGAAAATTCCGAGCAAAAAAACGTTAATTTTGGAGGTTTTATTTTTGGCGGGGAAACTGAAATTAAAGAATTATCAGTTTTCGAAAAAAACAACCTTTTTGTTTTTGCAAACGCTGAAAAAGGTAAGTTAAAAACTGAAAACGACTTGAAACTTGATAGAAACAAGGTTTTTACGAAATTAGAATTTTCTTCAAACGAAGATTTTATCACAAATTTTTTTGCTTTTACTTTTGGAAGGAGTGAAAAAGATTACCTTACAAATGTTGACTCAACAATAAAAATTGAAACCAAGAACGAAAACGAACTAACTTTCCAAAATTTAATGCTTTACAAACTTACCAAAAATGCTTTTTGGAACTTAAAAAGTGATTACTCACAAACCGCAAATCTCAATGTCGATAAGTTTGCACTTAGTGGAAACCTTAGCTTAAATTATGAAAACAAGGGAAACAAGTTTTTATTTGGTGGAGAAATTCGGCTTGAAGAATCTGAATTTAAAAACTCAAGTTTTAAAAATCGTGATGAAATTATTAAACTAAGCACTTCCGGGCAGTTTAAACTCACAAAAAACAATTTGGTTTTTACAAATTTTTCAAGTTTTAAAGACACTTACAAACAACTTCCAAACGGAAACGCAGACAGAGACGAACTTGAGTTTGTTGGAAAAATTGGTGAAACTTTTGTTTTTAATGATTTTGCAACTCAAACTGTTTCGCTGAACTACACAAATTTTACTAAAAAGTTCGTTTCAAGCGATTACAGCATTGATAATTACACAGACCAAACTTTTGCCTTAACTCATTTTTCAGAGATAAAAACAAATGGTTTTGAAGCTCAAAATTCTTTGTTAATTCAAGCAAAACAAACAGTTTACGAGTTCAAAAACGCAAAGCAAACAACCTACTCAACTTTAGACGTAATTCCACTGACTTTAGAACGAAAGCTAAACAACGAAACAACTTTAAACTTGTTTTTGAATGAAAGTTTAAAATTTAATTCCCGTTACAAAATTTCTTTGAAGGAAGGGAGCTTTTTTGAAAAAAATATTTCACAAAAACGAAATTCAAGGCGTGAAAATGAACTTTTACTCAGGCTTGAAAAGTCTTTCACCAAAAGCCTGGTTTTTGCTCCCTTTGTGAATATTTTTACCTTGAAATCCGATAAATTTTTGTGGTTGGAAAAAGGTGAAACTGATGCAACAGAGATTTACAGCAAAAAATTTAGGGAGTTAAAAATCAAAAATCTTGGACCTGGAGTTTTAGTTAGTTACAACTTAAAAAACGTGAATTTTACTTTTCAGGGAAGGCATTACAAATCTGAAACTAAAAGGCTTGTTCCTCAAAGACCTTTGGTTGTTAACGAAGACGGAAGTGTAAATTTTGTGAGTTCTAAAAGTGAGAAGTTTAACACGGAAATTGAGTTAGCTTTGTTGTGGAGTTTTTGAAGTGCTTTCGGTTAGAATTTTCTTAACTTTGCTCAAAAAAATCAGGAAAAAATGCTTAAAGTAAACGAAATATTTTTTAGTGTCCAGGGCGAATCAAGTTTTATTGGTTTACCTTGTGTTTTTGTCAGGCTTACAGGTTGTAATTTGCGTTGTTCTTACTGCGACACAGAGTATGCTTTTTACGAAGGAACTGAACTTACTTTTGATGAAATTTTAGAAAAAATAAAGGCTTACAATTGTAAACTTGTGGAAATTACAGGCGGAGAACCGCTTTTGCAGGAAAATGTTTACAAATTTTTTGACTTGCTTTTAGCTAAAAATTACAAAGTAATGCTTGAAACGGGCGGACACGTTTCGGTTTGCAAAGTTCCGAAGGAAGTTGTGAAAATTGTTGACCTGAAGACGCCAGGTTCAAAAATGAGTAAAAAAAATTTTTATGGAAACCTTGAATTTTTAGACTCTAAAGACGAGTTAAAATTTGTGATTGGGAACCGTGAGGACTACGTTTGGGCAAAAGAAATTCTTGCAAAGCACAAAACTAAAAGTAAAATTTTGTTTTCACCCGTTTGGGATGAACTTGAAGCAAAACAACTTGTCAGCTGGATTTTAGAGGATGGTTTGGAAGTTAGATTTCAGTTACAGCTTCATAAAATTATTTGGTCGGCAGAGACAAGAGGAGTTTAGATTTTGAAAAAACAGGCAGGCTTCTTAGTTTTAATAAAAAATTTTGGTAAAACCAAAGAATTTTTGCAGGACGTTAAAAAATGAAAAAAGAAAAAGTTGTTGTTTTGGTTTCAGGAGGTTTTGATTCGTGTGTAACAGCTGCGATTGCCTCACAAAGTTACGAGCTTGCTTTTTTGCACTTGAATTATGGGCAACGAACAGAAAAAAAGGAACTTGAGTGTTTTAATTTGCTTGCTGAACACTTTAAAATCAAGGAAAAGCTAATTGTTGATGTTTCGTACCTGAAAAAAATTGGTGGTTCAAGCCTTACAGACGAAAAGATTAAAGTGAGTAAGTTTAACGCGAACCAACGTGAGATTCCAACTTCTTACGTGCCTTTCAGGAATGCAAACATTATTTCAATTGCAGTTAGTTGGGCGGAAGTTCTTGGAGCTACAAAAATATTTATTGGAGCAGTTGAAGAGGATAGTTCAGGTTACCCGGATTGCCGTGAGGAATTTTACAAAGCCTTTAACGAAGTCATTAAACAAGGCACTAAACCTGCGACAAAAATTACGATTGAAACTCCGGTAATCCATAAAAACAAAGGTGAAATTGCACTGATTGGCAAAGAACTAAACGCACCTTTTCACTTAACCTGGTCTTGTTACTCTGAAAATGAAATTGCCTGTGGAGTTTGTGACTCGTGTGTTTTGAGATTAAAAGGCTTTGAAAAAGCAGGAATGACTGACCCAATCGCTTACAAAAAAAGTGCTAACTAAATTCAAAGGGGAAAATTAATTAGCACTTTGGCACTAAAAAAAAATACGGAATTGCTACGAGGACAAGAAACTATCAGGCAAAAGTTTAGCCAAAAATAAAAATGTAGTTTCAAGCAGGTATTTTTCAGGCAGGTTACAATTTTTACTTGGTAAAGTTACAAGTTTTGGTAAGATTTAATTTACTCCTGCTACTCAAAGCCCAATTTTTCTTAAAACTAAAAAATTAAAATTAGTTGCCTGTAAAATAAATTAATTAGTTATTTAAATTAAAGTTCTTGCTTAGCTAAAATTATCTTTTCAAAAAGAAGTTTTAAGATTTCAGACTTTCGTATTAAATTTAACCTGATAAAATTTGCTTAATAAACTAATCAGGAATTTTTGATGTTTAGATTTGAGAACCAGTTAATTTTTTACGCTGCTTTGGTTTTCCCGTTTTTCTACGCAGTGATTTGGGTAATTAATTCTCGCCGTAGAAAAAAACTTTTAGCAAAGTTTGGTAATTTGACACTTATCCGGAAAATGATGGAAAATGTTAGTCCGTTGCTAAGGCGAACCAAAGGGATTTTTGTTGGGTTTGCTGTTTTTTTCCTTTTGATTGCAATGGCAAGACCTCAAAAGGGAACAGGAATTGAAGAAATTAAGCGAAAAGGACACGATATTTTTGTTGCTCTTGATGTTTCTGAAAGTATGAATGCTCAAGACGTAACGCCGAATCGCCTTGAAAAAGCTAAGTATGAAATCAAAAAATTTATTGACAAACTTCAAGGCGATAGAATTGGAATTATTGCTTTTGCCGGAGTTAGCTTTGTTCAGTGTCCACTAACGCTTGATTACGGTGCGGCAAAACTTTTTCTTGACGTGCTTGAAATTGGTAGTATTTCTGAAACGGGAACTGACATTTCAGGAGCAATTGAGGCTTCGTTAGAGGCTTTTGCAAGAGATTCAACTTCAAATTCACACAAAGCACTTGTTTTGGTTACTGACGGAGAAACTCACGACTTGGAAACTTTAGATTTGGCAAAACAATCAAAATCTGAAGGTTTGAAAATTTTTACTGTCGGAATGGGTTCAGGAAATGGAGTTCCAATTCCAACTTTTGACGGAAGAGGCAACAACACAGGTTACAAAAAAGACAGACAAGGTAACGTAGTGATTACAAAACTTGATGAAATGACTTTGCAAGAAATCGCAAACATTACGGGAGGCGAATATTTCAGAGGTCAAAACAACCTTTCTTTTGAGGAAATTTACAAGCAAATTCAAAAACTTGATGCAGTAGAACTTGGAACAAGGAAGTACTCAAATTTTGAAGAACGTTACCAAATCCCGCTCATTTTAGGTTTACTTTTTTTGGTTTTAGAAGCTCTGATTCCTGCTGCAATCGCTGGAAAAAGAGGAAAAAAACTTGGTAAACTTTACGAAGAATAGATTTTAACTAATAATTTTTTAAGGTAATTATTAATGATACCAAAACAAATACTTAAAGAAGTCAGGCGTATTGAAATTATGGCTAAAGGGCTTGTGAACGAGGTCTTTTCAGGTGAGTACCATTCTGCTTTTAAAGGTTTGGGAATGGAGTTTGCGGAAGTTCGTGAGTATCAGTACGGAGACGACATAAGAAGCATTGACTGGAACGTATCGGCACGAACGGGAAAGCCTTACATTAAAATTTTTGAGGAAGAACGCGAACTTACCGTAATGCTCATCGTTGATGCTTCGGCTTCTGGTTTTTTTGGAACTTATGAAAAATTTAAAAATAAAATTGCTGCTGAACTTTGTTCAATCCTTGCTTTTTCCGCCACAAGAAACAACGATAAAGTCGGTCTGATTATTTTTACGGATAAAATTGAAAAATTTATTCCTCCAAACAAAGGAAAAATCCACGTTTTACGGGTTGTGAGAGAGTTGCTTGCTTTTGAGCCAACTTCTCAAAAAACAGACATTTCCCAAGCACTTGATTATTTTAACAGAGTGATGAAAAAACACTGTACTGCTTTTTTGGTGAGCGATTTTCAAACTACTGTAAATTTTGAAAAACAATTGAGAGTTGCGAACAAAAAACACGATTTGATAGCTTTAAGTTTGAGAGACCCGCGGGAAACAAAAATTCCGGCAGTTGGAATCATTGAGCTTGTTGACGCAGAAACAGGTGAAATTTTAACTGTTGATACTTCGGACAAAAAATTCAGGAAAATGGTTTTTGCTGCTTCAAAAGAACACGATGAATTTTTGCAAGTTCTATTTTCAAGGAATAAAGTTGATTTAATTGATATTTTTACTGAAAAACCTTACATTGAGCCGTTAGCAAAATTTTTTAAAGAACGCGAAAAACGAAACTCAAGGTAAAACAAAACCCACTTGTTTGAAGAAAGGAGTAAGATTTGAAGAGGTACAAAATTTATCCGGGATTTTCAATCCTGCTTGGGCTTTTCCTGAAACTTGCACCAATACTTTTAGGTTTGCTTGTTTTTATCCAAATTCTTTTGGTAACACCAGATTTTTCGTATTGGTTTTTCCTTTCTGTTTTAATAATTTGTGCCACAACTATCATAAAATTTTACAGTAGTTTACCGCTTGAAGTCGGAACAAACACAGATGGTTTTGAAGTGAGAATTTGGTCAAGTTTTGAAAATCACGAATGGAGTAAAATTCGTAGAGTTATCAGCTTTTCAAAAATGCTTCCACACTTAAAAAGGAACAGTATTTTAGTTGAATTAAAAGACAAAAATTTGCTTGACAGATTTATTGTTGTCAGCATTAAAGACAAAAAAACAATGTTTGAAATTGAAAAAACACTCGCAACACAAGTTGAAGTAAATTACCCGACTTTTGGTTGGCTTGAAACAATAAAATTTTAGGGAACAATGCCGGAACTTGTCAAAAAAACACTTAAAAAACTGTACTACTCAATCAGTGAAGTAGCTGAAATCACTAAAGTTCAACAACACGTTTTGCGATTTTGGGAAATGGAATTTTCACAGTTAAACCCTTCAAAAAACAGTGCGGGAAAACGAAACTACACAATTGAAGAGATTAACCTTATTTTTGAAATTAAAAGATTGCTTTACGATGAAAAATTCACAATCAGCGGAGCAAGAAATGTTTTGAAAAATTTGAAAGTTGATAAGGAAAAACTTGCCGGAACCCTTGAAGAGGACTACAAAGCAGGGCTTTTGGAAAAAATAAAAAAAGAAATCAAAGAAGCAATTGAGCTTTTAAAAACAGAATAAAATTTTGGGATTCAGGATGAAAAATTCTTTAAAAATTGTTTTTGTTTCTTCGGAAGTTGCACCTTTTGCAAAAACCGGCGGACTTGCGGATGTTTCAGGTTCTTTACCAAATTATTTAAAAAAACTTGGAGCTGACGTTTCAGTTTTTATGCCTAATTACTCAACAATCAATCACTTGGAAAATAAAATTCAAATAATTCCCGAACTCCAAAATGTTCCCGTAAGGCTTGGATTTTTCTTTACTACTTTTTCAGTTTTTAAAGGAAAACTTCCAAATTCTGATGTTGATATTTTTTTTATTGACAGCCCTTACTACTTTCACAGAGGTAAAATTTACACAAACGATTCAGATGAGGACGAGAGGTTTTTGCTTTTTCAACGGGCAGTTTTGGAAACCGTCCAAAGGCTTCAGTGGAAAGTTGATTTATTTCATTGCAACGATTGGCAAACAGCTTTAATCCCTGTTTTTTTGAAAACGATTTACAATTGGGACAAACTTTTTTATGGAACAAAAACTTTGTTAAGCATTCACAATCTGGCTTACCAGGGAGTGTTTGGCAAGCAAACCTTTTATAAATTTGGCTTAAATCCAACTGATTTTTTTCAGGGAAGCGATTTTGAATATTTTGGAAACGTGAACTTTTTAAAAGAAGGAATTCTTTACGCTGATTGTGTCAGCACTGTTAGTAAAAAATACGCTGAAGAAATTCAAACTGAAGAATTTGGTTGTACGCTTGAAAAAACTTTGAAAAGAAGGGCAGGGCGAGTTTTTGGAATTTTAAACGGAGTTGATTACGATGAATGGTCGCCTGAAAAAGACAAATTAATCCCTTTCAACTACTCAAAAAATGATTTAAGCGGGAAGTTGGAATGCAAAAAAGACTTGTTGAAAAAGGCAAAACTTTCATTTTCTCCAAACACGCCCGTTTTGGGAATTGTTTCAAGATTAACTCCGCAGAAAGGTTTGAAGCTAATTTCAGAGATTATTTTTGGGCTTGCAAACCTGAACTTACAACTTTGCATTGTTGGTTCGGGAGATAAAAATCTGGAGAATTTTTTCCAAAGGTCAGCAAATTCTTTTCCAAATAAAATCTCTTTTCATTCTGGTTTCAGCAATGAATTAGCACACTTAGTTGAAGCAGGTTCGGATATTTTTGTAATGCCTTCAGTTTACGAGCCTTGTGGATTAAATCAAATTTACAGTTTGAAGTATGGGACAATTCCGGTTGTCAGAAAAACAGGCGGGCTTGCGGACACAATTGAACAATTTAATTTTTTAACGGGAGAAGGGAATGGTTTTGTGTTTGAGGAATTTTCTGCTCACGAACTTTATTGGACAATTAAATTTGTAATTGATACTTTTGCAAACAAAAAAGCCTGGAATAAAATTATTGAAAATGCGATGGATTGTGATTTTTCCTGGGAGCATTCAGCTAAAGAATATTTTGAACTTTACAAAACGGTCGTGGTGTTTTACTAATC
>JADZEA010000048.1 GCA_020850775.1 bacterium
GCGTTTGAGTTTGTGATTCCGACTGTTTGATTTGAAGTTTGGTTTAAAGCCAGGGATTCGGTAACGGAAGCAGGCGAAACTGAAACGGTTGGCAGTTTGTCGTTCACCGTTACGTCTGTTGTTGAAGCTGAACTGCTTGTTGTTCCGTCGTTAACAACCAAGCTGAAGGTGAGAACTTCGCTTCCGCTAACTTCAGGAGCAGTAAAAGTTGGAGTAGCGGAAGTGTTTGAACTTAGAACTACGTTTGTTCCTGCTGTTTGCGTCCAAAGGTAAGTTAAACTGCTTCCTTCCGGGTCAGTGCTTGCGGAACCGTTTAAGGTTACCAAAGCTCCTTCAGTTACGTTTTGGTTTGTTCCTGCGTTTGCAACTGGAGGCTGGTTTCCGCCAACTGTCAAAGTGATTGGAACGGTTACTGTTGGTGTGTTTGTTGCGTTGGAAGTGATGACTAAGTTTGCGGTGTAGGTTCCGTTTGCAAGTCCGTCTGAATCAAAACTCAGAGTTAAATTCGTACTGTTCACGCCTGAAACTGTTCCGCTTGTTGGTGAAACGGAAATCCAGGTTGAAGGCGGAGTGAACAAAACAGCGGAGTTGCTGGTAACGTAACTTGAGTTGTAAACAACTAAAAGTCCGTAAGTTTCTGCCGGGTTTTCAATTCCAATTGTTCCGCTTGTAAGTGTTCCTCCCATTGAATTGTACTGAAACTTGATTTCGCCGCTTGGGTAAAGGATTACCTGAAAAGTTTTACTGTTGATTCCGTTCCACTCAACGACAAAGTTTCCGCCAACAGTTTGGTAGTAAACGTCTCCGGCATTGTCGGGAAACAAATCATCCCAAAAAGGAGCAATCATTCCTGCTGGTCCGTCAGCATTCGGGATTGTTGAATTTGAGTAATCGCTGTCAGCGGCTCCGAAGTGGATGTTTCCGTTTGAAGAGATGTTTACTGAAGTGTAGCTAATTCCGTAGTAAAGGAAAGAAAAAGGCAGAGCTACGTTTTCAGTTGCGTCGTCTGAGCTTGAAACGGTTGAGAGAGTTCCTGTTGAGAGGATGCTTGTCCAGGAGTAAACGGCGCCAGAGTTTGAGTCTTTCCAGGTGTAACCAAAAGTGTCAGGTCCGCCGGTTCCTGAAATGTTTGCAGGATTTTTAGAAGTTGTCGGAGCTGTTGGAGTAACGTTTTGCAAGGCAGCAGTAAAGTTTAAAGTTGAACTTGTGGCAGTGTTTGCAACGTTTACAGCTTGAGTTGTTGTTTGGTTTGTAGCCAAAGATTTTGTAACTGAAGCAGGAGTTACAGAAATTTGCGGAGCAACGTTAACGGTGATAAAATTTGTTTTTGTTTCGTTGTCAGAGTTTGTTCCGTCGGAAACGGTTAGCGAAACGGTGTAAGTTCCTGCGTTTGAGTAGGTGTGAGAAGGATTTGTTGCAGTGCTTGTTTGGGAATCGCCGAAGTTCCAGGTTCTGCTTGTGATTGTTCCGACAGAAGCGTCAGTAAAGTTTACAGTCAAAGGAGCGAAGCCGCTTGTTACGTTTGCGGTGAAGTTTGCAACGACTGCGCCGGCGACTGAAGCAACTGCTGCGTAAGCATTAACTCTTCCGTAACCGAGTTCTGTTGACCAGGTTCCGTTTGGTTGTCCTGAAACGCCGGAAGTGTAAGAGTAGGAGCCGGCTTTGTCGCAGGTTGTTTCGATTGCATTTCTTGCTTGTGTTTGTGTGAGACTTGGGTTTGCTGAAAGTATCAGAGCCATAACTCCGGCTGCATTTGGAGTAGCACTTGAAGTTCCGTTAAAAGTTGGTTCGTAATCGCCTGAAGTGTAACCTGCGGAGCCGGAAATGTCAGTTGAGTAGATTTTTACACCGGGAGCAGAAATGTCGAGGTTTGTTCCGTAGTTTCCACCCCACCAGGTTTCGTTGTCGCAGGAAGTTGTGCTTTTTCTTTGGTTACACATGCTCATTGCACCGACGGCGATTACGTTTGTGAGAGTTGCAGGGTAACTTACGGAACTGTCGTCGTTTCCGGCAGCAAAAAGAACCGGAGCGCCGAGACCGCTTCTGCCGCTTGTAACTGCATTTGAAATCGGAGTGTTAATCAGAGAAGTTGAGCTTCCGCCGCCCCAGGAATTGCTCAAAACGTCAGCGCCTGCAGTTTGCCAAGCCCATGAGATTCCATTTCCGATTTGTGTGTCGGTTGTTACCCAGGAAGAGCCGCTTCCGTAAGCAATTCTTACGGGAATGATTTTACAACTGTAAGCAATTCCTGCGATTCCAAGATTGTTGTTACCAAGTGCGGCGACGATTCCTGCACAGTTTGTTCCGTGAGCGTCGTTTCCTGAAGGAGCGCCGTTGCTTCCAAGTCCTGTAGCGTCGTAACCTGCTAAAAGGTTCGCTTGTAAATCAGGGTGAACAAGGTCAACGCCTTCGTCAATGATTGCGACTTTGATAGCTGAAGAGCCTGTAGTGATTGTCCAGGCGTTGTTGACATCCAAATCGCAGTCGGCAGTTCCGTTGTACTGGATTGCTGAGCCTGTGTTTTCAATTGACCATTGATAGTTGTAGTAAGTGTCGTTTGTGGCGAATTTTTTTAAAAGTCTTAAGAAATCGGGTTCAGCGAACTCAAACATTCCCGTTTCATAAAAATAATTTGCCATTTCCAGAGCGTTTCCGTTTGAATTTTTGTCTGCAAGCAAAATGAAAACATTGTTCAGAAATTCATTTTCGTAAAAAACTTGAGTGTTTGTTTGGTTTGCCAATCTTTTCAAATCGGCTAAACTTGTGTTAGGTTTTAGTTTTACAGCAAACTGGTTAAAAATTCCCTGAAAAACTCCGTCTGTGTGAAGAAGAAAAGGGTTTGCGTAAAGAATTTCCTGATTTTGTTCAAGCCTTTCAAGAAGTTTCTCAACCTGTTCTTTGTTTAGGTTGTCCCTGAGTTCCAAAAGCGTAAGTTTCGGAGCAGGAATTTCCATTTCTTTGGTTAAAGGTTTTAGCAAGTTTTCATGGGCAAGCAGTTGTTTTTTCTGCTCAAACGAAAGTTTTTCATCAAACTTTACAACAATTTTTTTTGTTGAAAGTTCAAGTGTTGTTCTTCCTTCAGGCGAGTAGTAAAAGTATTCTTTTGCGTTTGCCAAAGAAGAAACACTCAGAAGTGAAGCTAAAAGTAGCTTTGTAATGGTTGTTTTCATTTAATAAATCCCCTTTTTTGGTTTTAAATAACTTGAGATTAACTTATCAAAAGTAATAAATCCTAAGCAAAAAAATAAGATAAAAATCACTTTTTCCTACTTTGCTTAGCCTTGCTTAAAAACTTTGTTAAAAAAAACTTCTTGCAAGCTAAAATTTTTGCTTAAATTCTTGCTCTTAAAATGCTTAATAAAAAATTTTGGGATAAAAAAATGACGATAAAAAAAACTAAAGAAAAAGACAATAAAATTACGACTGCCGAAGATTTAATGCTTAAAACTGCGGTTGTTCAAGATGTTTTTACAAAAAACCTGCCTAAAATTGGGATAGCAATTATTGTAATTTTAATAGTTGCAGGAGGTTATCTTGGATTAAAACAATTTCAGGATTCAAAAAATTCTGATGCTTACAGTTCGCTTGCCAAAGGACAAATTTTTTACGAACAAGAAAAGTATGAAGAAGCAATTCCTCTGCTTGAAGAAACAGTAAAAGATTTTTCAGGCAAAAATGCTGCTGGTTACGCACTTTTTTACCTTGCTAACTCAAATTATTACACAGGAAATTACGACGAAGCAAAGAAAAATTTTGAGGAATACCTTTCAGATTACAATGACGAACTTTTAATTCCTTCAGTTTATGCGGGAGTTGGTGATTGTCTGAGTTCGCTTGGAAATTATTCCGAAGCAGCTGCTCAATACGAAAAAGCATTTAACTTAACAACTTCAGATGCTACAAAAGCAAACTTACTTTTTAAACAAGGTTTGGTTTACGAAAAAGCAAACGACCGCGAAAAAGCTAAAGAATGCTACCAAAAAGTCAAAGACGACTTTGAAAAATCCACAGAAGCAAGCACAATTGATGCTTTTATCGGAAGAATTAGCCAATAATTTTTGATTGCGAATTAAGTTTTTTAGTTCGCAACCTTTCCAAAAGTAATAAAATGAAGATTGTTGCACTTTGCCTTAATAATTTGGGAGACATTTTACTTACTTTTGAACCTTTAGCTTTACTAAAAAAACACTTTCCAAATTCTCAAATCATTTTTCTTTGCAAAAAACCTGAAGTTGCCAAACTCTCTTTTGATGTTTCTCAAACACAAAAAGAGGACAACTTTTTTCTTTCAATAAAAATTCTTTCGCAAGCAGACCTTGTTTTAGATTTTTCAAACAACTTACGAACTTTTGCTTTTAAAATTTGCTTGCCCGAAAAAAAATGGCTCACTTTTCCTAAAAACCGTTTCCAAAAATTTTTACTCGTGAATTTTAAAATTAAACCTGAAAATCACACTGAAATTCCTTTTCGTTACTGTCTCTTTCTTGCAAAAAAACTTGCTTTAAAATTTAATCCTTTGCACAAATCCGGCTTTAGTTTTGAAATTCCAAAACCAAAACTTGTTTTCGAAGAACAATTCCAAGATTTGCTGTTGCCAAAAAAATTTGTAGTTTTAGGAATTGGTGCAACAAAAAACACAAAAATCTGGCAAAACTACAAGAAACTTGCACAACTGATTTTTGAACAAAAAGGCTTGAAATCTGTTCTTTTAGGTTTTCCTTCGGAGCTTGAAAAGGCAGGTTTTATTCAAAACAATTTGCCAAATTTTGTGTTAATGGCAGAAACAAACATTTTTGATTTTATGAAAGTGATTGAAAAAGCTGAATTTGTAGTTTGCAACGATAGTTTTGCAATGCACGCTTCACGTTTGCTCGGAAAAAAGTTTTTTGCAATTTTCGGCTCAACAGTCAGAGAGTTTGGTTTTTGGGTTGATTGCGAAAATGGAACGTTGATTGAAAATAAAAACATTGATTGCAGACCTTGTGCAAAATCTGGTTTTGAAAAATGCCCGAAAGCTCATTTTAAGTGTTTGAAGGAAATTTCAGCGGAAGAGGTTTTGTCTTTCATTGAAAAGAAAAATTAAAAACTTTGGGAACTTTTATCCGAAAAATTTGTTAAATTTAGCAAACTCTAAAAAAATTAAGGATTAAAAAATGACTTACCCTTTTGATAAATCCAAAGCAGAAGAAGTTTTGGCAAAAAAACGTAAAATGCTCGGAAGAGGTCTTTCTTACGCAGAAAAAATCTTGTTTTTACACGAAGGAAAAAATACTTTTAGCACAGTTTTAAATCGTGGAAAAGACCAGATGGAACTTTTCCCTGACAGAGTCGCAATGCAGGACGCAACGGCTCAAATGGCAATGCTTCAATTTATTCAGGCAGGAAGAAGCAAGACAAAAGTTCCTGCAACAATCCACTGCGACCATTTATTGCAAGCAAGAGACGGAGCAGAAGCAGACCTTTCCCGTGCAATTGAAACTAACAGGGAAGTTTATGATTTTTTAGCCTCAGCTGCAAAAAAATATGGAATTGGATTTTGGAAACCAAGTTCAGGAATCATTCATCAGGTCGTGCTTGAAAAATATGCAATTCCTGGCGGAATGATGATTGGAACGGATTCGCACACTCCAAACGCAGGCGGACTTGGAATGATTGCAATCGGAGTTGGCGGAGCAGACGCAGCAGAAGTTATGGCAGGGCTTGCCTGGGAAACAAAAAACCCTTTGCTCGTTGGTGTGAAACTTACAGGTGAACTTTCTTTCTGGGCTTCCGCAAAAGACGTGATTTTGGAAATGCTTCGCAGATTAACCGTGAAAGGTGGAACAGGAAAAATTATTGAATACTTTGGTGAAGGTGCAAAAAAACTCAGTGCAACCCAAAAAGC
>JADZEA010000049.1 GCA_020850775.1 bacterium
GGAGTTAAGGCTTCAGGTGGAATCCGAACACGTGAAGACGCAATCAAAATGATTAACGCAGGAGCAACGAGGATTGGTGCAAGCGCCGGAATTAAAATTGTTAAAGGTTAAAAAATGTTTTACCGACGGAAAATTATTTTAGCTTTGCTCAAACTTTTTGGTGGAGAACTAAAAAGAACAGACTTTCAAAAATACCTTTTTTTGTTTGTTCGGATGCAGGAAAAACCATCTTTTGACTTTGTTCCTTACAAGTTTGGCTGTTTTTCTTTTCAGTCTTTAGCTGACAAGGAAGCATTGGAAAAACTTGGTTTGCTTTGTAAAACAGAGGAATGGAAACTATCAAACGAAGAAAATTATTTTTTACTTTTGACTGAAAAAGATAAAAACGCTTTGTTGGAACTCAAGGAAAATTTTGGTTACCTGTCAGGAATGGAATTAGTTCGGTTTGTTTACAAAAAATATCCTTACTTTGCGGTTAAAAGTGAAATTAAAAACAAAGTGCTGAGTGCTTCTGAACTTCAGGCAATCGTTTCGCAAACGCCAAAAAATGAAGAGAGTTGTTTGTTTACGATTGGTTACGAAGGAAAATCTTTTGATTTTTACCTGAATGAGCTTGTTGAAAAAAATATCAAACTTCTTTGCGATGTCAGAAAAAATCCTTTTAGTATGAAGTATGGATTTTCTAAAAACCAATTATCACAAGCAGTTGAGAAGTTAGAAATTAAATATTTTCACGTTCCCGAACTTGGGATTGAAGCCAAAGAAAGGCAAAATTTAAACACAGTTTCGGATTACGAAAAACTTTTTAAAAATTATGTTTCTGAAACTTTGCCACAAAAAACAGAAAGTTTAAAGTTAGTTTTTGATTTGATTTTGGAACACAGGCGAGTTGCACTTACTTGTTTTGAAAGCTGTTACACGAATTGCCACAGGAACAAAATCGTTGAAAAATTACAAACCTTTCCAGAATTTGATTTTAAGGTGGAGCATCTTTAAAATGCTAAAAACTAAGGTTTTAATTACTGTAACAACTTATCCTTTACCTTCAAGAAGGTACGATGAACTTGTTTGTACAGCAGGAATTTTGGAAGATGGAAGTTGGGTTAGAATTTATCCTGTTCCCTTCAAATTTTTAGAATTTGAAAAATATCAATGGGTTAAATTAGAATTAAAAAAACGAATTGATGATTTTAGACCTGAAAGTCATTCGCCAGCAAAAACAAAATTGGAAGACCTTGAAATTGTTGGGAAAATTGATACAAAAAATTTTTGGGAAGAACGAAAAAAATATTGTTTAAAAAATGTTTATGTTTCTTTGGAGAAACTGATTGAAGATTCAAAAGCACCCTTGAACAAGTCTTTAGCTACTTTCAAACCAACCAAAATTATTGATTTTATGGTTGAAGAAGCTGAAAGAGAATGGAAAAGTTCGTGGATTGAGCAGCTAAAACAAATTGATTTGTTTACGCAAGGTTCAAAAAGGATTCCAATTAGAAAATTACCTTACAAATTTAGCTACAAGTTTTTGGATGAAAGTGGTAAAGAATCTAAACTAATGATTGAAGATTGGGAAATTGGGGCTTTGTATTGGAATTGCTTAAAGAAAGCAGACAATGAAAAAATTGCTTTGGAAAAAGTCAGGGAAAAATATTTTGATAGTTTTGTTTTGGAAAAAGAACTTTATTTTTTTCTTGGAACAACGCTTGAATTCCACAGAAGAAGAGTAAGCAATCCATTTGTGATAATTGGAGTTTTTTATCCAATGAAAAACATAAATGAAAATCAAGAATTACTTTTTTAAAACTACGAGGTAAAAAATGCACTTAGAAAAAATCACGATTGAAAACTTCAGAGGAATCACTCAAAGTTCAACCGTTTCAGGGTTTAACAAAATGACGATTCTTGTCGGACCTAACAACTCTGGAAAATCCACACTCCTGGAAAGCATTTTTTTGGGAACTTGTGAAGGTGTAGCCGGCAATTTTTATAAAATTTTGGGTTTTGTTGTTTACAGAAGAGGTGATTTTGGAAATGCAACGATTTCTAAAACTTTTAACGAGGAAAAACCTGTGTTGTTTAATTTCGAGTTAAGCAATGAAAATTTTGTTAAGATTAAATTGACAAATCAAAAGAATTCTGTACTTATAAATTATTCAACAAACATAGTGAGCAAAAGAGATAAGCCAAGCCAATGGGAAGTGAATTACAACGAACTATTGAACTCAAAAATTTTTTTAAAATTTTTAGGTAAAGTTCAGTTCATAGATACAAAAGCAGTTATGCAAAATAAACAACTTGAAGATATTTATCGTGATTTCGAAAGCCAAAATAAAACTCAGGCTTTCGTAAAAATGCTTTCAGAAAACTCTCAGGCATTATCAAAACTTACTGATTTCAGGCTTAGTCTGGAAGAAGACGGAACAACTGTGCTTTTTGCTTCTTTTGACAGAGAACCGCCAAACCACAGGCATCCTGCCTACTTTCTTGGAGACGGAGCCAAAAAACTGATGCAGGTTTTCGGAACGATTGCAAACTGTAAGGACGGGATTTGTTTGCTTGAAGAACCTGAAGCATTCCAGCATCCAAAATATTCAAACTTGCTTGTTAAAATTTTTGAAGACGCAATCTATAAAAACAACACGCAAATCATTCTTTGCACGCATAGTTTAGAATTTGTAGATTCAATTTTGGAAAATTTTAATGAACTCGGTGAAGACAAACTCAACGACGTCAGCATTTTACAAACAGAACTTGTAGAAGGAAAACTTA
>JADZEA010000050.1 GCA_020850775.1 bacterium
ATGAACCAGTCCCGCCAAAAGGAATTTTTGCAACAAGGATTGAAAAAACTGCTCCGGCAAAAGCAATCCAAAGCGGACAAGTTGGCGGAAGGAAAAAAGCTAAGAGCAAACCTGTAAAAATTGCACTCGTGTCTTTGAAATTAAATTTTTTGTAAGCTAAAAAATTTACTGAAAAATCAGTTAGGTAAGACCCTGAAACTGTCGTTGCAAGAAGCAAAACCCCGCTTAACCCAAAAAAATAAGCAACTGCAAAAACAGCAGGCAAAAGTGATAAAACACCGGCAAAGTACATTTTAAAGGCACTGTTACCTGAGTGGATGTGTGGAGAGAAAGTTACTTTAAAGCTGTTTTGAAAAGACATTTTTAGTTTTTAATTAATTTATGAGTTCAAAAATAACTCATAAAAATAGAAAAGTGGAATGTTTACTTTTACAGCTTCAATCCTTAAGGTCTTTTTTAAAGAAAATAATTTCTTAACTTCGTACTTATCATTTCGGATTAAACGGCAAAACATCCGATTTACCCGCTTTCAATCCATTTTCCAACTAAAAAATGCTTTGCTTTAGTTCGTACTAATGCAAAATTTTTATTTGTTACCTTGATAAAATTGCTTTTTCTTTGTAACGTGAAACTTTGGCTTTGAAACTGAAAGTTTAACACAAAAAATTTTACGCTGACTGTAATTAATTTTATTAAGTTTAGAAAAAAGGAGAAAAGTTCAATGAGAACAATTTTAAAATCAGGACTTTTGAGTTTTCTGGTTCTGTTTGTTTGTTTTTTCAGTTTTGGAGAATCAATCGCAGGCGGAATTACAGGAACAATCAATGTTGGCGGAGTTCCAATCAACACAGGCCTTTACTCGCTTCAGGTTTACGCCTGGCAAAACTCCGGCTCAGTTAACGCCTCAACAAATCAGGTAAATTCTGCAGGTCTTTACACGCTCAGCAACCTTTCCGCAGGAAGTTACACCGTTAAAGCTGTAATTTTTGGTGTTGGCTTTTCGTACGTTGAAGAGTTTTGGTACAACCAAACTTACGCAGGAAACGCAACTCCTGTTCCTGTCGGAGCAAACCAGGTCGTCAGCGGAATTGATTTCAGTTTTGTTGGAAGCCCTAACGTCCCAACTTTTGGAACGATTTCGGGAACGGTCAGTTCTTTCACTTCAGCAACTCTGCCTGTTCCCGTCGCAAACGTAACAGTTACAGCTCAAAACGGCGGAACAACTTACAACGCAACAACAGACACAAACGGAAACTACACGATTAACGTCGCTCAAAATGGTTCTTACGTAATTTCTGCTTTGCTTAACTCAACTGGTTTTCAGATGGTTCAGTACTGGGACCACGTAAACAACGTTGCTTCGGCAACCGCTTTAAACATTGTTACCGGAACTGCTACAAACAATATTAATTTTGATTTCAACCTGTCAGGAGGTTCAAACACAAACGGAACAATTACAGGATTCGTTTCAATGCTAAATTCTCCAATCAACACAGCTCTTTACAATGTTCAGGTTACCGCAATCAAACAAAATGGCTGGGGAATTTACACTACAAACCAGATTGTTAACGGAACTTACACAATCGCAAACGTTCCTGTTGGCAGTTACATTGTTAAGTCTGTGATTAGTGGAATTGGTTTTTCGTACATTGAAGAATTTTGGTACAACCAAACTTACGCAGCAAACGCAACTCCCGTTTTTATCAATGGCGGACAAATTACAAGTGGAATTAATTTTTCTTTTGTCGGAAGTTCAAACCCTCCACAAGTTGACGCCTGGATTACCGGAACTGTTACAAAGGTTGGTTTCGGAGCAATTATTCCTGTTGCAAACGCAATCGTGAAAGCCGAAAACGACTCTGCAACTTACACTGCAACGACAAACTCACTCGGAAACTACACAATCAATCTTTTGCAGGCAGGAACTTACAAAGTTTCAGCTCAAACGCCTTCAGCCAGCACAAACATTCCTCAAAAACAGTTTTGGGACCACGTTTACCTAGCAAGTCTGGCAACTCCTGTAACTGTTGCTTCCGGGCAAACGGCTAACAACATTAATTTTGATTTTAACAACCCAAACTCAGCAACAGGTTCAATTTCAGGAACTGTAAACGTGAACGGTTTGCCAGTTGACACAACTTACTACGACGTTCAGGTTTACGCAATTCCGGTAGCAAACGCAGCCGGTTTGGTGTTAAACATTCAGCAAAACGGAAACTACACTTTTACAAACCTTCCGGCAGGTAACTACGTTGTCAAAGCAGTGATTTCAGGAAAAGGTTTCCCGGTTGTTGCTGAACTTTGGTACGACAACACTTACGCAGCAAACGCAACTCAAATTTTTGTAAACGGTGGAATTTCTGTTACCGGAATTAATTTTAATTTCGCAGGCGGAAACATTCCAACTGGTTTTGGAACAATCGGTGGAAACGTCAGCTCTGTGGATTCACTTGGAAACACACTTGGAGCAGTTTCAGGAGCAGAAGTTTACCTTTTGCCTGCAAGCGGATTTTTAGTTGACACGCTGAAAGTTGTAACGGATGCAAACGGAAACTACACGATGAGCGGAGTTCCGACAGGAACAAACGTTAAGTCAGGTTGTTTCGCAAACGGGTTTTACTCTGAGTACTACAACAATCAAAGTGATTTTTTCAGTGCTGACACGATTTTTATCGGAACTGCCGGCGGAACTTTAAACGGAATTAATTTTAGTCTTGAAGCCGTAAACACAACTTTTGCAAACAATTCTGTTTCAGGAACAATCACAAACACAAGCGGAAATCCCGTTGAAAATGCCTTGATTGTGATAATTTCAGCAAACGACCTTGACGCTCCGCTAACGATGTCAACACAAATCACAGACGTAAACGGAAACTATCAAATTTCTAATCTTGCTCCCGACGATTACTACGTTTTTTCTTTGGCTCACGGTTTTGTTCCAACTTTTTTGTCTGACGTTCAGAACTGGCAGAACTCAGCAACCGTCAACGTAAACGGAAATCCCGTAAACAACACAAACATCAATCTTCCACAAGTTGCGAACACTTCTTTTTGTTCCATCAGCGGAACTGTTTTGCTAAACAACGGAACTTCACTTTCAAACCTTGAAAACGCTGTTGTTTACGCAGTTGACGGAAACGGAACTGTTCTTGGCTACGATTTATCGAAAGCAAACGGAGTTTACCAGATTTCAGGTTTGGCACCGGGAAACTACTACGTTTACGTTTCAAAACTTGGCTTGCCGACTGAAACCGTTTCAGGAATTCAGGTCAGCGAAAACTCTCCGGCAACAAACGTAAATTTTGTGGTTAACAGCGTTACGGAAGTAACCGAAGAGACGAACCCTGAAGTTTCAAAAAATTTCGTTCTTGCAAACAACTTTCCTAATCCTTTCAACCCAACAACAAAAATTGAGTTTGCAATTCCTGAATTTTCAAACGTAAAAATTTCAGTTTACAACGTTCTTGGTCAGTTAGTCAAAACTCTAATCAATCAAAACCTTGAAAAAGGTTCTTACAAAACAAGCTGGAACGGAACCAACGAAAGTGGAAAATCCGTTTCAAGCGGAATTTATTTTTACAGGCTTGAAGCAGGAAACTTTAATCAAACAAAAAAAATGCTTTTCTTGAAGTAGGATTTTTTAGTAGATTAAAACAGTTTTTTTCAACAACATTTTAATTTAAGAGGCTTGTCTTTTGGGTGAGACAGCCTCTTGTTTTTTTATCCAAAACAAAAAATGAAAACTTTTCTGCTAATTTTTTTCGTGCTTGTAAGCGAGCTTTCAGCACAAAGTTTGATTGAAAAGTTAAGCGAAGGTCAAACTGTTTCGGAAGACTTTTTGAACGAACTCTACGAAACCTGCAAAGAGAAACCACTAAAAATTAACCTGAGTACAGAAACAAAAATCAAGGATTTTCCATTCTTTGAAAGTAATTTAATTTTTAAAATTCTGAAGTTACGCAAGGAAAAACAATTTGAAAACTTTGAAGACTTTGCCTTGAGAACTGAGCTTGACAGCGAACACCGGGAATTTCTAAAGCCTGTTCTTTCTTTTGAAAAACGCGAAGTTGAGTTTTTTAGCGTGAATTTACGGAACAGACTGACACAAAACACACCAAAAACACAAGGTTTTAAAAATGGTGATTTTCAAGGTAACACTTTTAAAGTTTACAACAGAGTGGAAGTCGTTTTTAACGAACGGTTTTCAGCAGGATTTTTAGCCGACAAAGACGCCGGAGAAAAAAGTTTTCAGGATTTTAGAATTGCTTACGTTTCGGCTGAAAATTTACCCGTTTTTCAAAAAACTGTTCTTGGAAATTTTAAGTACGAACTTGGTCAGGGTTTGATTTGGTCTGCTCCTTACGTTCTCACAAAACTTTCTTCGGCTCCGGTTCTTTCAGGAAACCGCAAGTCGCAGGGAGTTCAGCCTTACAAGTCTTCAGGAGAAGCAAACGAGTTTTTTGGTGCTGCAACGACTTTGCTTTTTGGTGATTTTTTAGAGACGACTTTGCTTTTTTCGGATGTAAAACGCGATGCCAACCAAAATGAAAACGGGAAAATTACTTCAATTGACGTTTCAGGACTTCACAGAACGGGTAGCGAACTTGCCAAAAAGGATTTCCTTGCTGAAAAAATGTTTGGTGGAAACGTTACTTTCAGACAAAACAATTTTAGCTTTGGAACTTCAGTTGAAAAACTTGCTTACTCAAAAGATTTTGAAAGTGGCAAATCTAAAAATTTGTTTTTGTTTGGTTCAAACTACACTTTTGATTACGGGAATCTTTTGTTTGGCGGTGAAACTGCTTTCAACAAAAACGGAAAAAACGGCACTGTGAACAGTCTGACGCTTGCAAGCGAAAGTTACAGTTCAGTTTTTGTTTACAGACGTTACGAAGAAGGCTTTGAAAATCCAAATGGTTTGCCTTTTGCGGAAGATTTTTTGAGTGCTGAAGAAGGTTTTTATTTTGGGAACACGATTGAGTTTTTAAAGACGAAAGTTCATTTTTTCACCGATATTTTTAGAAGCCTTGAAGTTGCAAAAAGTCCGCTTTTTCCAGAAGTTGGTAAAGAGTTTTCACTTGAAATTGAACGTGAAATTTTTGAAGGAATTAAACTTACGGGACGGCTGAAAACGGTTGAAAAGGAAACAAAAATCACGAAAGAAGTTTCAGTTTTTGGGTTTTTACGGGAAACGGAAATTTCAAGTGAGACACAAAGAACGAACCTGAGATTTCAGTTTGATTTTAGTCCGAAACAAAAATTTTCACTTAGAACGAGGTTTGAGAAGAGTTTTTGGAAAGTGAAAGAAGCAGGTTACAAGGAAGACGGGATTTTGGTTTACCAGGACGCGAAATTTGATGTTACAAAGTTTTTCAGTGCGAACCTGCGGGGAATTTTTTTTGACACAAAAGGTTTTGAATCAAGGATTTACGAGTACGAAAGAGATTTTGAGGGAGTTCTTTCAAACGTTGGGCTTTCAGGGCAAGGAGTGCGGGTTTATTTTCTTGGCAAGTTTAAATTTCCTTACAAAACGGCTTTGAGTTTTAAGTTTGCACAGACTTTTCACGCAAACTTAAAAGCAGAAAAAACGGGAAAAGATTACGCAAGCAGGAATGAAAATGGAGAAGTTGAGATTTTTCGTTTTCCGGTTTCAGTGGTTCAGGGCAGTGGAAACAATAGTTTTGAAGGCGATTCGCAGAGAGTTTTTTCGGTTCAGTTAGATTTTGAATTTTAGCTAAGTGGTTATTTTTTCAAAAAAATGGGTAAAAACAATCAAATTTTGTAGTAAATTTAATTGTAAACTTAGGAGGGAAAAATTATGACAAATCAAATGGAATTAATTTGGAAGAAATTAAAATCACTTGGTTGGGAAGAAAAATGGGTAAGAGAACATATTTTACCTGATTGGTGGAGCGATGATTTAGCTGAAAATCTTGTGAACAAAAGGCAGGCTGAATTAATTTTATCAAAATTTTTGGGAATTCCTTTGGAACAACTTATTAACAATGAAGAAATTTTAGAAAGAAATTCTTTTGAGACAAAACTTTGTTTCAAAACTAACTCAGGCAAGGATGACGAGAAACTTTACCACAGTTCCAAGATTTGCTACTCTCTTGGGAAAGGTATTCTTTTTAATCTCAAACTTATGAAAAAGAATATTTTATGAGTTTAACAGCTTTAGAAATTAGAAACAAACCAAAATCTGCTTTACAAATTTTAAAGTTTGTAACTTTCTTCCACTGTGTGAATTGCACCATTTGATGAAAGGAAACTTGAGTAAAGTTTGAACTCACAAATCCCGATTGCTTCACTTTTAAAAAGCCCGTTTCCCGCAAAAAAATGTTCAAGCCTTGAACCAGACGTTCCTGCTAACCTTGCAAGCGTTACGTGAGGCGAAAATTTTTGTCTTTCTGCTTCAAGACCCAAACCAATAAGTTTTCGTTCAATTTTATTCCTTAACTGAAACAGAACCTCGTTTTTTTCAACTCCAACCCACAAAATTTTTGGTTCTCTCCGCAGTGGAAAACAACCAATCCCTTTTACCACAAGCTCAAAAGGTGGAACTTTTACAGAAAAAAGTGAACCTCTGATTTCTTCAAACAAAGTCTCCTGAACTTCTCCGATAAAACGTAAAGTCAAATGAAACTGTTCTTTACTCGTCCATTTTGCGTTTGGAACTCCGTAACAAAGTTCAGAAAGCTGCTTTTTCAGGTTTTCCGGAAAATCAATTGCTACAAAAAGCCTTTTCATCTCAAGCCTTTTTTCTTAATTCTCTTAGACGCTTTCAAGAATGTTTACGTAAGATTTGTAACGTTCTTTGGAAATTTTACCTTTTTCTAATGCCTCTAAAATTTTACACTTAGGTTCTGTTACGTGTTTGCAGTTTGAAAACTTGCACTCTAAAACAAAGTCTGCAAACTCTCTGAAAACAGTTCCAAGATTTTCTTTGTTAATTCCCCACAAACCAAACTCACGAATTCCAGGCGTGTCAGCGATAAAACCACCAAAATTCAGTTCGTAAAACTCCGAGTGAACCGTTGTGTGTTTTCCTTTTTCGTTGGCTTCACTGACTTCAGTCGTTTTTAGTTTTAATCCTGGTTGTAAAGCATTCAGCAAAGACGATTTTCCAACTCCCGATTGTCCTGTAAAAGTAGAAACTTTATTTTTCAAAACTTCCCTTAGCTCTTCAATTCCTTCCTTTGTGAAAGGACTCGTGAAAATCGTTTGGTAACCGATTGAGGAATAAATTTCGCGGATTCTTTCAAATTCTTTCCGTTCTTTCGGGCTTAGCAAATCAACTTTATTCAAACAAATCACAGCGTTAAGTTCTTCTCTTTCCGCAACAATCAAAATTCTGTCAAGCACTCCAAACTTAAAATTCGGAGACTTCAGAGAAACAACCACCACAATTTGGTCAATGTTTGCAACAATCACCTGTTCTCTTTCAGTGTAGTAGTTCGCAGGTCTTGAAAGTTTGTTTTTTCGCGGTAAAACTTCCGAAATTGAGCCGTCTTCAGCATT
Source organism: bacterium (assembly GCA_020850775.1). Classification (GTDB taxonomy): domain Bacteria; phylum CLD3; class CLD3; order CLD3; family CLD3; genus JADZEA01. The sequence goes on from JADZEA010000050.1 coordinate 7,522, forward strand.
TTCCAAAATCTCAAAAACTACGTTGTCTCCAATCGCAACAGGATTGTGCTGGTCATCGTTGTTCAATCGCATTTTTCCTTTGACTGAGCAGCGAAAGGTTTGGTTTTCTTCTGTTCTCACAAAGTAAAAATTACCAAAACCTTTAACAATTATTCCTTGTTTTATCATTTTTTCCTTACAAATTTTAGCTAAAATCTAAATCAATTTTTCAAAAAACCTTCAAGATTTTTTTGTCTTGAAGGTTCTGATTTTTGTTTACTCTAAATCTTCGTTTTCAATTTCAAGAAGTTTTTCTTTCCAATCAAAAACATCTTTAGAGACTTTTGGTTGTTGAGCTTTTGCAATTTTTCGCTCCTTTTTTAGTTTTTTTTCTTGTCTGTAATTGTAGTCTCTGCTTTTTTTGATTGAAAGAAGGTTTCTTTTTGTGAGTTCTTTACTCATTTTGTTTTCCTTGTTTTGTTCACTAACTTTTTCTTTTACACCGAGTTTTTTCGTGAACAAAAAAGCCACAAAAATAAATCTTGTGGCTTCAAAAAAAAGCCACGAAAGAACTCTCTGAAACACAAGTTCACACGTGGCTTTTTAACTTAAGTTAAACTTGGAAAGCTACGGGCAAACCTCTCTGGCGTTAATTTTTTGAGCAATTTTTCGCATAAACAAAATCCTCCTTTTTTGAGATTAAACTTTAATTTAACTTTAAGTTATCAAATATTTTTAGGCTGCAAAAGAAAAAAAATGAACCTTGAAAAAAAATTATCAAAACTGAGCCTGTTAGAAGATTTTTATTTTTTTGAAACAATTAACTCAACGAACCTTTTTGGGCTTTCGTTAGCTAAGGAAAAAGTGCAAAAAACAACTTTGATTTTAGCAGAAGAACAAACAGCGGGAATCGGAAGGTTTGGCAGAAGCTGGAACTCGCAAAAAAACAAAGGTCTGTGGTTTACGCTTGTTTTCCCAAAAATTGAAGATGAAAAAAAACCGCTCCTTTCAATGCTTTTTGCTTCCTGCCTTGTGAACGTGTTGAAAGAAAAATCTGTTTTTGCTTCCGTCAAGTGGCCAAACGATGTTTTTTTGAACAGAAAAAAAATTTGCGGGATTTTGGCACAAACCGTTTCAAACTTTCCTTCAATCGTAGTTGGAACCGGAATCAACGTTAACCACGAGAATTTTCCCGGCGACTTGCCAAACGCTTCTTCGCTTTTTCTTGAAACGGGAAAATTTTGGAACAAAAACGACCTGCTTTTTGAGTTTTTGGCGGAGCTTGAAACGAACCTTAAGTTTTCAGAAGAAAAATGGCTACAGGACTGGCAAACAAACTGTTCATTTTTAGGCGAAAAAGTTTCGGTGTTTTTAAGCGAAAAAATTTTTGAAGGCGTTTTTGAAGGCGTTACTGAAAACGGAAACCTGATTTTAAAGCAGGAAAACGGTGAAAGGTCTTTTTTTTCCGCCGGAGAAGTGAGCCTTAAGAACTGTTAGTTAGCGGGTGTAAAATTTTGGTTTACTTTTTCCCAAAGTTTTTGGGCTAAAATTTTTCTGTCGTTTTCCTGAACCACGTCCTCACCAAAAGTTAATTTTGCCTCAAAATTTTTTGTTTTCAGAAGTCTTAAAAAATGTGTCTGGAAACTTTCGTCCTGCCACCAGCAAACGCTTAAGGAAGCGGGAATTTCGTTTGACCGGTAAGAAATGCTCGCAAAGGAAACGGGAACTTCATTTTTTGCGGGAAAATCTAAGAGTGAGGGCTTGAAAGGAAGCACTTTTTCGCCTTTTGTGCTTGTTCCTTCGGGAAAAAGGACAATTCCCTGAAACTCGTTAATGTTTTCAGAAACAAGTTTGTTCACACGCGGAATGTCTTTTTTGTTCGTTCTGTCAAGAAAAAGTGTGTTTGTCAGTTTGCAAAGATGCCCGATGATTAGCCACGAACTAATTTCCTGTTTTGCAATGAAAACGCAGTTACACTGTGTAAAAATGAGAAAAATATCCATGTAACTTAAGTGGTTTGAGACTAAAAAAAACGGAGGGTTTGGTGGTTTTCCTTCAACTTGAATTTTCATTCCGATAATTTTTGCGACGGCTTTTGACCAGTTTTTAACGCAGGCGATTCGCCAAAGGGTTCTGTTTTTGTCGGAAACAAACAAAAACTGGCAAATCAAAAAAATGTAAAAGACCAGCACCGAAACAAGAAACAAACTCAAGCGAAAAACTAATCTGAAATTGTCCATTGATAAAATCTCTAAGAAAAAATTATTCAGGAATTTACTTTTTTATTTTTCCAAACTCTAAAGTTTTTTTCGTTTTGCAGAGAGATTTGAAGCTCAGCCTCTCACTTTGGTTTTTGAAAAAACAGCTAACCTTTTTTTTCACGAGTGAGAGGTTCACCAAAAAATGAAACTCTCACTTTGGCTTTTAAAACAGCGACAAACCGCAAAAACTTCTCACTTTTGGAAGACTGATTTTGCGAAAAACCACTTATTGAATTTTCTAACTTTATCACTTTCTGTGTTAGAAAAGTACAAAAAAATTTACTATTTTAAAGTTGTAAGTTTGAAAGGAACTGAAAATGGCTCTGAAAAAATGTAAAGAATG
>JADZEA010000051.1 GCA_020850775.1 bacterium
AAAGCGAGTGGACTGCCTTGAAAGATCTTTTGAACGACGATGACGACTACGTTCACGCTGACCAACACGTAATCATCCAACACCCAACCGACCACAACACATTTTTTATCGGCTGCGATGGTGGAGTTTTCAAGACAACTGATGATTTTGATAACTTTACAACTTTAAACAACGGGCTTGCAGTTTTACAAATTGTCGGAATCGGAATTGAGCAATCCTCCATCTATGAAAATTTAATTTGTGGTTCTCAGGACAATGGAGTTCTTAGGTTTGATGGCTCAAGCTGGAGAGTTGCCCGTTCAGGTGACGGTGGATTTTGTGAGATTGATTACACTGACCCGCAAAAATGCTACAGTGAGTACGTAAATTTTACTCCAATGAAATCAGAAAATTTCGGATGCGATTTTGACAATAAAGATGATGGAATTTCTTACAACAATGCAACAATAAAAGTTGCAGACGGAAGAACTAATTTTTATTCTCCTTTGGTTCTTCACCCAACAAACCCCGCAGTGCTTTACGGCGGAACTTACAGGATTTGGCGAACAAATAACGCAATGGACAACTGGAACGCAATTTCAGGAGACTTAACCAAAGGAGGCACAGCTGTAATCTCTGCAATCGCTGTTTCTCCAACTGAAATCCACAGAATCTACACCGGAGCTAACGACGGAAGAGTTTGCAGAACCGATAACCAGTACGGAACAGTTTCTGTTCCCGGAGGCTCTTCTCTCGTTGACATCACCGGAAACCTGCCTGCTAAAAACGTCACTTCAATCGCGATTGACCCATACGATTCAGGAACAATTTACGTTACTTTTTCAAGTTTTAACAACAATTCAAACATTGGTTTCGTTTTTAAAAGCACGAATGCCGATACTTCGGTTGGAACTGCCGTCGTTTGGCAAAACATCACTCCGACACTTAGCGGTGGAACCTGGAACTTACCCGTAAACTCTGTCGCACTTGACGGAAACAACATTTACATCGGAACCGACTTAGGCGTCTTCTTTTCAAACAACAGCGGAAACACCTGGCAACAGTTCAACGACAACCTGCCAAAAGTTTCCGTCTCACAACTCAGAATTAATTACTTTACCGGCTACCTTTACGCTGCAACCATCGGAAGAGGCGTCTGGAAAACTCAACTCTCAAGACCAGACTTAGTTCACGAATTTCCCACAACCTGGACAGACGCAATCGTTCCCAAAACTACAAGCGATGCTCTCTTTGACGACTGTGTGGTTTCAAACGAACTGACAAGCAATTCTTCAAGCACTTTCATAAATTTTGCAATCCGAAACGCAGGTATCGGTGAATCCGGCGGACACACAAACAAACTTTTTCTTGACAGAGTTCCAATCTCAACTCAAAGTATCGGCGACGGTTTACCTTCAGGAACAAGAACCTTAAACAAGGGACCTTTTGAAGTTCGCGGCGGAAGACACACAATTGCAGACTCAATCGACGTCGGAAACATCGTTCCCGAATCAAACGAAACAAACAACTACTACCAAAGACAATTCATCTGGGAACCAAAACCTCTTGCACTTGTAAGTTCAATCCAAAGAGACGCTCCGCCAATCAAAGGAAACGGCATTAACCCTAACTGTGATGGTTTTTCTTACAAGTACCCAAGTGGAACTTTTGCATTCGGAATCGCTCTCTTACCAACTGCAGCAAACCCTTCCGGAGACACAGAAGTTGACCTGACACTCTACGAAGACTACTACTCAAGCCAAAGTGGTTTCAGCAACGCTTACGGATTTTCGTGGCTACCAAACACCGAATCAGACTTCGTGCTTGGAACCTGGAACGCTGTAAACGATAAAAACGCTGACGGTTACTCAGAATTTTACCCTGCTGTTCACGGAGATTTAATGTCTAATTACCTTTACTCAACCAATTCCTCACCGTTCCAAATCCAAACAACAAACTCAGCAGGTAACCTGATTACTTCTTACCCAACTACTAAAACCGGTGAAAACATCGTTCCGGAACAAATCCTGAAACTTTACGAAGTTTACCTTTCAAGCGGAACTGCTTACCAGTTTTTACTCACAAACGTTTCAGGGAACGCTGACCTTGGAATCTCAATTTTTACACCTGGTTGCGGACCAATTTGTGGAAAAACTGAAGCTGTTGCTGTTTCTGACGCAAACGGAAACGGCGGAAACGAAAACCTCGTTTACCAGGCGCCAATCAGTGATTGGTTTATGCTTGCAGTTTGGAAAAAAGATACCGAAGACCTTACTAAAGATGCTTTTTATGATTTAAACTTCAGAATCGCTCCTGCAAACTTACTCACAACCACTCCAACAGGTTGGGATAGCTCAATCGTTGCACGGAACGATAATTTGGCAACTTCAACAAGCTGTTTTGTCAGTTCTTCGCTGAACGGAAACGCTGCTTTTTCTACTTACCTGAACCTTGGAATCAGAAATTCAATGCTAAACACGGCAGACCCTTCAAACCTTAAAATTTACGTTGACGATGTTTTTGCAAAGACAATTCCCGTTGGAACTGTCAGTGGTTCAACAACTGTAACTCTGAACAACTTACTTTTAGAACAGGAAATCAAAGGCGGAAGACACACAATTCTTGATTCACTTGACGTAGAAAACAGCGTTGAAGAGACTAACGAAACTGATAATTTTGCTGCAAGACAGTTCGTTTGGTCTCCTTACTTTGTGCCTCTGAACTACGCACTTTCAAGAACTGCTCCTCCAAATCCAACTTCAATTGGTGCAACTTTCTACAACTGTGATGGTTTTTTGAACAACTTAACTCCTTCTCACTGGTCTGCAATTGGAATTTTGCCTGTAAATTCCGGCGATGACTACGACGTCAGACTTTACAACGATTACACTGGAAGCACGACAGGTTTTGCAACTCCGTTGGTTCAATCGGCTTTCGGAAGTGGAAGTTCTGATTTTGTTGTTGTAAACACTTACGTTGCAAGCGGCGGGAACCACTATGTTGGTGTTTCTAACTCAAACAGCGGAACAGGAAACTTCACCTTTTACGCTTCGCAGGGAAACGACCTGCTGCTAAACAACTTTGCAAACGGTCCTTTTTCCATCGGAGCAAGCGAAGTAGCACGAGTTTTTGAGATTGATTTAATTTCAGGCAGCACTTACCACTTCATCTTAAAAACACTTTCAGGAAACGCAGACCTTGCTTTCAGCCTTTACGATTTTGCTGATTTTGACGGTCTTTTCTCAAAAAGTGAAGCGATTGCTTTCGCAAACTCAAGCTCTTCGGGAGACGAAAACTTTTCGCTTACAGCAGGAGTTTCAGGGCGTTTCGGACTTGTTGTCTGGAAAAATTCGGCAACAGACCTGTTTTTAGAAAACAGTTTTGAAATTCTTGTTTCGGACACTCCTTTACACGCAGTAAACTTAAAAATAATTGGTTTACTGCCTTCTTTAACGACAAACGTAACTTTTACAAGGCTTGGAACTCCGCAAACACAGAGCGTTTCAGGAACTTTTGCAAACTACGCTGACAACTTAAGTTACCTTGAAGTGCAAAATCCTGTCAACTTAACTCTTGAAGAACGTTTTTCTTCGGCAGACCAAACGAACTGGGTTTTGACTTCTTCTTTAGTTGACACTGTGAACTACGCTTTCAGACAGTTCCGGAACACTTTTACTCCTTCAGTTGCAAGTGGCGGAACAGCTTTAGGTTCCGGAAACACTGCAGTTTTAGTGAGAACTTACAACGGCGCACTTTCAGGAGCAATGCTGGATGGTTCTGCAGACGTTTGGGTTGATGAAAACGGAACGGCAGAATTTTTACACATCACTTCAGGTTCAACTTCAAGCGAAAGGTGGAAACTTGGAGAAAGCAGTGCCTCGCTAAGTTTCGGAACAATTACGGGCAGTGGAAACCTTTACACCGCAACTTTTTACAACCAGTTAAAACCGAGTGTAACTTTGAACGGAACAGCTTCCACCAACACGGCAAACGTTGTTTCAAGAATTTCTTTTGGTGTTTCTTCGCCGCAAAGTGGAGTTTTTGGAGTTTGGAGTGAGTTTTGTGACCGAGGAACAGTTTTAGCATTCAGCGACACAACTTCGCTTGGCTGGTCAACTACGGATTTAGTCAGCGGAACAGTAACGGATTCTTTCAGCGGAACGATTAACTACGTTGGTTCGGTTTTGCCTGCGGTTTCCGATTTGGAAATTGAACGTGTTGGTAACGATTTAGTTTTAAACTGGTCGGCAGTTAGCGGAGCAACGAGTTACAGAATTTACGGAAGTTCAATGGCTTCAGTTTTGCCTTTAGCCGTAAATTTCATTGCAACAGTAACGGGAACGAGTTACACACACGTCGGAGCGGTCAGTTTGGGAATGTTTTACTACGTTGTTACTTCAGACAACACAACAGTAACTGTTTCCAAACAGCAAAATCAAAATTTTGAGAAGTAATTTTTCTCCTTTCCTCTCCTGAAATCCACAGTTTTTTCGGAAGCTGTGGATTTTCTTTAGCTGTTCAGGTTTTCCCTGAGAAATTGAGAGATTTTTTTATTTTGGATTTTACTTTCAAGCCAACTTTGCAAAAAGTCTTTGGAATTGGTTTTATTTTTTTCTGTCCAAAATTTCAGGAGTTTTTCTTTGAGCGTGAGAAAAGCAGCGTGAAGTTCAGTTTTGTTTTTTGAGTTGGGCAGTTTTTTGGTAAAAAATTCCAAAACAATTTCTTCTTCGGTAAAGAGTTTGCCTTTTTTTTCAAGGAAACGTTGTGTTGATTTTGCTGCGTGTTCAAGGAAATTGTAATCGCCCAACTCGTAATGAATCAACAGTTTAAGGATTCTTAGTTCACAGTGAATTTCTTCTTTCAGCAGGTTGCTTTCTGTAGTGTTAAGCACTCTGTTTGTCCAATCCAAAGATTTTGAGTAATCCTCAAGAGTAAAACAGAGCAAAGCTACGTTGGTAAGGATAAAAATTTCGCTCAGTTTGTTGATTTTTCCGCTGAATTTTTGCAGTGCTTTTTCAATTTCGGGGATTTTTTTGTACTGTTCCTCAAACTCCAAAGTGTAATCACCAATCAGGAATTCAAGGTTGGTAACCATTTGAAAAACAGTTACTTCAAGTTCAGGGTTGAAAGGCACTTCGTTAAAAATATTTTTCATCAGGTTAATCGTTTCCTTTGCTTGTGGAATTTTACCTGAGTCAATCGCAAAAATTACGTAGTTGTGCAAAGTTCCGAGATACTTCAGAGGCATTTCTTTGATTTGGTGAGTTTCTTTTTTCCACAAACCGGCAAAAGCCGTCAAAAACTCAAGTGCTTTTTCGCTGTCTCCCTTGCGAATAAAATTTGTGATAACAATGTTGTAAAAATGAAATTTTGCTTCGAAAGAGAGGGCGTTTTTTTCGTTACGAAATAAATTGCTTTCAAAAATTTCTTCAAAGCTCTTGAAGTTTGCTTCGTTTTTGAAGCCTTCTTTGTCTCTGAGCAAAAAAACTTTCAGTTCACTTAGTTTAAAATCAAAATAATTTTTATAAATTTCTATCAGGTTAAGTTCTTCCCGGCAGTCTTTTGAAAGGTAATTTTTCATTCTTTCAAGGTCAGGAATGCTTAAAAAGAGTTTGGTTTCCAGGTCAAAAATTTTCAGCAGTTCAAGAGTTTTTTCGTAAGTTTTAGCAATTTTTTTAGCTTTAGCGAGGATTTTGAAAGCTTGTTCGTAGAGTTTCTTTTTTTTGAGGACTTCGGTTTGGTTAAGCATTTCACGGATTTCAACCTCAACCGAAGGGTTTGAAGAGTAGTAAGCGTCAAGGCTTTTGAGAACCAACGAGTAAAGTTTGTTTTTGGTCGTTGAAATGTGTTTGACAAAATTTTTATCCCTGAACTTTTCAATAATTTTTTCTTCGTCGTAAGTTTCAAGCGAGTCAATCGCGTCAAAAAGTTCAATTTGAATGCTTTCGCCTTTCAAAACATGCCTTGAAGCGTAAATTTTAAAGTAACGTTTCTCGGGTTTGTCCAATGCTTTTATCAGGTTAAAAAGTTCGTTTGAGATTTGCATTTTTACTTTTCTGAGAAAAATTTACTTACTTCTTTGATTGCTTTTGGTAAAGCAAAAACCACAACTTTGTCGTAAGGTCGGATTTGAGTTTTTCCTGTTGCTACAAAAACCTGCCCTGTGTCAGTGCTGACAGAACCGATGATTGCGTCTTTTGGGAATTTTAGTTTGTTGATTGGTTTTTCGGTAACTTTTGAGTTTGGCTGAGCGATTAGCTCAATTGCTTCAGCCTCAATTCCTTTCATTGAAGCAACAGAAAGCACTTCACCTTTAACAATAAATTTTAAAATTGCGTTTACGGTTGACATTTTGTTGCTGACGGCGATGTCAATTCCGATTGTTGAAATGATTGGTAAGTAGTCTGTTTTTTCGACTAAAGTAATTGTTTTTTTTACCTTTAAATGTTTTGCAAGAAGGCTTGAAATAATATTTTTTTCTTGGTCGGAACTGACTGCGATGAAAACGTCGGTTGTAGCAATTCCTTCCTGAGCTAAAAAATCAATTTCTGTTGCGTCTGCGTTAAGAACCAAAGTTTTGTGGAGTTTTTCAGCAGCTTTAGTGGATTTTTCGGCGTCTGGTTCAATGAGTTTTACGTTCATTTTAGTGTTTTTTTCAAGTTCCTGGGCAACGAGTTTACCGACTCTGTCACCACCAAAAATCATCACTTCGCTGATTTTTTCTTCTGTTTTTCCCGTGAGTTTTAAAACTTCAGAAACTGATTCTGTTTTTGAAATCACGAAAACCTGGTCGTTTGGCAAAAAGATGTCTTCGCCGCCCGGAGCAATTGTTCGGTCTCTTCTGTGGATTGCAACCGTTCTGAAAGTCAGTTCTTTGTATTCCATCCCAACTTCACGCAAAGACTTGTGAATTATCGGGGCGTTGCTGTCAATTTTAATTCCCAAAATTTGAATTCTACCTTCTGAAAAATTAATCACGTCTGTTGCTGAAGACCTTTTGATTAGCCTGACAATTTCATCAGCGGCTTCTTTTTCAGGATGAATCATTAAATCAATTCCTAACTGGCTTGGTGTCAGAACCGCACCGGAAGTGCTGTACTCGTAATTTCTAACTCTTGCGACAGTTTTTCCATTAAAAAGTTTTGAAGCCATCATGCAGGCAACGATGTTAATTTCATCAATACTTGAAGCAGCAACCAACAAATCACTCTCTTTAATTCCTGCTTCAACAAGTGTTTTTGCACTCGCTCCATTCCCTTCAATGACCATTACATCAAGATTATTTTGTGCTTTTTCAACTTTTTCAGCATCATTTTCAATCAAAACAATTTCGTGTCCATCGATTGAAAGCACTTTTGCAAGATGGTAACCAACTTCTCCTGCACCAACAATAACTATTTTCATACTTTTTCTCTTTTATTAAAACTAACTTTCTGAAGCAAGGTCTGAAACGATTGCTTCCAAATTTTTTATGTTGATAAATTCTTTTCTGATTCCTGCAATTTTTTCACCAAAATCCTTAAAGCGTTTCTCAATTTCCCTTTCTGAACGGCTTTTTACCCAAATTTCAAGAATATTTTTCTCAAAACTTTTCTCTTCGTCAAACATTCCAAGTATTAAATCAAGCTCACCAATTACCATTTCAAACATTCTGATTTTGTGGACTAAAAGCTCCAGAACCCTCGCTTCAATCGTTCCTGTGATTGAAAGATTAAAAATGCTCACCTCGTTTTTTTGTCCAAGCCTGTGAATTCTGCCGATTCGCTGCTCCACTTTCATCGGGTTCCAAGGCAAATCGTAGTTTATCAAATGGCTGCAAAACTGCAAGTTTAAACCTTCACCACCAGATTGAGTGCAAATCAAAATGTCTTGTTCCTGTTCAAATTTTTCCAAAGCTCTGCGTTTTGCACTGATGCTTGAAATTCCACCAAAAAACCTTCCAACCTTGTAGCCTTCCGCTTCAAGTGATGTTTTCAGAACTTCCATCGTTTGAAGGTACTCCGTAAAAATAAGATACTTTCCGGGAAATTTCTTAACGATTTCAATTGTAGCTTTGATTTTACGAACCGACTTGATTTTATCACAAAGTGAAACAAAATCCGAAAGTTTTTCCTTCACAAATTCAGAATAACCGTCTTCTTTTGCAATCATTTTTATCATTGTTGACCTGACTGCCTGAGGTGAGCTGCAAAGTGAACGTTGCAAAGTAATTAAAGCAAGCATTCTGAAAGTATCGTTTTGTTCTGATTTTTTGGCAAGTTCATCTTGAATAAAATCTGTTACCTGGTCGTAAAGCTGCTGTTCTAAAGGGAAAAAATTCAGGTGGTAAACTGCTCCTCTTCTTTTTGGCAGTTTAATTCCTGTTTTGTCGCGTCTGTTACGAATCATCACTTCTTTCAAAAGCCTTTTAAGCTGTGCAGGATTTGATGGTTTTCGTTGGTCGTAGCTTGAAACGTAATTTTTTTTAAAATTCCTGATCGTCCCTAAAAGTCCTGGTTTGAGGATTGTTACAAGGCTGTAAAGTTCGGTTAAGTTGTTGTGAACAGGAGTTGCCGTAAGCATTAAAACATATTTTTTCTTGATTTGGTTGACAAACTTGAAAAGAATTGTTGAACGGTTTTTGAGCCTGTGAGCTTCGTCCACAATCAAAAGGTCAAACTCCTGCTGTAAAATCAATTCGGAAGGAACTTTGCTTTTTGCGTAGTCAAGTGAAGTAACAATTTTTGGTTCAAGCCAATCTTTTGGTTTAGTTGGAATGATAAAATTTTCGCCAAACTTAACGAAAAGTTCGTCTTGCCACTGCGAAACAATTGAAGCAGGAACTAAAACCAAAATCCTGTGAACAAGTTTCCGCTCAATCAGTTCTTTTGTGATAATTCCTGCCTCAATTGTCTTCCCAAGTCCGACTTCGTCAGCAAGCAAAACTGTTCCCCGCATTTTGGAAAGTGCTTTCTGGACGGTTTTCAGTTGGTAATCGTAGTGGGCGATGTCGAGGTCTTTTAGTGTAATCAATCTTTCAAAGCCCGAAATCAGGTTAGATTTTTCAGCTTCCAACCTTAGCTGGTAATCAAGGAATGAGTCGTATTTTTTTTGTTTAAGAATTTGTTTGTAGGAATCCATAATTTGAATTTGAGTTTTTGGAATTTTGAGCTTTTCTTTGGCGAAAAACTCTGTGTGTTGAGGCAAAGTTTCAAAATTAAAGCCACAACGAAAACACTCAATTACGTCTTCCTGGTCAAGCCAATTGCATTTTGGACAGCGTTTAGAGGCTTTGGCTTCA
>JADZEA010000052.1 GCA_020850775.1 bacterium
ATTTCTGGTTCTACCACGTGAGTATCAATTTCTGTTTGAATTACTTCACGAATTTTATTTATGTTTTCAAGACCTTTGTAGTGGTCAAACAGTTTTTTATTTTGTCTCATTCTAAAAAATGGCACTTCTTCAACTTCAATTTGAATATCTTTTGAATAAAAAGTTTTTAATGTTTTGTTTTCTCCGAAACCTGTGGTTGCCTGAAAAGTTTCTGTGTTTGGCAGAAAACCAAAATCGGGCGAGCTTTCAAGTTCTGAAGGCGAAATTAAAACGTGAGTTAGTGAGTCATTTTTTCTTGCAAAAAGCTCCATTGCAAAGCTGAGAAAAATTCCCATCGTCTTTCTGCCACCTGCCATCGAAGCAAAAAGATTGTTTTCCTCTTCTGAAGTCAGTTTTTTTACAAGGTTAACAAGTTGCGAAAGGCAAAGTTCGTTTTCTTCTTTGGTGCGGATGTCCGGAAGTTCTTCGCCATTTTTTCCGGTTACGAGTTCAATTTCCAAAGGAAGTGTGGAAGTATCAATCCCGTAAGAATCACAAAAACGCCGTAAAAAACCATTTTGACCTCTCAGCATTGTTTCAATTCTACTTTTTCCTTCGGTTGTTGTGAAAACGATAATTTTATTAATCGTAACTTTTTGTTTTTGAGTCAGGTAGTAAAGTGTTTCAGTAACGACTTGTGGACTCATTCCTGAAACACAAAGTAAAATATTTTTCATTTTTTATCCTTTTTGCTTTTCTTTTCGTCTTTTTTTTCCTTGTCATCAACTTGTGGAAAATAACTCATGCTGACATTTCTTCTCATACTAATGTTTTCGTAGAAAGATTCTTTAGCGGATATCTCGCATTGGAACATTTTTGCAGAATTAGCTTTTTCAAATCTCATTACATTGGAACGGTCAATTCCAAAATTGTCAGCAACTTCTTCAACTTTATGTTCTGTTCCGATGTAGGTAAAAGTCCAGTTCTGTTCTTTTAGCTCTGTGATTAGTTTTTTGATGTCCTTGAGTGAAAACTCTCTGGAAGCATTTTCCATTCCGTCAGTCAGAATCGTAACAAGCACGTTGTAATCTTTTAACTCAGCAATTTCCCGTTTAAGTTTGACGAAACTTATTCCCATTGCATCAAAGAGAGGCGTTCCTGCATCTGGAATGTAAGTTCCGTTATTAATTGGATTGATTGAACCAATGGGTTCATTAAAGAATTTTTCCTTGATTCCAAATGTGTTAAAAGTAACAAGAGTTACAAAGTGCTCCTGACTTGAATACTTTTTCTGAGCACTTTTAATCGTCTGAACAATTCCATTGAACCCCGAAATTATTTCAGTTTTGATTGACTCCATTGAGCCACTTTCATCAAGAATGATGAGATTAAAGATTTTTTTTTCAACTTGCATAATTAATTGCACTCCTTTAAAAATTAATTAATTCATAAAAAATATTTTCTTTTACTTCACCCAAACGATTTTTAATTTTTTCTTTCATTCCAAAAGTTAGTTTTGAAATAATTTTTTCAGCAGTCAGGAACTCTTCTTTCAGTGTCAGTTTCTGTTCTGAAAGCAAGGCATCTTCAGGAATCCGCTCAAAACATTCTGCCGCCAAAAAACAAAGTAAGGAAAATTTAACTGCTTCCTGTTCAACGTTTCCCTGCAAAAGATTTGAAAATTTTTCAATCGTCTCACCGATTAGTTCTGAACGAACCGGATTTTTTTCAAGGTAAACGGCAACTTTTCTCACACTTTCAAAATCAGGTAACTTGAAAACAGGTTGTTCTTTTGCTAAAAGTGAGCGGTAAAACTCTACGGAGTGAATTTCCCGGTCAGTCAGGTCAGGAAGTTGGGTTCCGATTTTGTTCAGCTTCCTGAAAGCGAGTTTTGCACCTGTTCCCTTCACGTCAAAAGTTGCCAAATCCGTTCCGCTGCAAACGAACTGCATAAATTCCACAAACTTTGGAAAACCAATTTTTGCAGCGTCAAAACCTGCGATTGCGTAAGTTATCCCTTCTTTTACGACAGACAAAGGAATGCCACGTTCAATGAGTTCGGTTTTGGTTTCCCGGTTGTTCCGGAACCAATCAAGAACTTCACAGACTTTTTCAAGAACTGCACTTTTTTCGCTTACAAAAGAAGGTTTAATGCTTTGTGTCATTTTTACAACTCTTGGGTCGTTGGTTAACATTTCGGTGTTGGACTTGTTGTTAGTTGTCTCCCTGAAAGTTTGTGAGTAGTTAGTTTTTGGTGTAAAATCTTCTTCCGGGTCTTCAATCCAAACAAAAGCATCGCAAACACTCGCAAGGACTTTGTTTGTAGCAGTCTCGTAAGCACAACCTACAACAGTTTTGCCATACTCGTGCAGTTTTTTGGCAAGTGAAGCAAAGCCTCCGTCACCTGAAATTATTACAAAATTTTCTAAAGATTCCTTTTGGCAAGCCATTTCCATTGCATCGATTGCAAGCTGGATGTCTGCTGCATTTTTTCGTGGTCCCTGCATAAATCCGAAAACCTGAATCGGGTCAATCCCAAGCTCCAGAATTTCATTCTTCAAAAATCCAAGCCTTGGGTCGCTCCAGTTTGCGTAAGCACGCTGAACAGCAATCTTACCGATTTGTTTCGTTTCCTTGATTTCTTCAAGGATTTCTTTCAGTGAAAGGTTTGAAATCAGGTTTTGGCTGAAACCGTAACCTTTTAACAGGTTTTCAATGTCATAAAAAATTGCAGTGTTGAAAGTCATTTTTAAATCTCCAAAATTAATTTAAAAAACAGACAAAAAATTATTATTAAAATTTGTTCTAAGCTCGTTACGAAAAATCCTTACAAGCTCTGATGAGTTTCGTTTCAGCTTTCGCTCAAAGTTTTTTGGTGCATTGATTATTTCTGTAAATTCATAAATTTCAAGTACTTTCTTTAGCTGCCGCTTTGCTCTTGTCAAGCCCAAAAGTGTTTTCAGCGATGGTTTTCTGTAGCGAAAAAATTTCATTTTAACTTTTTACTCCCTTGAGTTACCAATTTTTGCCAAATCTGTGAGCAACTCATCCAAACCTGCTACAATTAACTGGGCTGCTTCTTCCACAACACTTGAACCACAGTAACCTAACTGACAACCTAAGTAAGTCGGAGGTGAGCCAGAAGAACTCAAATTTTTGACTGCGCTGTAAATCGTTGCAACCGAAGGGTCTTCCTTTTCTTTAGGTAAAGTGGTTAAAATCAGCGTGATACGTGGCTCATCCAAAACAGTCAGACGCATACTTTGTGATTTTCGGATTTCTTCTTTAATTAAGTAAGCTAACCTTCGTCCAACTAAATCTTCTGCTTTTGCGTCGTCAACTTCAATCGGAAAAGGCTCTTGCGCAAAAACTGAACCTGCTAAAACCAGAAACAAAAAGATTAATTTTTTCATTTTAAACCTCTTTAACTAAATAAAATTGTTACTAATTTAAAAAGCATTTTGTAGTGTAAACCGATAACCATTAAGTAAATGTTTAGCTGTTCAAAAATGTAGCTTAGTAGTTCAACCAAAACCTGAAAGTTAAAAATGCAAGCTGCTAAAACAAGAAGTAAAACAAATGCCAGTAAGTTTAAATTCATTTTTTCTGCCTCCTTTAATTTTTTATTGATGAAAAAACAAGGTTACTGAAAAAAGACAGCAACCTTGCGAAAAAAAATTAACTAAAAAATCCGTAACCAACTTTTGTTTTCGCTCCGATTCCGTAATCACTCAAGCCTTCTTTCAAAAGTTTTTTTACAACTTCAGCGTCTTCTTTCCTTTTGCAGACAAACGGAAAGCGAAACTTTCCTCCCTGAACAGTCAGAAAATTTACAGGAACCGGACTTAACCAGTCGCCGGGTGAAACTTCATTCTTTTTGTCCTGGTAGTAATCTCCGAAGTGCGGATTCATAATGTCTGCTTTGATTTCAGGCGATTCCATCGGGAAAACATCAAAAAAATCAACTTTGCTTGCGTGTTCTTTTCCTTTTGTGTCGTCTCCGAAAAGTTCTTTTGCTTTGCCGTGATTTTTTTCACAAAGCATCCGAACCAAGCCTTTAACTGAGCTTCCCGGAATGAACGGAAAACCGTAAACGTGGTGCAAAGTCATTCCTGTTTCGCTCCAAACCGAACTTCCGCCAAGTCCGCAAGCAAGTCTGTAATCGTTTTTAACCTCTTCAAACACAATTTCAAAGCCGTTTTCCTTTGCGTAATTTTTCAGACTCAGTTTTTGTTTTTCCAAAACCGACTGCAGCTGATTTTTATCAAATTTAAATTTTTCAAGTTTTGAGTAATCCTTGCATTCCAACTTTCCCTGCCTTGATTCCCAAAGAAGGTACTTCTGAAAAACAAGTGCAAAATTAGTGGACTTCAAAAGTTCATCTTTTTGTCCCTGCAGTTCTTTTGGGACCGGAAACCTTTTCGGTGGTTCGTTTTCACGGTTTTGTTGGTAGTTGTTTCCACCTCTGTTTGGATTTCCACCTGAATTTTGTTTGTTTGGGTAGTAGGTCATTTTGTCTCCTCTGTCGGTTTTTTATCTTCAATCATTCCTTCAGCAAAACGCCTTAACCATCCAAACAACGACAAAGTTTCAGTTGTCATCAAACGGTACTTTGCACTGTCAACTTTACAAATTTCATCAACCAACTCTTGAGTTTGCTCAAGGAACTTTTTCTCTTTCAGCCAGGTTGAAATCTGTGTGTAGAAAGTTTTGTAAGGGTCTTTGTCTTTTTTTGAGTAAAGAAAAGCCACAGTTTGCCCAAAACCATTCATCTGAATCATTGACGGAATCTTTTTTGCCCAGGACTTGTACTCACCACTTTTTG
>JADZEA010000053.1 GCA_020850775.1 bacterium
AAATTTTACGACAGGAAACTAAAAACATTGAAGCGTCGCTGAAAAAAGACATCGCCAACGTTGAGGCTTCACTCAAAAAAGACATTGAAATTTTACGAAACGACACTGTCCAACTTGAAGCGTCGCTGAAAAAAGACATCGCCAACCTTGAAGCGTCGCTGAAAAAAGATGTTCAACTTTACATCGCAGACGCAAAAAGAGACGTAATAATTTGGATTGGCGGAATTATCGGAGTTTCACAAATTGCAAACGGTTTGTTTCAACACTTCCTTAAATAAAATTTTGCGAAACTAATTTACCCAATTCTTAAGTTTTGGTGTAAGCATCAGTAACTTCAAGAGAGTTTTTGCCGACTGCACCAAAATATTTTTCCTTAAACTTCAAAGAAACATTCACAAGTCCAATCAAAACAGGAACCTCCACAAGCGGTCCAATCACTGCCGCAAATGCTTCACCTGAATTAATCCCAAAAACTGCAATCGCAACCGCAATTGCAAGTTCAAAATTATTGCTTGCAGCAGTAAACGAAAGCGTTGCTGTTTTTGAGTAGTCAGCACCAATTTTTTTGCCTGAGTAAAACGACACAAAAAACATCACAACAAAATAAATTACAAGCGGAACTGCAATTTTTACAACATCAAAAGGAATTTTTACAATCAACTCACCTTTAAGCGAAAACATCACAAAAATTGTAAACAAAAGTGCTACTAAAGTTATCGGGCTGATTTTTGGAATGAATTCTTTTTCGTACCAAACTTTGCCTTTTGATTTGATTAGAGCAAACCTTGTAATCATTCCGGAAAGAAAAGGAATCCCAAGATAAATAAAAACACTTTCAGCAATTTGCCAAATTGTGATTTCAACCCTGAAGGATTGTAAGCCAAAAAAATCAGGCAAAACAGTCAAAAAAACGTAAGCGTAAACGGAAAAAAACAGCACCTGAAAAATTGAATTGAAAGCAACAAGTCCAGCGGCATACTCAGTATCGCCTTTTGCGAGTTCGTTCCAAACAATAACCATTGCAATGCAGCGAGCAAGCCCGATAATTATTAATCCAGCCATGTAATCAGGATTTCCCTGTAAAAAAAACACAGCAAGTCCAAACATTAAAATTGGTCCAATCAACCAATTTTGAACAAGTGATAAACCGAGTATTTTTACGTTACGAAAAACGTCTCCAAGTTCTTCGTACCTGACTTTTGCAAGAGGTGGGAACATCATTAAAATCAAACCGATTGCAATTGGAATGTTTGTAGTTCCATTTTGAAAGCTATTCCAAAATCCTGCAGAATTTGGGAAAAAATAGCCTCCAAAGACTCCTGAAGCCATTGCAAGAAAAATCCACAAAGTTAAAAATCTGTCAAGGAACGATAATTTTTTAGTTTCAGACATCGCTACTCCTTAACATTTTTCAGGTAAAAATCATAAAACCGTTCTTTGATTTGGTTGCGAATTTCACGGAAAACTCGTAAAATTTCCTCGTCCGTTCCTTTTGCTTCCGCTGGATCTTCAAAGCCAATGTGAATTTTGTGTTTTACTTTCCCGATAAAATTCGGGCAAGTTTCCTGAGCGTTCCCGCAAACCGTAATCACAAAATCAAAAGACTGGTCTAAAAATTCTCTCACGTCTTTCGGCTTGTTTTGTGAAAGGTCAATCCCGATTTCAGCCATAACTTTTACGGCAAAAGGATTAACCTTTGCGGCAGGATTTGTTCCCGCCGAAAAAACTTCAAGTCCTCCGTCAAAAGATTTTAAAAAACCTTCCCCGATTTGGCTTCTTGCAGAATTTCCCGTGCAAAGGATTAAAATTCTTTTCATTTTTCACCTTAATTACTTAGCTTGTAAACTAAACGTTCTTTCAAAATGATTGCTCCTAAAGTCTAAAAAGCCAGCTTGGAACAATTGATTTAGTTAGTTGCCTAAATTTAAAAACATTTTCAACCTTCTGTCAAGCTAAAGTTTTCAAAACCTGCAAAAAAAGTTTGCTACTCAACAAGTTTCCACTGACCTTGCCAATCTGTCTCTGTTTCCCAAATTTTTACCGTTTTTGCGTGGCTTCCGCTAACAATTTTCTTTCCGTCGCTTCCCGTTGCAACACGAAACTTTTTTGATTTTAATTTTTAACCTGCTTCCGGCACAAAAAAAGCAAACGCCGTTTTTCTTTAAAACTTATCTAAAAAATTCAATTGAACAAAGTTGCATTTTTTCTACTTTTTCAAGTTCGTGGTGGTCGGCAGTAAGCAAAGAAGCGTTAAGTTTGTTTGCCAGAGCGATTCCAAAACAATCCGCAAAGGAAATCTTTCTTATTTTTTCTTTTAAAATTCCAACTTGCATCCAAAATAAATTATCTAAATCATACCTGATAATTATTCCAAGTTTACTAACGTCTGTAAGAAAATTTGCTACAGATTGTTTTTCTTTTAAAAAATCGTAGTAAACTTCACAAAGATTTACTGCATGAATAAAACATTCTTTTTCTTTCAAGTATTGTTTTATCACTTCTGCACCTTCTTCGTCATTAAAATAAGCTATTAAGGAACAAGCGTCTAAGACAAGTTTCATTTTTCAAATTCCATTTTTTCAGAATGCCATTTTTTTTCATTCTCTTCTTCAAACTCAATTTCTTTTTGTTTGTTTTCCATAAATTCCTGAGTAGTTGACAGTTTACCTTTGTACTTGCCTTTTATTGATTCTAAATCTTCTTCAGTTGGTCGCTTTCCTTTTTGAACTGAGTTCAAAAAAATGTTAACAGTTTCATTTAATTTTTCTTCCAGGTCTTTCAAAAGGCTTTCTTCTTGCGTTTGAATTAATTTTTTAATTTTTTCCTTTTGTTTGTGGCTTAGCAAAAAGTTTGATGTTCCCATCTGTTTTTCCTTTATTAAATTTTAAAATTAAATTTAATTGTTTTACACTGCTTCCGGCACAAAAAAAGCAAACGCCGTTTTTCTTTAAAACAAACCTGAAATGTTTCCTTCGTCGTCAATGTCAATGCTTTCTGCAGCAGGTTTTTTAGGTAATCCCGGCATTCTCATAATTTCTCCCGTCAACGGAACTAAAAATCCTGCTCCCGCCGAAATCAAAATTTCACGGACAGTTACCAAAAAATCCTTCGGTCTGCCAAGCAGTTCCGGATTGTCAGAAAGCGAACTTTGAGTTTTTGCCACACAAACAGGCAACTTGTCAAAACCATTTTTGTAAATCATTTTCAAGTCGTTTTTCGCTTTTGGCAAAAAATCAACGGCTTCTGCCCCGTAAATTTCTTTTGCAATTTTTTGAATTTTATCTTCAACCCGCAAATCCAGTTCGTACAAAGGTTTGTAAACACATTTTTTAGCTTCAACAACATCAATCACTTTTTCCGCAAGTTCAGTTCCACCTTTTCCACCTTGTTCCCAAAAGTTCACAACAGAAAATTCTGCGTCACTTCTTTCACAAATTTCCCGGACAACTTTTAGCTCTTCGTCAGAATCCGTAACAAACCGGTTAATCGCAACAATTGGTTTGATTCCAAACTTTTTCACGTTTTCAATGTGCTTTTCAATGTTTCCTTTTCCTTTCAAAACTGCTTCAGGATTTGAAGTTAAAAGGTCTTTTTTAGCAACTCCACCGTGCATTTTTAACGCTCTGACAGTCGCAACAAGCACAACCGCCGAAGGACAAAAATTTCCGTACCGGCAAACGATGTCAAAAAACTTTTCTGCTCCAAGGTCAAAACCAAAACCTGCTTCTGTAATCGTAAAATCTGAAGTTTTCATCGCAAGTTTTGTCGCTAAAATGCTGTTTGCACCTTGAGCAATGTTTGCAAAAGGTCCTCCGTGGATAAAAGCCGGACCGTTTTCGGTTGTTTGAACGAGGTTTGGTTGCAAAGCATCTTTCAAAAGTGAAGCAACTGCTCCCTGAATTCCCAAATCCCTTAGAAAAACTGGTTTTTCACTGTGGTTGTAGCCAAGCATAATTTTTCCTAATTTTTCTTTCAGTTCGGAGTAGCTCAAAGAAAGACAAAGTATCGCCATCACTTCTGAAGCAGCCGTGATGTCAAAACCTGTCTGTCTTGGAACGCTGTTTTTCTTTCCGCCAAGTCCGATAACAATGTCTCTCAAAGCTCTGTCGTTCAAATCCATCACTCTTTTCCAGGTCAAGCTTCGCATTGCAAAATCTTTTTTGTTTCCAAAGTGCAAGTGGTTATCCAAAGCCGCAGAAATCAGGTTGTGAGCAGTTGTTACTGCGTGGATGTCTCCCGTAAAATGTAAATTTATGTCTTCCATCGGCAAAACTTGCGAAAAACCTCCGCCGGTTGCTCCTCCTTTCATTCCTAAACAAGGTCCCAAAGAAGGTTCACGTAAAGCAGCAACGGCGTTTTTTCCCAAAATTTTCAGTGCCTGAGTTAAACCGATGCTGACTGTTGTTTTTCCTTCACCTGCTGGAGTTGGAGTGATTGCACTAACTAAAATTAACTTCGCTTCGTTTCGTTTTTCGGCAAAAATCCTTTTGATTGAAGACATTTTTATTTTTGCCTTGTAAGCTCCATAAAAAATCAAATCGTCTTCCGTCAAACCAATTTGTTTTGCAATTTCTGTAACCGGTAAAAGTTTTGCTTTTTGAGCAATTAAAATATCGCTAAGAACTTCCATTTTATTTTCTCCTAAATTTTTCGTTAGTCTTCAAAGAAACAAATTCAAAGCCAAAGTAAAAAACATTTTTAAAGAATTTAAACTTTGTTTTTTTCTCAAAACTGCAAAAGGCACAAGCAAAAGTAAGAAAAAATAATTGTATTAAAAATTATTAATTTGCCAACCATTAATTTTTCAATTAATTTTAAAGACAAAAAATTAAGGCAAAAAATGGAACAACCTTTTGGCAAAAGACTTCTGATAGTTACCAAAAAAATCCGCAAGGGAATCTCTGAAAAACTCCCGAAAGAAATTGAAACAGATTTTCCGGTTTTGGTAACACTTTTTAAAACGGAACAACCACTAAAACAAAACGAAATCGCTTCAAACTGCTACTACGACACGCCAACAATCGTCAAAGTCATTGACAAGTTTGAAAAACTCGGCTTCGTAGAACGAAAAAAAATCCCTGAAGACCGTCGGGCAAACATCGTCTCACTCACGGAAAAAGGCAAAAAACTCTTCCCGTTAATCCTTCAGGCAGTAACAGAAATCCACGAAAAAGTCTTCCAAAACTTCTCTCCTGAAGAAAAAATAACCTTCCTGCAAAGTTTTGAAAAAATTGAAGAAAACCTGAAAGACTTACAAGCCCAACCACCTAAATCAAAGGAAAACTAAAAAATGCTGAACACAATCACCAATCGTAAATCCCTGATTTCCGGAATTTTAATCCTGGTAGTTTCGTTTTTCGGAATGAAATTCTTAGCTTCCCTGAAAAAAGAAATCCCGACCAAAGACTTTCAAACCGCTTCACTGCTTGTCAAAACCACAACCGTAAACCTCACAACTACTGCCCCGAAAATCCAAGCCTACGGAAGAATTTTGTCGGGTGAACCGATTGAACTAATCGCAGAAATTAATGGAAAAATTGAAAAAGGAGATTTTGAACTCAAGGCTGGTCAAAAATTCCAAAAAGGTGCTTTGATTTTACAAGTGGATTCCCGCGAAGCAAAACTTGACCTTTTGACAAAACGGAACGAACTCCTGAACTCAATTTCAAAAGTTTTACCGGAACTGCAACTTGATTTTCCCGAAAGCTACAAAACTTGGGAAAAATACCTGAATTCTTTTGATTTGGAAACAGAAACAAAGCCACTTCCTGAAACAAAAAACCAAAAAGAACTTGTTGTTTTGGCACGCTACAACGTTTTAACAACATTTTACGGCGTAAAAAAACTTGAAATTTCTTACTCAAAATATTTTTTCAAAGCAGATTTTGACGGAGCAGTTACAGAAGTTTTTGTAACAACAGGCTCAACAATCCGAAGCGGAAACAAAATCGCAAAAATCATTCGTACGGATAAATTTGAAGTCAAAATTCCGCTTGCAGTTTCGGAAATTTCTTACTTAGAGAAAAATTCTGAAGTTGAAATCAGTTCAAAAAACCTTGCAAAAATTTTCAAAGGAAAAATCTCAAGAATCGCAAGTAACCTTGACCAGGCAAACCAAACAGTTGATGTTTTTGTTACGCTTCAAAACCCGGAAAATATTTTTGAAGGTGATTTTTTGCTCGCAAAATTTATCGGAAAGGAAGTTCCCAACTCAGTGGAAATTTTACGAAAAGCAGTTTACGACGGGAATTTTGTTTACGTGATTGAAGAAGGCAAACTCAAAAAACGTGAGGTTAAAATTGCAAAGTTTAATGAAAAAACAGCTATCGTTTCGCAAGGACTTCAAAATGGAGAAGTCGTTCTGAACGAATCAATTTCTAATCCTTACGAAAACTTGCCGGTAAGAATTAACAACTAAAAGGATTTTTGGAAATGAAAAAAATAATTGCTTTTCTTGTAACTTATCCGATTTGGTCAAACGTTTTGTTAGTTTCGTTGTTTGTTTTTTCGGCGCTGTCGCTTGCAAAAATCAACAGTTCGTCTTTTCCGGAACTTCCCGCGGATAAAATTTTTGTGAACGTTAGTTTTCCCGGTTCTTCACCCGAAGAAGTTGAGGAAGGCGTGATTTTAAAAATTGAAGACAACCTTGAAGGAATTGAAGGGATTGACCGTGTAACTTCAGTTTCTCAGGAAAATTCAGGTTCCGTTACGGTTGAACTTGAAAAAGGCTATCCGATTGACGACGTGCTGAC
>JADZEA010000054.1 GCA_020850775.1 bacterium
CCCCTTTAATTTTAGATTGTTTTAATAAAAATCAGATTTGTTTTTTAAGTAAAAAGCTAAAATTCAGGAGGCTGCCAAACGAGATTTTGAACAGTAATTTTTGGTGTTAACTGGTAAAAAGAAAAAGGCTTTTGAGCAATTTTCGGGAATGTTTTAAAAATGAATTGTGCAGAAGTAAAAAGGACTTTGCAGCAGTTTAAAAGGCAAAAATCACAACAATCAGAGTTCGTTTCGCATTTTTTTTCAGGGCAATTTTGACAAGTTTTTTCGGTTTCAGGGCAATAATTTTCAAAAGGCAGAACTGAAAAAAAAAGGATGCAAAAAGCTAAAAATGGAAGAAGTAGTTTGGTCATTTTTGGTAAAATAAAAACCTTCAGGATTAGTGAAAATCTTGAAGGTTAAGTTTAAAATTTAGAATTGTTTAAAAGTAGTTTTGATGATTTCAGCGCACTCACGGGTTTGTTCTTCGGTAATCACAAGCGGAGGAGCGAAACGAATGATGTGGTCGTGAGTTGGTTTTGCGAGAAGTCCGTTGTCTCTCAGTGCAAGGCAAACGTCCCACGCAGTTTTTCCTTCTTTTGGCTTGACAACAACAGCGTTCAGAAGCCCTTTTCCGCGAACAATCTGAACCATCGGATGGTCAAAATTTTCAAGTTCGGAACGGAAAATTTGTCCCATTTTTTCGGCATTTTCAGCTAGTTTTTCTTCTTTAACAACTTCCAGCGCAGCGATTGCGACTTTGCAAGCCAAAGGATTTCCGCCAAAAGTTGAGCCGTGTTCACCGGGTTTGATTGCAAGCATAATTTCTTTGTTAGCGAGAACTGCGCTGACAGGCATCGTTCCGCCGCTAAGAGCTTTTCCTAAAATCAGAACGTCAGGTTTTACGTTTTCGTGGTCGCAGGCAAGCATTTTTCCTGTTCTTGCGATTCCTGTTTGGATTTCGTCGCCGATAAAAAGCACGTTTTTAGCTTTGCAAAGTTCGTAAGCCTTTTTAAGGTAACCTTCGGTTGGGACGTAAACTCCTGCTTCACCCTGGATTGGTTCAACTAAAAATCCTGCAACGTTTGGGTCTTCCAATGCTTTTTCAAGAGCCGGAATGTCGTTGTAAGGAACGATTTCAAAACCTGGAGTAAAAGGACCAAAACCATTTGTGCAATCCGGGTCAGTGCTCATAGAAATTATTGAGATGGTTCTGCCGTGAAAATTTCCTGCACAAGCAATGATTTTAGCTTTGTTTTCAGGAACACCTTTGACAGTGTAAGCCCATTTTCTTGTGAGTTTCAGGGCAGTTTCATCGCCTTCAGCACCAGAATTCATTGGTAAAACCATGTCGTAGCCAAAAGTTTCCGTAACGTATTTTTCGTAAACGCCGAGCAGGTTGTTGTAGAAAGCCCGTGAAGTCAGTGTGAGGATTTCGGCTTGTTCTTTCAGTGCGCTGATGATTTTTGGATGGCAGTGTCCCTGATTAACTGCGCTGTAAGCAGAAAGAAAATCAAAGTATCTTTTGCCTTCTGGACTCCAGAGAAAGACACCTTGTCCTTTACTTAGCACTACGGGAAGAGGATGGTAATTGTGAGCACCGTATTTTGCTTCTAATTCCATTGCTTCGGAAGAAGAGATTTGTTTCATTTTTTAGTTCCTAAATTTAGTTTTTTAAAGATTGACTTTTGTTCAACTAAAATCCAAATCTACAATTTTTTCAGGCAATTTTCTAATGAATTTTTAGTTTTTTTCTTAGTGCAAAGATATTTTGAAGGGAAAAAAAATACACCCAAAGGGACTCGAACCCCAAACCTTCTGATCCGTAGTCAGATGCTCTATCCAATTGAGCTATGGGTGCAAAATCGGAAATGCAAATTTACCGCACTTCCCGCAAAAATCAAAAGTAAAAATTAAAGTTCAATGTTTAGCAAAGCATTTCTTAAGTTTAACATCGCTTGCTTAACTTCTTCAAGCGAAACAGCACCAACCGAAAACCTGAACCAACCAACTGCATCGCTTCCAAACGCTTCAAACGGAACAACCGCAACTCCTGCCCTGTCAAGCAAGTACTGCCTTACTGCTTCGTTGTTTTCCAAAACTAAACCCTGTTTGGTCATTTTTCCTGTAAGCCCAAAGTAAACAGAAAGGTAAATCGCTCCCATCGGTTCAATCACTTCAACAGGCAAACCTTCTTCCTTAAATTTTATCAGGTTCCCGTGAATCAAATCTAACCTGTTCTGAACTTTTGAATTAAAATTTTGAGTGTAAGAACTTAACTCTGCCTCGTTTTCAAGCAGCTTTGCAGTTCCAATTTGTGCAGGTCTTGGCGCCCAACTTCCTGCGTGACCAAAAGCAGCAACCATTTTTGTCGCTAAATCCGGTGGCGAAGCTGCCCAACCAACTCTCAAACCTGTTGCAGCAAAAGATTTCGTGATTCCATCAATCAAAACCGTGTTTTTTGCAAGTTCAGGACGGATGTTTAACGGTGAGTAGTGAACGTGGTTATCAAAAGTGATTCTCCAGTAAATCTGGTCGTAACCAATGTAAAGTGGCTTTTGGTCCCGTGAACGTTTGGCGTTTTCCTCTAAAACCAAATCGCAAATTCCCTCAAGCTGGTCTCTTGAAAAAACAGTTCCCGAAGGGTTTAGAGGAGAGTTTAGCATTAACAAAGTTGCTCCTGAAATGTGTTTTTTGAGTGATTCCCTCGTTGGCAAAAATCTGTCTTTGCTTTCAGTCTGAATTGCAATTCCGTTTGCCTGAAAAAGATAGGCGTAGTGGTGATTGTTCCACGAAGGAACAGGAAAAAGAACTTTGTCCTGTGGGTCAACCGTCGCCCTGAAAAGTGCGTAAATCAAAGGTCTCGCTCCACTTGAAACCAAAAACGATTCAAACGGAAAATCAAGTCCAAGGTGTTTGCTGTAAAAATTTTGAAGTGCCTTGCGAAGCGGAATCGTTCCAAGTCCTGGCGGGTAGTTCGTTTCACCGTTTTCAAACGCTTCCTGAATTTTTTGCTTTAAAAATGTTGGAATTGGAAATTCACACGGCTTAAAATCTCCAATTGTGAAGTTGTAAACAGTTTTTCCCTGCGCCTGAAGTTCCTTGATTTCACTGTCAATTTTGAGAATTTGTGAACCTTTCATTCCTTCTGCCAAGGTTGAAAATCTTTTGTTGCCACTTTTTAGGTCGTAGTAATTTTGAACGTTAATTGCCATTTTCCACTCTGAAAATTAAAGATTAAAAAAATTTGGGATTCTCCCTTTTGAAAACTAAAGATAAGTTTTTTCGTGCAAAAATCAGTCAACATCTTTAAAAATTTTGCTTCCAACAGCTTCGTTTTGTCCTTGGTACTTTCCGCGGTAAGGGTTTTCAGCATTTTTATCCATAAAAGCGAAAACAAGTTGGCAAATTCGTTTTCCTGCTTTTAAGCGAATTGGTAAAATGTTTGCGTTGTAAAGTTCAAGCGTGATTTTTCCTTCAAAACCAGGGTCAACCCAACCTGCATTTTGAATAAAAAGTCCAATCCTTCCGATTGAGGAACGTCCTTCAACAAAAGCTGTAACGTTGTCAGGAATTTTAATGTACTCCTGAGTTGTGGCAAGCATAAAAGAATGAGCAGGAATGACAATTTCATCAGCCAAAATTGATTTGTAATGGATTTCATCGTCAAGTGAAATTACGTCCATAAAATTCTCATCAATTTTTAAAAAATGGTTACCAAGTTTTACGTCAATTGAAGCAGGTTGAATTTGTTTTTCGTCCAAAGGTGTAAGGCTAATTTCACCTGACTTAATCATTTCCTTCAGTGTTACGTCTGAAATTATCATTTTTTTATCTCCAAAAATAAACTTTGCAGGTTAAATTTACTACCACAAACGTTGAAAAACAAAACATTAACTAACAAAGAAAGTTAAAAGATGGTAGAGTTTAACATTGAACTGCTTGTTGAAGAGCCAGTTTTACGGGAGAAAAAGTTTCGTGAAACCTTGCGAAACATTGATTGGGAGAAGTTTCGCGATAAAAAAGTAGTCGTTAGAGGTTGTTCGCAGATTGAAATTCCGAATTGGGCTTTTATGCTTGTTACAGCTTACCTTGTCAATTATGCAGAAGCGGTTTCTTACGGTGAGCCTTGTGCTTCAATTCCTGTTTTTAAACGTGAAAAAGAGTAAAAATGAACTGTTGGAACTGTAACGAAAAAAAATCTTCAAACGAGCATTTTTGCTCTGTTTGTAAAAAGATTCAACCTTTGGAGCCAAACCAAAATTTTTTTGATTTTCTTGGTTTGGATAAAACTTTGCTCAACCAAAATGATTTAAGAATAAAATTTATCCGTTTGAGCCGTGAATTCCATCCTGACTTTTTTCAAAATGAAACTGAACTTGAAAAAGAAGCGAGCCTTTCACGTTCAACTTTTTTGAACAAGGCTTACCAAATTTTGAAAGACGATTTTAAGCGTGCAAAGTACTTGATTTCAGTTTTTGCACCGGAAATTTCACAGAAAAAAGTAGTTCAAACTCAAGTGAAACTGCTGGAATTTATGGAAACAAAAGAAGAAATTGAGGAAGCAAAAGCAAACCAAAACCAGCAAAAACTAAACGAAATTTTTAGCGAACTTAGAGAAAAAGAGCAGAGTTTAGCAAAAAAATTAAGCGAACTTTTCAGTGGTTACGACACTTCAAATTTGGAAAAACAACACGAAATTTTAGAAAGAATGAACCTTGTTGTTCACGAAAGAAACTACTTTGCAAGGCTGCTCGGCGAAGCTGAAGAATAAAATTGAAAGCACCAAAAAAATGATTGAACACTGGAAAAAAATCGCTTCCGAACTCGCAGGAAACTTCAGGATTTTCAAAATCCACTTTGAAAAATGCACCTCGCCAAAAGACAAAAAAACTTACACCTTCACGATTTTAGAAACATACAATTGGGTAAACATCATCCCGCTAACACCTGAAAATGAAGTCGTGATGGTCAAACAGTTTCGCCACGGAACAAAAGAAGTTACACTTGAAATTCCGGGTGGTGCGTGTGATTTGACTGATAAAAATCCGCTTCACAGTGCAACACGTGAGCTTCAGGAGGAGACAGGCTACACTTCAGACGAAGTTTCTGAACTTGGTTGGGTTCATCCAAACCCTGCGTTTCAAACAAACAAAACTTATACTTTTCTCGCAAAAAACTGCCTCTTAACTCACAACCAAAACCTTGATTTGGCAGAAGACATTGAAGTTGTAAAAATCCCGCTTGCCGAAATCCCGCAAAAAATCCGAAACAAAGAAATCACTCACTCGCTTGTAATTTCTGCTTTTCATTTTCTTAGCTTGGAAAAATAAAAAAACCTTCAAAGCACTCAGGACTTTGAAGGTTTTAAACTTAGGTTTTTGCTGAAAATCCTACTTCAGCAGAACCATTTTTTTCGTTTCGCTAAAATTTCCGCTTTCAAGTTTGTAAAAATAAATTCCGCTTGAGACCTGGTTTCCGTTGTTGTCTGTTCCGTTCCAAACGACGTTTTGCAAAGTTCCTGCTTCAAGTTTTTCGCTGACGAGTGTTTTCACAAGCTGACCAAGTGTGTTGAAAATTGTCAGCCTTGTGAACCCGTTTTCCTTGAGCGTAAAATTGATTTTTGTGCTTGGATTGAAAGGGTTCGGGTAGTTTTGGGAAAGCGAGTACTCTTTGGGAACGTTGTTTTCGTTTTCAATTCCAACTGTAAGCAGGTTGGTAACAACTAAGTTTCCGGGTGCTGATTCTGTGTTTGTTCCGTTCACGTCGTAAATCACTGTCAAAGCATAGCTGTAAGGTTGCTGTAAAACGTTAGTGTCTTCGTAGTTTAAGTCTGTTCCGTTGTAAATCACAGTTCCGTTTGTTACTACCTGATTTGAGGAAGTTGCGGTGCCGTTCATTTTGTAAAGTTTGTAACTTACGATGTTCCAGGAGTTTGGCAGAGTTGGCGGAATTGTTGGGATTGGTTCTGCAACTGCACGAATCATCGGAATCACTTGCCCATAAATTGGAATTGTTTCAATTGCAGACCACGAAGCAGTTGCCCCCTGAATAAAATGTGTGTTTGGTGCAAACGAGTAAAGATTGCTTGAACTTTCATCACCACCAAGTGAAATTTGGTTCGTTGTAGTTTGCTGAATTCCAACAAAAAAGGAACCATTACCAACCGGAACCGGCGGGTCAAAAGGAACAGTAATAAAAGTTCCCCCGGAAGTGCCTTGTGTCAGTGTTGCACTTTCGGAAATTAAGTTTCCTGGTCCGCTTGGAGTTGCCTGAAAAATTTTTACCTTAAACGGGCTTGCAGGATTTCCACCGGTTACGACAAAAAATTCAACCGCTTTAAGTTGTGCTTCGCTGCTACTACCTGTTTGAACGTTAAACTTGCTTGCAAAAGTAATCGCACCCGGAGAGTTTAGCCCGGGAAGTGTGTTTGGTAAAATTGAGACAAACTCACTTGTTCCGTCATCGTTTCTTGTCTTAAACTCAAAATCTCCGGGTGTTTTCCAACTTAAAGGAATTGAAATTTGGTTTGGGTCAGTTGAAAGCGTTCCACCTTTCAAAAGTTCAATTTTAAAACTGTAAGGTGTTCCAACTTGAGTTACAGGGTTGTAAGGAAAGTAAAAAGTAGAACCGTTGTTAAGACCCGCACTAACGTAGTACTGAACCGTTGTTCCAAAAGAATTTGTTGCAGGAATTTGAGCGTGGAAGGAATCTGTTGAAACAGAAGTCATCGGAATTGTGTTGTAGGTTGTTGCTGTGGAAAGTTTCCAGTTTAGGTTTACGTTGTTTGGGTCAGCACTTGCAGCAAAACTACTAATTTTTGTTCCAATTTCGTAAGATTGGTCGTGAACGTCTGTGTTTGGGAATTGAGTAAGGATAGTTCCAGGTACTAAAGCAGAGCTGTAAATTTTGAATTCATCAATCAAGGCTCCGGCTAAAAGTGTTCCTGTTGTTCCGTAGGAAGTGATTGTCAGTGGAGCAGTTCCGTTTAGGACTAAAGGAGAAGCGGTTGCAACAGTTGAAACAAGTGTGTCATTAAAGTAGCCTTTAAGTTCAGCAGTTGCAGCGTTGTGTACGATTGTAACAAATCCGCTTGTAATTCCTGTAATTGTCAGATCGTTCCAGCCTGTAAGTCCTGTTGTACGAAGCATAATGTTTCCCAAACCAGCTAAACCGTTTGTGAAGCAGCGGAAAGAAGAAGCCGTTGGGTCTCCAAAAATGTAGTCAGCACTTGTATTGCCTTGAAGAGCAGTTAAATCTACCCAAAAACTAATCGTCCAGTCTCCAAAAAGCGAAGTATTCCAACCTGTGTTTAAAAAATCGGTAGTTGCTGAACCTGAAACACTCGCAAGTCCGGTTCCGATAACTCCATTTTTAAGTGATAAACCGTTAATTGCAGCATTTGGGAAACCAGACCCGGGAACGGCATAATTTTGTGAGGCGTTTGTTGTGTTTGTTCCGTCAAACTTGTAGTAAAGGATGTCAGGAAGTGTTCCGCCCGGAAGTTGTGAAATCGCGTAAGAGTTAAAATTTATTTGGTTTGTAAGCGATGTTGCAGCAGCAGAAGTGAGAGTTAGTGTAAAATCATCAAGTTGGTTAGGAGTTAAGTTTGCCGGGATGTTAACCTGAATTTGCAAAGATAAGTTTGAGTTTGCGTTCACGTTTCCGGTGTTGGAGACAGGAGTTCCGGCAACTAAAGTTTGAACCTGCCAGTTGTTTCCGGTAAAAGAGAGGTTGTAACTATCAGGAAAATTTCCGGTGTTGTTTACAGTTACGTCGTAAAAAATATTTGTTCCTGAGCCTCCGCTTCCGTAGTAAGTAGTTTGGCTTACATTAAAATCATAATTAATTACAGTTGTTGTAACGCTTGCAGAATGCGAAACGGTTGGGTCTCCTACGGAAGTAAAAGTTACAGTTGTGTTGTCAACCTGACCTTGTGTTGCGCTTGCCGGGATGTTAACCTGAATTTGCAAAGATAAGTTTGAGTTTGCGTTCACGTTTCCGGTGTTGGTGACAGGAGTTCCGGAAAGTAAAACTTGTGTTGGAAAAGAGTTTCCGCTAACCGTTACGTTGTAACTGTCATTCATCAGTCCAAAATTGTTAAGTGCAAGATTGTAAGTAGCAGTTCCTCCGGAACCACCGCTGCCAACAAAAGTTACAGGGTCAAGATAAAAATCATAGTTTACTGATTGAAGCGAGTAGTGAATGGTTCCGTTCCAAATTCTTGAAGCACCACCTGTTCCACCGTAAGTTGCACCAAAAGGATAGGCTTTACCAATTCCTTCAAAAATTTGTAAGTTTAAATCTTGTGCGTAAGCAGTACCTAAAGCGGTTCCGTTTGTGTAGTTAATCACGGTAGTTGTTGCCGTGATGTAAAAAGCATAAGTAGAACCTGATGTAATTGTAAGGTTTACATTGAGAGGAATTGCCGTTGCTGCGTTTGTAACTGTTGCTGACAAGGTTGTAGAACCAATTAAAGTCCAGGCTGCAGAATTGGTTTCGCTTCCGACGTAAGAACCTGTTTTGTAGTAAATTTCAACCGTGTAAGGTCCACCAACATCAAAATTGCCACTGAAACTGTTGATAATCACTGTGTTAAGGGCAGTAACATCAAACATGTTTCCAGATTGTCCGTTTCCACCGGTGTAAGTTGTTGTCAAACTGATTTGTGCAAAAACACTCGTTGCAAAAGCTAAAAATGTAAGAACTCCTGCAATAGTTTTAATAAAGTTACTAACTGTTTTTTTCATTTTTTTTCCTGTAAAAATTGATTGAAGATTAATAAAAACGTGGCTTAAACAAAAAAATAAGCCTCGTTTGTAAAAGTTGTTACTTGAGCAGAATCATTTTTTGGGTTTGGGTAAAATCATTTGCTTCCATTTTGCAGAAGTAGATTCCGTTAGAAACAGATTTTCCGGAATTATCCGTTCCATCCCAAACTACAGAATGGGAAGAGGCATTTTCAACTTTGTTTACGAGTATTTTTACGAGTTTTCCTTTAACGTCGTAAACATTAAGTTTTACGAATGTTTCGTTTTTCAGGTCGTAAGAAATCGTTGTTGTTGGGTTGAAAGGGTTTGGGTAGTTTTGTTTCAGGCTAAATTCTTTTGGAACGTTAGAGTCATCGCTAACCGAAGACGGGTCCAGAACAGTGAAAACAGAGTAGTCCAAAGTTCCAAAGTTAAGAGCAGTTGATGACAAACCAAAAGGGTCAGTTGCAGTAACTTTCCAGTAGTAAGTTCCCGGAGAAAGTGTTAAAGTGTAGTTTGCAGGTTTGGAACTGTGATTGGGGTTGTAAAAGTTGCATCTGTGTCGTAATTGAGTTCATAAACTATGACGTCGCCAGGATTTGGGTCAATCGCTTGTGTCCAGGAAAAATTAACGGGTTGGTTTCCGGAAAGATTTGAGTTGAAAGCAGGGCTTACAAATTCAAAATTATTAGGCGCAGCATTAGGTGCAGCCAAGGCTGAGTTGTGAACTGCTTTTGTTGCGTCGTCTTGTACCCAAACGTAAAGCTGAAGTTGCGAAACATTCCAAACTGAATTAACGGGGATTGTTTCATTGAAAGTAAAATTTCCAGCGTTCAGGTTTGCCGTTAGCCCGTTTGCGTCAGGCATAAATTTTCTGAAAACGCCTTTAAAAGTAGTTTCTCCGTTTGTTCCCGGTGGAGTAGCATAATTTATTTCTTGTTCAATGACAGCGATTCTTACTTTTAAATCGTTTGAAACGGAAAAACCTGCGTCAAGAGCCACTTCACCGAAAACATTGATGAGTCCGTTTTGAATTGAGTAAAAAGCCTCAATCGTTACGGGAGCAGGAACACTTGCAGCAGTGAACCAGCCATTTGTTAAAGAAGAATTGCTCCAGGGCTGTGCGGGAGTGTTCACTCCGTTAGTAATCAAATCAGGGATTCCATTGATTGAGTAGTAGGATTGGATCCTGGTTTGTGCTTCAGAAGTGTTGTGCAAGTACATCGGGTCATTTCCAGGACTTGGCCACCAGGCGTGGTAAGTTAAAAATAAAACTGTGCCTTGCCCAAGTTGTTCAACTGCAGTTTGAATTGTTGGGTTGTTTGAGGCACAAGGTCCACAAGTTGAACTTGTTCCTTCTTCAACTAAGACTATTCTTTGAGCAGCAAAAACAGAAGTAGCCAAAGAAAGAAAAGTTAGCATTTTTACAAATGTTTTCATCTTTTTCCTCTAAATTTAAAATTAGAAAAATTAATTAGTTAATAAATGCCTTTTTTTAAAAAAAAATAGTTTTTTCAAAGTCAATTGTTAAATTTAAAATTTACTGTTGCAGGCTGCTGATTTCTTTCGCAAACTCCGAAACATCCGTAAAATTTCTGTAAACTGAAGCAAACCTGACGTAAGCGATTTGGTCTGTCTCCTTGAGTTTTTTCATCACCAACTCACCAATTTCACGGCTTTTTACTTCCTTGGCAAAAGTGTTTTGGATTTCTTTCTCAATTTCGGTTGCGATTTGGTCAATTTTTTCGTTTGAGATTGGTCTTTTCCGGCAAGCGAGACGAATGCCTTTTGCTAACTTTTCAAGCTCAAATTCTTCAGTTGCTCCGTTGGATTTAAGCACGAGTACCGGAGTTTTTTCAATGTACTCTCTTGTTGTAAATCTTTCGTTGCAAATTTGGTTCAGGCATTCTCTGCGTCTTCTTGTAACAAAACCATCTTTGCTTTCGCGGGTTTCAATCACTTTCGTTTCAAGAGAATGACAAAATGGACACTTCATTTTTTTACCACACCAATTTATTTTGCCATCAGTTTTTCAATTTCATCAATTTCTTTTGGAATGTTTTGAGAAAGGTTTTCGTAACCGCTTTCGGTAACCAAAACATCGTCTTCAATCCTCAAACCAATTCCTTCTTCAGGAATGTAAATTCCAGGCTCAATCGTGATTACGGCTCCTGCAGGAAGAGGTCCGCTGTGGTTTCCGATGTCGTGAACGCTAAGTCCCAAAAAATGTGAGACGTGGTGCATGTAATATTTTTTTGCATCTTTTACGTCCGTAATTAATTTGATTTCCAACAAAAATTTACCAATCAAATCAACCGTTTTTTCCTGTAATTCCTTGAAAGTAATTTCAGGTTTTACGCTTCTCACAAGCTCTTTCTGGATTTCTAAAAGCCCGCTGTAAAGCAATTTTTGTCTTTCGCTGAACTTTCCGTTTACCGGGTAAACTCTCGTAACGTCTGCCGTGTAGTTACAGTACTCTGCACCAACGTCAAGAAGCAAAAGTTCACCGTCTTTTAACTGTTCGTTGTTATCCGCGTAGTGCAAAGTTGCTGCATTTTTTCCGCAAGCGATGATTGGTTGGTAACCGTAACGCATTGAACGATTTTTTAGAAAAGTGTAGCTGAAAGTCGCCTGCAAATCAAATTCGTAAATTCCGCCTTTACACTCGTCAATCACTGCACGAAATCCTTTTTCAGTGATTTCAATTGCTTTTTGCATTAAGTTTAGCTCTTCTTTTTGCTTGCGAACCCTAAGTTCTGAACTGATTGGGTAAGTTTTTTTGATGTTCAAGCCAGGAAAATTGTATCGCAGGTAATCCGCGAAACGAACTCCGTTCATAATTGCGTGGTCTCTTCCTGTTCCGTCTAATTTTGCATAAATATTTTCAACACTTTTTTGGATTCGCGAAAACTGTGCTTCAAAAGAGTTTGTGTACATCACTGTTTCAATGCCGGAAATTTCTTTTGCTTCCTCAACAGTAATCATTGGTCCGTTCCAAACTGCCAAACTTGGGTCGTTGTAAGGAATAAAAAGCACTTCCTGAAATCTGTCGTACTCGGGACAAAGCAAAAGTTTGCATTCCGGGTCTTCAATTCCTGCTAAGTAAAAAAGATTGTTGTTTGGTCTGTGTTCGTGGTGAACATCGCCGTTTCTCAAAACTTCATCGCTACTGTAAAAATAAGCAATGCTGCTTTTTTCCATTTGTTCAATGAATTTTTTTCTGTTGTTTTGGAAAAATTCTTTAGGTGGTCTCTCGTGTCTCATTTATTTTTCTTTCGGTTTTTAATTTTAAAATTTTAAAGCCTGAAACGGTTGTTTTGTTAAAAAATTCCTTTTGAAAAAGGATAAGTTTCAGTTAGCCTAAATTTAAAGGTTTAGTTAGTTTTATTCAAGAAATAAAATTTTATGATTTTTCTACAATTTTACCGTCAACAATTTCAAGCACTCTGTCTGCAAGCGAAGCTAATTTTTCGTTGTGAGTAACGATGATGAAAGTTTGTTGCTGGTCTCTGCTGAAAGATTTCAGAAGGTTGTGAAGTTCCTGGCTTGTTTTTCTGTCAAGGTTTCCCGAAGGTTCGTCTGCAAGAATTAATTTTGGGTTGTTCATCAAAGCCCTTGCAACCGCAACTCTTTGCTGTTCACCGCCGGACATTTGCGAAGGTTTGTGGTGAATCCGTTCCGCCAAGCCAACTTTTTCTAAAAGGTCAAGTGCTTTTTGTTCTTTTTCAGGTGTTCTTTTTTCGTGGATTAACGTTGGGATTAACAGATTTTCGTAAGCCGTAAACTCGGGCAAAAGATGGTGAAACTGAAAAATAAAACCCATCGTTTTGTTTCGGTAAATCGCAAGTTCCTTGTCGGTTTTTGCGAAAATATTTTCGTTTTCAATTTTTATCGTTCCGCTTGTTGGTCTGTCTAAAGTTCCCAAAACGTGAAGTAAGGTGCTTTTTCCGATTCCGGAATTGCCAACAACAGCGATGAACTCGCCTTTGTGAACCTGAAGCGAAAGTTCGTTTAAGACTTGTATTTTTTTATCGCCGGAAGTGTAAAATTTACTGATTTCTTCAGCCTGCAAAAAAAAATTGCTCAAATTTTTATCCTTTTAATTGTTTCTGTCCTGGTCAATTGAGCCTTTTGGAGTGCTGTACGGATTTGCAGAAACTACAACGTGTTTTCTGTACCAATCTGTTTCTGGAAATTCACCTCTCGCGTCGGAATGAACCAAACGGTAATCTTTCAAACCATTTGTTTTATCAACAAAAACAAATGTAACTCCGCCCTGAACATCGTAGTAATTCCAAATCTGATAAGGATGGGAACTTGAGTCGTTGTCAAACTGCTGGATTTCGCTTGGTTTCCCGTAAGTCAGGTAAATTCTTCCTCGGTCTGTTTTGTAGCCATCAAGTTTTCGTGAGTTGGAAGTAAAGTTTTCCTGCACAAATTTTAGGTTTTCTTTGTAGGAAATTTCAAATTCATTGTAAGGAGTGTCCGGAGTAGGGTCAGTTTTTTTCCAAAAAGCAGGGAAAAATTTTTGCTTTGCTTCCAAAATCAACTTAGGAAACGCTTTTTTCTCTTCGTCACGGACAAGGTAAGTGAGTTTTGCAAATTCGTCGTCAAGTTCTTTTTCGCTCATTTTCAAGTACTCGGAATCGCTGAAAACGGTTTTGTTTGCCTTGGCTTTGTCTCGTTGGTTGTGGATAAAAAACATTTTTTTAGCAACAATTTTTTTGTTTGTTTGCAAGTCTTCTGCGGAAACCATCAAATTGTAGCTTCCGGTTTGTAAAAATAGTTTGTAAAACTTTGCTTCATCCCAATCTTGTGTTTTGTTGTTAAAGACTTTTTCAGTTACAACCGAATCAACCAACGAAATTTTTTGGATTTCAACGGAACTTGTGCCGATTTTTTTCTTTGTTCTTTTAGGGAACTCCTTAATAATTTTTTTCCCTTCAGTGTCAAGAATGAAGTACTGAACAGTAAACTCGCCTTCGTTTTTACTGAAATCAAGGTTGTAAATTTCACTGTAAACTGTAAGGACTGGTTTGTTTTCGGAGTAAATTTTTGATGAGTTTGGAACGACTTCGTAGCCATTTTTTGAGAAAATAGTTTTTTCGCTGTCGGTAGTTTTTTGAATTTGTTCAGTTAAAATTAGCGAACTGACAGAAAGTTTATCTTTTTCAAAGCTGATTTCTTTGTTTTCAATTTCTGCAATTGCAAAATTTCCTGAAGTCAGGTCTTTAATTTTCAATGTGAAAGTGTAAGTTCCAACGGGCAGGTTTAGCTTGATTAAATCATAAATTTTTTGGTTTGAGAGGTATGGTTTTGGGATTTCAAAATTGTTGTAGGAAGTTCTTTCAAGCGTTTGGTTGACGAGAACGGAGTCTTTTTTGGTAACTTTGATTGTCAGTTCGTACTTTGCGACAAAATCCGAATCGGGAGTCATTTCGGTGAAAGCTAACAAGGTTCGTGGGTAAGAGTAGTAAATTTCAGTCAGTGTCCAGCCGTCAGCAAGGCGAAACATTGCATAATCAACGTCAAGGTATTTTGAAAGTTCCTGTGCATTTGAAACTGAAAGTGTGCAAAAAGTCAAAACAGTCAGAAACAATTTTTTCATAAAAACCTCACTTTAAATTGCATTAATGTAAGCCAAAAGTTTGTAGTATTCAAAAATTTGGTTAGCTTCCAAAAAGTACCAAATCAAGTAGGAAACAACCAAAATATTGAAAAGGGTAAAAATAATTTTTGATAAACGATTTTCGCTTTTGGCAACAATAGTAATGCCATCACTAATTCTGTAAAGTAAGTTAAGCAGAATAAAAGCATAAACTCCACAAATAAAATAAAAAGCAGGTCCTTGTTCATTAAGGTAATTAATTCCAATAATTTGTGGTAAAAACATTCCAACCGGAATTGTAAAAATCACAAAACTTCCCGACCAAACAAGCACAGAAGTTATTTGTCTAAAGCTCAGGTTAAATTTCAGCAGGTAGGAAGCCATTGAAATCAAAACCGAAGAAGCAAGCAAAAGCATAAAAATTAAGACTGAAAACAAAGGTAAACTAAAGATTGGTCGCCAAATCAGTGTTACCGCAAAATTTTTCAGTGTTTCATTTTCTAAAAATTGGCTAAGGAGACAGTCAAAAGCAGTGTTTCTTTTGAGAGTGTAAAGAAATGAAAAAATGCTGAGGCTAAAAGCTGCCGAAATTAAAAATAATTGTTGAAAAAGGTAATCGTAAACTGCAACACGATTATTTTCTATTTCAAAAAACAATACTTTTAAATGATTCAGGGAACGTATAAAATTTTCTCTGAAACGTTGGTTGGAGCTGTACATAAATCCTAAAGCCAAAAGCAAAATCAAACCAAAAATTGAGTAGGTGTAGTTCGTTGAATCTTCGCTAACTTCAGCAGAAACAAAAGGAAGCCTGTTTCCACTGAATTTTGCGGCGACAACTTCAAAAGATTTTTTATTTTTCCTTTCGTAATCAACCAAACCGCGTTTTGAAATCATTTTTTCATTTGAAAAACCTCGTGTTAACATTGGTTCATCTGATTTCCATTCGTTAAAAGCTGCGATTATTCCTCCGCAGTAAGTTGGAATTTTATCCAATTTCTCCAAAAAGTCTAAAATTAGCTTTGCCTGGTAATCAAGTTCATTTTCTTGTTTGAGTTTTTTGTTTGTCGTATTTTCCAAAAAATAGCCATAATCAAAGGTTACAAGAGGCTTTGAAGGAAATCTTTTTTGCCAATCACCCAAGTCTTTTTCCAAAGTTTCAATTGGTGTGAATTCAAGGTTCAAGATTGGTAAGTCAATTATTGAAGTAATCAAATCCTCGCTCAAAGGTGTCGTTTGACAAGCAAGCGGACGGTAATCAAGTTCTTTGCTAATTTTGATTAAAGATTTTGCAAGTTCCAAACTTTCCTTTGTGTTTGAATCAAACCTTCCACCAACAGACCAGGCAAAAACTGAAACATTTAATCTGTCCCGACTAATTGTCTGGAAAAAATTTTCTTTGATTAATTCAATGTAATGTTTGTTTTGAAATTTTTCTTTTGGTACCGCCCAAAGTGGAATTTGCTCAATTACCAAAATCCCATAATTATTACAAAGCTCCAAAACGTAAGGATGGAGTGGAAAAAATGAGTAAATTAAGTTACAACCAATACTTTTTAGAGTTAAAATTTCCTCTTGTAAAATATTGGCAGGAACGGAGTTCCCGTAATCTTTTAACTCTTCAAAATAATTCACACCCTGAATTTTTATCTGTTTTCCATTCAGTAAAATTTTGTTGTTTCTAATTTCAGTTTCCTTAAAACCAATTTTTTGTGTAACAGAGTTTAGCAAAAGTGAGTCATTAAAAACATTAATTCTAATTTCGTAAAGGTTTGTGTCGTTAAGCTCCCAAAGTTTTAATTTTGTTAATTTTACACTTCCGTTTACTTTACCGGTTTCATTGATTTCAAAAACTATTTTTCCATTATTTTTGAAGGTTTCGGAAATTGTGGAATCGGAATTTACAGGTTTTACTTCAATTTCGTAACCAACGGAAATTTTGCTCAGTGAATTTGGCGAAATTGTTTGTTTGGAGTGAATTAACTGAGCATTTTGTTTCTCAAGTAAAAAGGAAAAGTTTAAACTTGCGTTTTGTAAATCAGGAGAAAATTCAGGGCTTGCTTTTATTTCTGAAATCGTAATTTCCGGTTCAATCAGGATAAAAATTTCTCTGAAAATCCCACCGTAATTTCTCCAGCCCCAAATTTGATGTTTTAAAGGAAGTGTGTTCTCTTTGTCAAGCGTGTTTTCTACGAGAATTTCAAGCGTGTTTTCACCATTAAAATTAATCAAATTTGGGTCAATGTTTACTTTGAAGGAATTGTAGCCTCCAATGTGGTTTCCAATTCTATCGCCGTTAAGCCTGATTGTTGCCTTGTAATTAATTCCAAGTGCATTGAGTTTGAAAGTTTTGTTCTTAAATTTTGTGTCAACTCTGAATACTTTCTTAAAAATTACGTTGCCTTCACCTTCGTAACAACTTGGGATTTTTACTTTTTGCCAGTTTGCAGTTTCATCTTCAAAATTATTTTTACCGGTTTGCAAGTAAAACCAATCGCCGTTCAGGTCAATTATTTTAGAAAATTCTGTTTCTTGCGGTAATTTTGGAGAAAGATTTGGCTTTAAAAAAACAATTTCTTCTTGTAAAATGGAACAGCTAAAACTGTAAAAAACTAAAAATAAAAGTAAAACTCTGTTCATTAATCTCTGTGCTAAAAATTTAGAAAAATAATTTGAGTTGTAAAGTTAATTATTAGAAGTGCTAAAAACAAACAATTTGCAAGGCAAAGAACCCGTTTAAAAAAGAAAGTTTGAAATTTTTAGATTTTAACTTGATTTCAAAGTTTCTAAATTTTATTTTTGAGCAATCCAATTGATTGCAAACTAAAACAAAGGTAAAAAAAATGGCTTATCCCGGAGAAAAAATAGCAGCCCGTAAAAAGAAACCAAAAATTTTAGCAGTAATTGACCAAAATGGTTGTACTGGTTGTGAAATTTGTCTTGACGTCTGCCCGACAGCTTGCATTGTTAAAGTTGAAGACAAAACAGGTTTACATCCAATTGGTGTGTGTCAAGTGCTGTACGAAACTTGCATCGGTTGTAAAAAGTGCGCACAAGATTGTCCTTGGGAAACAATTACAATGTTTGACACGACTGTTTGGGAAAAAGAAAACTATGAATTACCAGCTTAAAAATTTGCTTTGAAGAATATTCAATAAAAAGGAGCAAAATTTTAAAATTGCTCCTTTTTTTGTTTCTGTGAATTTGGAAAACTAACTTTTAAAGGTTATCTAAGATGGAAGAAATTAATGATTTAGTAAAAATTAGAAAAGAGAAATTAACTTTGTTTCGTGAAGCAGGAATTAATCCTTACCCTTACTCTTTTGCAAGGACCCACAAGGCAAACAATATTTTTGAAAACTTTGACGCTTTTACAACTGAGGATAAAGTTTCACTTGCGGGAAGAATTGCTTCTGTTCGTGTGATGGGAAAAGCCGCTTTTTGTGTAATTGCTGACGATTCTGCAAAAATTCAACTCTACGTTACACGGGACAACGTCGGCGAAGAAAACTACGCAATTTTTAAAAAATTAGACATCGGGGATTTTATCGGAGTGAAAGGCTACGTTTTCAAAACAAAAACAGGCGAAATTTCAATTCACGCCGATAGCTACGAACTTTTAAGCAAAAGCATTCGTCCCTTGCCAATTGTGAAAGAAAAAGATGGAGTTTTGTTTGATGCTTTCGCGGATAAAGAACTCCGCTTCAGAAAACGTTACCTTGATTTAATTGTGAATCCGGAAGTCAAAGCAACTTTTGTAAAAAGAACAAAAATCATCGGTTCAATCCGTAAATTTCTTGATGAAAATGGGTTCCTTGAAGTCGAAACTCCAATCCTGCAACCACTTTACGGTGGAGCTTCAGCAAGACCTTTCACAACTCACCACAACAGTTTGGACAGAACTCTTTACTTGCGAATTGCCGATGAACTTTACCTGAAAAGGCTGATAATTGGCGGTTTTGAAAGGGTTTACGAAGTTTGTAAAAATTTTCGTAACGAAGGAATGGATAAAACACACAACCCTGAATTTACAGCAGTTGAATTTTACTGGGCTTACGCTGACTACTGCGAAGCAATGGATTTTGTGGAAGAACTTTTCCGTTTTGTTGCTGAAAAATCAATCGGAGTTTTGCAGTTTCATTTTGGAAACAACGAAATTAATCTTGGCGAAAAATTTCAACGTGCAACAATGTCTGACTTGATTAAAACTCACGCCGGAATTGAAATTCTCGGTGCAAACGAACAGGAACTTTACGTTTTTTGTAAGTCTAAAAATCTGGAAGTAAAGGAAAATTTTAATTACGGTCAGTTTGTTGACGAAATTTTCAGTGAGTTTGTTGAGCCAAAATTAATTCAGCCAACATTTATTTTGGATTACCCAAAAGCAATTTCGCCACTTGCAAAAGCTCACAGAAGCGGAGACGAAAGGATTGTTGAGCGTTGGGAACTTTTTATCGCAGGGAAAGAATTTGCGAATTGTTTTTCAGAACTAAACGACCCGCTTGAGCAAAGGGAAAGGCTTGAAGAACAGGCAAAACTTCGCGAAAAAGGAGACGAAGAAGCACAACCGGTTGACGAGGATTTTTTGGAAGCAATGGAATACGGAATGCCTCCGACTGCCGGAGTCGGAATTGGAATTGACAGGCTTGTTATGCTTTTGACAAACAATGATTCAATCAAAGATGTTTTGCTTTTTCCACAAATGCGGGAGCAAAAAGACAACTAAAAACCACTTGAAAATTTTTAGTGTCTTTGTGGTTTAATTTTAAAAAAGAGGTAAAAATGAAAATCAAAAAAGTCGCAGTTTTTTACGGCGGAAATTCATCTGAAAGGGAAGTTTCAATTAATACTTCTGCCCAAATTGTTAATGCTTTACAAATTCTTGGTTACGAAACTACGGAAATTGACACAAAAACTGTTACCTCACGAAAGGAAACCTGGTTACAAATTATTTCAAAACTTCAGGACGTTGACTTTGTTTTTCTTGCACTTCACGGAGGCGAGGGCGAAAATGGAATAATTCAAGGTTTGTTAAGCACTTTGGGAATTCCATTTTCAGGTTCTTCAGTTCTTGGGAGTGCAGCTGCAATGGACAAAGATTTGACAAAAAAAATCTGTGTAAACATTGGAGTTCCAACTGCTTCCTGGAAGGTTTTTTTGAGTTCTGAAGTTGGAAAAATTAATGTTGGTGAACTTGTTGATTTTGGTTTTCCGTTTGTTGTAAAGCCAAACGACGAAGGTTCAACAGTTGGTTTGAGCATTGTTAAAAACGAAAATGAAATTTTGGAAGCTTTGCAAAATGCTGCAAAATGTTCAAAAAAAATTTTAGTGGAAAAATACATTTCAGGAAGGGAATTAACGGCAGGAATTTTAGGTGAAACAGCTTTGCCAATTGTTGAAATTAAGCCGAAAGGTGGGTTTTACGATTACAAATCAAAGTACACTTCGGGAATGTCAGAGTACGAGGTTCCGGCAAAAATTTCTGAAACTGTAACGAAAAAAATTCAGGAAGCCTCAGTCAAAATTGCAAAGGCTTTGGATTGCGAAGTTTACTCACGGGTAGATTTCAGGCTTGATAAAAACGACAATTTTTTTTGCCTTGAGGTCAACACACTTCCGGGAATGACTTCAACGAGTTTGGTTCCAAAGGCAGCAAAAGCAATTGGAATTTCGTTTCCTGAGTTGATTGGGAAAATTTTGGAATTAAGTTTAGAAAAAAAAATGTAGAAGGTTGTGGAAATGAAAAAATGGGAAGTTAAGGGAAGCAGTTACGTTTACCAAAGTGATTGGGTTTCGATGCGACAAGACCACGTTGTTTTGCCTGACGGAACAGAAATTCCCGGGCATCACGTTGTGGAATTTCCAAGGAAAGCTGTCGCAATTGTTTTACTAAACTCGGAAAAACAGGTTTTAATGATTAAAAATTATAGATTTATTGTTGATTTTACTGGTTGGGAGCT
Organism: bacterium; assembly: GCA_020850775.1. Classification (GTDB taxonomy): domain Bacteria; phylum CLD3; class CLD3; order CLD3; family CLD3; genus JADZEA01. The sequence continues at coordinate 20,298 of JADZEA010000054.1, forward strand.
TCCTGCCGGAAGGATGGAAAGCGAAGAAACAATTGAAGAAGCTAAGCGGGAACTTTTGGAAGAAACGGGCTACGGAGCAAAAAAATGGGAAATTTTTCTAAACTATTACGTTTCAAATGGTTGTTCAAACCAGGAATTTGAGGTTGTCATTGGCACAGAGCCTCAAAAGGTTAATGATTTTTTTGATACAAATGAGGTTTTAGAAATGGATTGGTTTACAGGAGAAGAAATTTTGGAAAAGATAAAAACAGGGGAAATTAAGGATGGTCAAGTTTTGGCAACAATTCCTTACTGCATCTGTAAAGGCTTACTTTAATTTTAAATTACTAAAATTTCTAAACTTTAAAATGGAACTAAAAAATGATAAAAATATCAAACACACTGACCAGAAAAAAGGAAACCTTTGTTCCTTTAATTAATGGACACGTTTCAATGTACGTTTGTGGTCCGACAGTTTACGATTTTTTTCACATTGGAAATGCGAGAACTTTCATCACTTTTGACATGGTCAGGAAGTATCTTGAGTTTTCAGGTTACAAAGTAACTTACGTGATGAACATTACGGATGTTGACGATAAAATCATTGAAAGAGCAAACAAAGAGGGCATTTCTACAAAAGAAGTTGCTGAAAAGTACACGGAAGAATTTTTCAGGGATGTTGAGGCTTTGAAAATAAAAAAAGCAACTTTTTATCCAAAAGCGACTGAACACATTGAGGAAATGCTTGAGTTGGTTCAGGCACTTGAGCAAAAAGGAATTGCTTACAATTCTGACGGAGATGTTTTTTTTGATATTTCAAAGGATAAAAATTACGGCAAACTTTCAGGCAAAAAACTTGAAAATTTGCAAGCGAGTGAGCGTTCGGAACAAGGAGATAAAAAAAATAATTTTGATTTTGCTTTGTGGAAATCTGCGAAAGAAGGTGAACCTTTTTGGGAAAGTCCCTGGGGAAATGGTCGTCCTGGCTGGCATTTAGAGTGTTCGGTAATGTCTTCAAAATATCTTGGAGAAACATTTGATATTCACGGAGGCGGAATAGACTTAACTTTTCCTCACCACGAAAATGAAATTGCACAGAGTGAGTGTTCTACTGGTAAACCTTTTGTAAAGTATTGGATGCACGCAGAGTTTTTGAACATTAATGATGAGAAAATGTCAAAATCACTTGGTAATTTTTTCACTGCCCGTGAAGTTTTAAAAAAATATCCTGCTGAAGCGATCAGAATGCTTTTTTTACAAAAACATTATAAAAGCCCGATAAATTATGAGGTTGTTTTTATTGAAGAAGCAAAAAATTCTGTTGAAAAAATAACGAATGCTTACAGAAGAGGTCTTGAACGGGCAGGAGTTCTAAAAGGTGGAGAATTTGCTTACAGAAACAGGATAGAAGATTTTAAAATTGGAATGGACGATGATTTTAACACAGCGATAGGAATTTCAATTGTTTTTAATTCAGCAAAAGAGATTAATCTTTTACTTGAAAAAGATTTTCTTTCTGAGGAAGATTTAGACGAGTTGAATGGAGAGTTACGTTTTCTGGAAGCAGCGGATTCAATACTTGGAATTTTATTACCGAAATCTGAAACAGGTGATAAATTTAACGCTTTAATGAGTGTTGTTTTAAAATTAAGAAGTAGCCTGAGAGATAAAAAGGATTGGGAAAGTTCTGATTTACTAAGGAAAGAACTTGAAAATATTGGAATTAGGATTAATGATACGAGTCAAGGGACAAAATGGGATTTAAAGTAAAATGGTTTGCTTAAAGGCTGAAAAAGAAAAATTTTTTTTTTAGATTTTTTTTCTTTGACTTCTGATAAAGTCTTAACTAAATTTGACATCTCAAAATTGAATGCTGGCATAGCTCAATTGGTAGAGCAGCTGACTTGTAATCAGCAGGTTGCGGGTTCGAGTCCCATTGCCAGCTTCTTTTTTTTGGGTAGATGCCCGAGTGGTTAATGGGAACAGACTGTAAATCTGTCGTGTACTACACTACGCTGGTTCGAATCCAGCTCTGCCCACTAATTGGTTTTTGCGAGAGTAGCTCAGTGGTAGAGCATCTGCCTTCCAAGCAGAGGGTCGCGAGTTCGAGCCTCGTCTCTCGCTTTTTGAAAATTCCTTTAAGGAAACTTAAGGGAATTTTTGTGTATTTATAGGTCTACGTAGCTCAGTTGGTAGAGCACATCCTTGGTAAGGATGAGGTCATCGGTTCAATCCCGATCGTAGGCTTTAAAATATTAAAATTATAAAGTTTAGGAGAATAATAGCAATGTCTAAAGAGAAATTTGACAGGAGTAAACCTCACGTAAATGTAGGTACAATAGGTCACGTGGATCACGGGAAGACGACCTTAACTGCAGCGATATCCCAATATTTGGCAAACAAAGGTTTAGCACAATTCAGGGATTACGACAGCATAGATAATGCACCTGAGGAAAAAGCGAGAGGTATCACGATAAACACGGCACACGTAGAATATCAGA
>JADZEA010000055.1 GCA_020850775.1 bacterium
ACCGCGAACTTAAAAAAACTTTTGAACAGCAAAACAAAGGGAACTGGATTTTAATGCCACTTTATCCTTTTAGCCCGGTTGAAAATTTACTTTCTGAAATTAGTGGTGAACCACCAACAGTTCCCGACGCAACACACATTTTAGGAACGGACAACCGCGGAAGAGACGTTTTTGCAAGGTTAATTTATGGCTTTCAGATTTCAATTTCCTTTGCACTCGTCGTAACTTTTTTTTCGTTCCTGATTGGGATTGTTATCGGCGCACTTTTAGGCTACTACGGCGGAAAAGTTGACATCTACGGGCAAAGGTTCATTGAAGTTCTCAGTGCAATCCCGTTTCTGTTTTTAATGATGATTTTGGTTTCAATCACCAAACCGTCGTTTCTGTTGCTTGTAGTGATGCTTGTTGTCCTGACTGGTTGGATTCCTGAAACTTACTACCTGCGTGGTGAGTACTACCGCGAAAAGGCAAAAGATTACGTCAGTGCAGCTGTTTCAATGGGAGCAAATGATTTTCAGGTAATGTTCAAACACATTCTTCCAAATGCCCTGACTCCAGTGATTGCTTTTGCACCTTTTGCAGTTGTTGGTTACATTACTGTTTTAGTTTCATTGGATTTTCTCGGTTTTGGGCTTGCAGCTCCGACTCCAAGTTGGGGAGAACTTATTGGACAAGGAACTCAGGACATTCGTTATTGGTGGTTAATTGTTTCGCCACTAACTGCAATTTTCTTTACACTGATGACAATTACTTTTGTTGGTGAAGGTGTACGGGAAGCATTTGACCCAAAAGTTTACTCAAGATTAAGGTAAAAAATTAATGGAAAAATTGTTTGAAATTCGCAACTTAAAAACACACTTCAAAACAGAAGCAGGAACCGCAAAAGCAGTTGACGGAGTTTCGTTTAACATTTACAAAGGTGAAGTTTTAGGGATTGTCGGAGAGTCCGGTTCAGGAAAATCTGTAACTTCTCTTTCAATCAACAGGTTAATCCCAATTCCACCAGGAGAAATTGCAGGCGGAGAAATACTTTACAAAGGTGTTGATTTGTTAAAACTTTCGTTTGAAGAGATGCGAAAGTATCGTGGAAAAGACATTGCAATGATTTTCCAGGAACCAATGACTTCGTTAAATCCTGTTTTCAAAATAGAAATGCAAATGAATGAAATTTTGATGAAACACGAAAACCTCTCGTGGGAAGAAGCTAACAAACGAAGCATTGAAATGCTTGCTGCCGTTGGAATGCCTGACCCTGCAAAAAGAATGAAAGATTACCCGCACCAGTTTTCCGGTGGAATGCGACAACGTGTGATGATTGCGATGGCGTTGATTTGTAATCCTGCACTTTTGATTGCTGATGAGCCGACAACCGCTCTTGATGTTACAATCCAGGCTCAAATCCTTGATTTAATGCTGAAACTTAAAGAAAAACGTGAAGAAGCTGCAATCTTAATGATTACTCATAATCTTGCCGTTGTTGCTGAAACTTGTAACAGAGTGATTGTAATGTACGGCGGGAAAATCCAGGAAATTGCAGAAGTAAACGAGCTTTTTGGAAACCCTTTACATCCTTACACAAACGGGCTTTTCAATTCAATTCCAAGACCTGATAAAGAAAGACAAAAACGACTGAAAGCAATTTCAGGAGTTGTTCCACCAATTTTAAACATGCCAGTTGGTTGTAAGTTTTGTACGCGTTGCGAACAAGTGCTCCCTCAGTGTGATACAGTGGAACCGGAACTTAAAGAAATTGAGCCAAAACACTTTGTAAGGTGTCATCTTTATTAATTTTAACTTTTAATTTTGGATCGTAAAAAATGACCGAAAACAACGTTTTACTAAAGGTAAAAGATTTAAGGGTAAAATTTCCGCTTTTTGGTGGCGTCTTCCAAAAAAGAATCGCAGAAGTCAAAGCCGTTGACGGAGTTTCTTTTGACGTTACGAAAGGCGAAACACTTGGAATTGTTGGTGAATCCGGTTGTGGAAAATCAACAGTTGGAAAAGCCTTAATCAACGTGCTGAAAATTACTGCTCCGGAAGTTGAAACCAGCGGACAAGTTTTACTTGAACGAAACGGAAACTTTGTTGACCTTTTGCCTCTTACACGAAAAGAAATCAATCCTTACCGTTCAGACATCCAAATGATTTTTCAGGATCCATTTTCTTCGTTGAACCCAAGAATGCTTGTCGGCGAAATTATTCGTGAACCTTTAGACATCCACACAAAACTAACTCCTCAGGAAAAAAAAGAAAAAATAGGTTGGCTGCTTGATAAAGTCGGACTTTCACCGGAACAAGCAACCCGTTATCCTCACGAATTTTCAGGCGGACAAAGGCAACGTATCGGAATCGCCCGCGCTTTGGCGACAAATCCACGTTTAATAATTGCTGACGAGCCAGTTTCAGCACTTGACGTCTCAATCCAGGCTCAAGTGATTAATTTAATGATGGATTTGCAAGAGGAATTTGGACTTTCTTTCATTTTTATCGCACACGATTTAACTGTTGTTGAACACATTTCTTCAAGAATTGGAGTGATGTACCTTGGAAACCTTGTGGAAATCGGGGATGCTGACGCAGTTTACAAAACTTCAAAACATCCTTACACACGAAGTTTACTTTCTGCTGTGCCACTTCCTGAACCAAAACTCAAAGACAAAAAAGAACGAATTGTGCTTCAGGGAGACGTTCCTTCGCCACTTTCAAAACCGTCAGGTTGTGGATTCAGAACAAGATGTTTTATGGTAAAACCTGAGTGTGCAAACTTAACCCCAAAACTTGAAGACAAGGGAAACGGTCAGTTAGTTGCTTGTCCTTACGTTTAAAAATTGCAAAATAAAAGTGAAAAATGAGTTTGGAAAGAGCTAAGTGGGATAAAAAGTTTTCACAAAAAGAAGCTGTTTTAGGCTTACCTGATAAATTTTTAGTCAGAAACTTACACCTGCTAAAAACGGGAAAACTTGCAGACGTCGCTTGTGGAGATGGAAGAAACGCAATTTTTCTTGCTAAAAATGGTTTTCAAGTTACGGGTTTTGATTTTTCTGATTTTGGTTTGATGAGGCTTGGAAATTTTGAAAAGGCTGAAAGTGTAAAAATCAAAACTGTTAGTTGCGACCTTGAAACTTACGGTTTTGCAGGCTTCCAAAACTATTTTGACACAGTTTTAGTGAGTCATTTTTTGCTCAGAGGTAATTTTTTTGAACGGATTTCAGGGATTTTGAAACCAGGCGGAACTTTGGTTTACACAACTTTCAACCTGAAACAGCACGAAAATTTTGGTTTTAACAAGGATTTTTGTTTGCAGGGAAACGAGCTTTTAACAGTTTTTAAAGGTTTTGAGTTGCTAAAGTTTGAACAGGAAGAAGGTGAAAATTTTTTAGATTCCTGTGTTTTCGGGAAGGGTTAATTTTTTAAAGTAACCTGAGAATTCAACACAAATTTCAGAATCAGGTTCCAAAACTTCTTCCAAAAACATCAATTCTAAACTTTGGTCTTTTTTTAAAATATTAAATTCACTTTTTATCTTTTCTCTAAGATCGCTCCAGATTTCTTTTCCTGAAAATTTTTGTTTAACGGTTTCAAGTTCAAGAGATTCTTTTGCACCAAAAAAATCAAGTGTTTCCTGCCAGATTTCCTCAAAAGAAATACCGTCTAAAAAATTCTCAAAAACCTCTTTTTTTCCGTTTACCCAACCTTCTACAGCATTTTGAAACTCATTTTTAAGTGTTTCAAAAGTAGTTTCTTCGGAAAGTTCAGGTTCTACAAGGTAACATTTTGGAGTTTTTTTAGGAAAACGCAAAAACAAAAAATGCCATAAATTTTTCAAGTACTGTTCTTTAGCGATTTCAAGGATGAAGTTTTGGATTTGTGTTTCAGTTGCTTGTGTTGTAATTTCTTTTCTTAGAGGTGAGTTAGTTTTTGTTGGAATTTTACTAATAAAATTTGCCAAAAGTTTAGGTTCAAGCAGGTAGTTTTCAATTTCTTGTCTTTTCCACAAAAAACAAATTGCTAAAGTTTCTCCAGTTCCGGCATTTTTAATTTTTGTTTCTTTAACTTCTTGTTTTTTAAAATCTCTGTCTTGAATCGCAAAAATTTTACGGTTCTTGTTTTCATAAAATTGTTGCTGTACGACAACAGTAAAATTATTTTTGCTCCCTGCCTGAACAATCTCAAAATCTAATTCAAGTTTTTTTCGAACAATTTCTAAAATCATTCCATCGAAACTTTTTGAAGGTCTTCCTTCGCAAACCAAAATTGGGGACGATGTTTCAATGGATTTACTCACTTAGTTCACCTAAACTTAAGTGCTGTAAGTCTGAAAATTTAGAAGCAACAAACGGACTGTGTGTTGTGATTAAATATTGATTGTTTCTGCCGTCGTTTTCCAGAAAGTTCAGGAATTTAACCTGCCATTCAGGGTGAAGGTGAGTTTCAAGTTCGTCAAGTAAAACAACGGAATTCCAGACAGCTTCAACAACAAGCCCGACAGCAAACCTTAGCACCTGTGTTTCTCCGGAACTTGCCTGATTAAAACCGTAAGTTTCCCCGTTCTCTTTTTTCAAAACGATGTCTGTAAACTCTGGTCCGGAAACCATTTTTTCTAACTTTGTCGGGAAGCAAATTTTATCAAAAATTTCCTGAACCTGTTTCCAGTTTGATTTTCCGAACTGTTTTTCATCCCAACTAAAATCTTTGTTAAAAAACTCCAGAAGCCACTCAACAATGTTTTCATCCAACTTTTTTGGTTCTTCCCACACCTCCTCAAAAAGAAAAATGCCACGCTTGTTTTTGTGTTCTTTTACGGTTCGCCTTTGGTCAAAGTAGCAAACACCACCAATTTTTTCAAACAAAACCGGTCTCACTTCTTTTGCTTTTAAAAGTTGTTTCAGGTAGCTTCTTCCTGCGAGTGCAACGGGGATTTTGGGTTTGAAAGACAAGTTGTTTTTTTCTAAATTCGGGAACTCAAGTGAAACGGCAAAAGATTTTTCCGAGTCTTTCAGTTTGTCTTTCGGAGAAAGTTTTGAGTGAAGCGAGATTAATTTGTTAAGTTCTTGTTTTTCTTCATCCTGAAGCTCAAACTCAAGTGTAATTTTTGCTGGTTCGCCTTTTGTGTGAACGATGTTTTTAGCGTCAAAAACCAAACCTTCTCTTAAAACGGGGCTGTTTCTGTTGGAAGCGACTTCAAAAATCAGGTGGATTGCGTCAAGCACTGTAGTTTTTCCGCTTGCGTTTGGTCCTGAAATTAAAAAGGTGTTAAAAGGCTTTCCGTAGTAGTTGGAAAAATCAAAAGTTTGTTTTTCTTTAAAAGCTCTGAAATTTTCAATTGTAATTTTTTGAATTTTCATTTTTATTTTTCCACAATTTCAAACCTGAAATCTTCCATAATTTCGTTTGCGAGTAGCTTTTTACAGTACTCACGAACTCTTGTTTCAGCTTGTTCTTTTGAGATTCCGTCAAGCGAAATTTCAATGAACTTTCCAATCCGAACAGCCTGAATTTCTTCGTAACCAATGCTTTGAAGTGCATTTTTTACTGCTGTTCCCTGTGGGTCAAGAATGCTTTTTCTAAGTGTAACGTAAACGTTTGCTGCTAACATTTTTTATCCTCGCTGAGTTTTTTTAATGTGATTAATTCTTTGAAAAGTTGTAACGTTTGAGAAAATTGCAATCAACCAAATTGCAATAATTAATGGGTATTCGGTTCCGTAAATTCCGTTTGTTTGTGGTAAAAACCCTGAAAGAAGCGAACCAAAACCAACAAGTAAAACTCTTTCAGGTCTTTGTAACCAACCAACTTTGCACTCAAGCCCAAGTCCTTCCGCTCTTGCCCGTGTGTAGGAAACCATCAAAGAACCACCAACTGCAAAAACAGTCCCGATTAAACTAAGTGGAATTTCGTTCAAAATTCTTGTCTCCAAGCCACAAAATTTTTCGCAGTTTTTCAAAAAACTAAAAATTATTGAATCTTCCCCGTGGTTTGCTGGTCCTTTAACGTAGTAGTAAGCTCCAATTCCTGCAAACATTACAAACTCTGAGTAACGGTCTAAAACTGAATCGTACAACGCCCCAAAAGTCGTAACTTGCCCTGTTTCCCGTGCAATTTTTCCATCAATCATATCGCAAGTTCCTCCCATTAAAATCCAAAATCCACCGTGAAACAATAAACCAAATCCAAGCAAAATTGCCCCGAACAAAGTTAAAATAAATCCAAGCGTTGTAAAAAAATTTGGATTAACTCGTTTTTTTATTGAAAAATTGACAATTGGGCTAATCACACCACGCCAAAAATTTTCAATCCATTTAGGTACCAAAGTTTTTCCTCCAAAATTATTTTTTATCAATGACAATGACAAACTCGCCCTTGATTGAAGGCTTTTTTTTAAATTCTTCAATCACTTCTTCAAAAGTTCCCCGCAAAAATTCTTCAAAAACTTTTGTAATTTCACGACCAACAATGACTTTTCTGCCCGGAAAATATTTTTTAAAATCTTCCAAAGTTTTTAAAATTCTGTGTGGAGATTCGTAAAAAATCAAAGTTTGCTCACAACCTGAAAGCTCTTTAAGTTTTGTTTCACGTCCTTTTTTGGTTGGTAAAAAACCTTCAAAAGCGAAACGGTCAGTTGTTGCCCCTGAAACAACCAAAGCGGAAATTCCCGCACAAGCTCCGGGAATCGGGACAATTTGAATTTTATTTTCAATCGCACTTCGCACAAGCCTGAAAGCAGGGTCAGAAATTCCCGGCGTTCCTGCGTCACTAATCACTGCAACAGACTTGCCTTCTTTCAGAACTGAAAGTAATTTTTCAAGTTTTGAGGCTTCGCTGAAATCGTGGTAACTTGTTTTTTGTGTTTCAATCCCAAAATGTTTGAGCAAAATCCCACTTGTTCGTGTGTCTTCGCAAGCAATTAAATTAACTTCCTTCAAAGTTTTTACAGCTCTGAAAGTGATGTCTTCAAGGTTTCCGATTGGTGTTGCAACAATGTAAAGTGTTCCAAAAGGTTTCAATTTTTTGTCCTTCAAGTTTGCAAACACAAAGTTACAAAAATTTTCTGAAAATTTGACAAGTTTAGTTTTGAGAACTAAATCAACCCGCGTTTTGAGTTTCTGATAAAATTTAAAATTTCAGTTTTTTCCCGGGAATTTTGTTTTTCGTCTGAAAGGATTTCTGCTGCCTGGGAAATGTTTAAATCCAAACGGTAAAGAATTTTGTAAACTCGTTTAATTTCAGTAAGTTGGGATTGTGAAAAACCATTTCGTTTTAATCCGACCGAGTTCAGACCACAAAAGCGTAAAGGTTCTTCGCCAGCCAGAACGTAAGGCGGAACGTCTTTGCTAACTCTGTAACCTCCGCCAACAAAAGCAAACTTTCCGATTTTTACAAACTGATGAACGGGAACAATTCCACCAATTCCTGCAAAATCATCAATTTCCACGTAGCCTGCAAGCTGAACGCAGTTTGCTAAAATTACGTTGTTGCCGATTTTACAATCGTGTGCAACGTGAACGTAAGCCATCAAAAGGCAGTTTTTGCCGATTTTTGTAACGCCATTTTTTTCACTTGCCCTGTTAATTGTTACGTACTCGCGGATGGTTGTAAAATCCCCGATTTCTACAAACGAAAGTTCGTTTTTAGATTTCAGGTCCTGTGATTTGTTTCCGATTACGGCTCCGTGAAAAACCTGAACATTTTTGCCAAGTTTTGTTCCTTCGCAAATTAAAACGTTTGAACCGATTTCACAGTTTTCGCCGATTTCACAGTTGGCTTCAACGATTGTAAAGTTTGAAATTTTTGCTGTTTCGTGTATTTTTGCTTTTTCAGAAATGGTTTTCATAAAACTAAAAAATTAAGGAAAGATGTTTTGGTTCAGTTTTGATTTTACTTGTCAACAACTGCTGCAGTAAATTCAGCTTCACAAACGAGTTGCCCGTCAACAAGTGCTTTTCCCTGAAGTTTACAAATATTTCTGCGAAAAGACAAAAGTTCAACTTCAAAAATTAACTGGTCGCCCGGAACAACGGGTTTGCGAAATTTTGCGTTGTCAATTGCCATAAAATAAATCAGTTTTTCCTTGTAGTTTGGGACGATTTTCATCAGCAAAACTCCGCCTGTTTGAGCCATTGCTTCAAGGATTAAAACTCCCGGCATAATTGGTTTTTCGGGAAAATGCCCTTGAAAGTGTGGTTCGTTGCAGGTTACGTTTTTTAAGCCAACAACTTTTTTATCGTTTTCAATTGATAAAATTCTGTCAACGAGCAGAAACGGGTAGCGGTGAGCTAAGACATTTTTTATTTCGTTTACGTCAAGTTCGTAGTTTTTTTCCATTTAAAACTCCTAAGTGTTTTGAGTTAGCAGCATTTTTAAAAATTTATGGTTAAGTTTATGGCTTGGTTGGTAAGCCTCTACTTTTCCTGAAACGAAAGTTTGAAGTAAGGAAAAATCTCCTAAAAGGTCAAGAACTTTGTGTAAAAGAGGCTCTTTGGGAACTCTGAAATTTCCACCCTCTTCGGAAAGAATTTCGCCTTTTTTTAGTGTGAGAATTTTTGGATAATTTTTACCAAAGGCTTCAATCAAGAATTTTGAAGGTTCACAATCTACAATCACAAAAGCTGAGCCAAGGTTTCCGCCTTTAATCAAGCCACAATTTAGTAAAAACTCAATTTCGCTGAGGTAACAAAAAGTTCGTGCCTGAGCGATTTTTTCAAAGTCGTTGAGCGTAAAAGTATCTTGAAAAAAGCCAAGTTCGTGAAAATTTGCTGAAATTTTGATTGAGAAAGTTTGAGAAGGTGTGATTTTCAGGAAAGAATCTTTTTCGTAAACTTCGAGAGTTTTGTGAATTTTTAATGGTTTGAAAGTTTTGTTTAGCTCAAGAGTTGTGATTTTTTCAAGGAAAAATTTTGCACTTCCGTCAAGAATTGGGATTTCTTCGCCTGAAAGCTGGATTTTTGCGTCGGTAATTCCAGAAGCAAAGAGTGCAGCTAAAAGGTGTTCAGGAGTCAGGATTTTCAGGTTATTTTTTTCAAGGACAGTTTGTTTTTGGCTTGTTTGTGAGGCAAGGTCAATTTTTGCTGGGATTTTAGGGTAGTTTTTTAAGTCTTTTCGTTCAAAAAAAATTCCTTCACACAAAAAATCTGGTGAGACTTTTACGGAGACATTTTTTCCGGTGTGAAGTCCTTTTCCAGAAAAGGAGAAGGGATTTTTTAGTGTTTTGCGTTGAAGGTTCAATTTTTTTAGTCTATAAAACTTCGGAGAACTTTGCTTCTTGAGGCGTGCCTTAGTTTTTTGATTGCACGTTCTTTGATTTGTCTTACACGTTCTTTGGTCAGGTTCATTATTAAACCAATTTCTTCAAGAGTGGCAGGTTTGTCAGATTCTAAGCCAAAATAAAGTTTAACAATTTTTGTTTCCCTGTCACTTAGACTGTTTAAAATTCTGTTTATTTCTTGTTTCATTGATTCAGTTGAAATATTTTCGTCAGGAGTTTCTTCGTTTGTTGAAGGAATTATGTCAAGGAAAGAGCTGCTGTCATCTTCACTGTAAATAGGAGCATCAATTGAAATGTACTTTGACGAGTTTCGGACTGTTTCAGAAACTTCGTAAACAGTGATTTTCATAACTTCAGCAAGTTCTTCAATCGTTGGCTCACGCTCAAAATCTTGTTCAAGAAAGTTGTGGACTTTCCCAAGTTTGGTAATGTTTCCAACTTTGTTGGTTGGCAAACGTACAACTCTTGAATGGTCAGCGATGGCTTGCATAATTCCCTGACGAATCCACCAGACCGCGTAAGAAATAAATTTAAAACCACGTGCTTCGTCAAACTTGTAAGCTGCTTTAATTAAACCAATGTTACCTTCGTTAATCAGGTCTTCAAGCATAATTCCCTGGTTTTGAAATTGTTTCGCGACTGAAACCACAAACCTTAAATTTGCAGTAACTAATTTTTGAATCGCAAACTGGTCACCATCTTTGATTTTTTTTGCAAGTGAAATTTCTTCTTCCTGAGAAAGCAAACTCCATTGATTTATCTCTTTCAGATAGCTTTCCAGAATTCTGTTAAAATTTCCTTGTGCAATATTTTTTTCCATAACTTTACTTCTTTACAAAAAAAAAATTTAAAGAGTTGAAAACCATAATTTCATTAGCAATAAAAAAACACTTAAACTTTTAAAGTGTGATTTGAAAACAAAAAAAATATTTTTGTCTTTGTTTAAAATCACAAGAAGTTAAATTTTATTTTTGAAAAATGCAACTTTTATATTTATGACATACTGTTGTCAGTTCAAAACTCTATTTTCTTACGTTTTATTCAAAAAAAATTAAGGCTTTAAATGAGTTCACAAGATTTTATCATCGTTCAAGGTGCAAGAGAGCACAACCTAAAAAACATTGACGTAAAAATTCCGCGTAACAAACTTGTTGTGATTACAGGTCTTTCCGGCTCAGGAAAATCTTCGCTTGCTTTCGACACAATTTACGCTGAAGGGCAAAGGCGTTACGTAGAATCCCTTTCTTCTTACGCAAGACAGTTCCTTGGTTTGATGGAAAAACCAGACGTTGACTACATCAGCGGGCTTTCACCTGCAATTTCAATTCAGCAAAAATCTGTCAGCAGAAATCCACGTTCAACGGTTGCAACTGTTACTGAAATTTATGATTACTTGCGTTTACTTTTCGCAAGAGTTGGAATTCCACACTGCTACAACTGCGGAAAAAAAATCCAAAAACAGTCCGCAGAACAAATTGTAAACACAATTCTTGAGTTTCCACAAAACACTAAAATCCAAATCCTTTCACCACTTGTTAGCGGCAGGAAAGGTGAGTACAAAGAACTCTTTACCGAAACTAAAAAAGATGGTTACACACGTGTCCGTGTTGACGGAGAAATCAAGGAGCTTAGCGAAGAAATAAAACTCGCAAAAACCAAAAAACACACAATCGAAGTGCTTGTTGACAGGCTTGTAGTTAAAGACGGAATTCGTAGCCGTTTGACGGATTCAATTGAAACTGCTCTGAAACTTGGCAAAGGAATTACTTTGGTTGATGTCGTTGGGCAAAGTGAAACATTGTTTTCGGAGCATTTCGCTTGCCACGACTGTCAAATTTCCTACGAAGAAATTGCCCCGCGGAATTTTTCTTTTAATTCACCTTTTGGTGCTTGTTCTGATTGTGACGGAATCGGTTTCAGGTTTGAAATTGATGAAAAATTAATCATTCCCGACGCTTCACTTTCCATAAATCAAGGAGCAGTTGCTCCACTTGGAATCCCACGAAAAGGTTGGTACTTTGAACAGTTGCGAACTTTGAAAAAGGTTTTTGATTTCAGTTTCAACACTCCGTTTAACGAACTTAATGAAAAAATCAGAGAAATTATTCTTTACGGTTCCAAAGGTGAGAAAATAAAATTCGCTTTTGAGAGTAAAGACGGAAAAAGCAAGTACGAATACCAGGGACACTTTGAAGGAATAATTACAAACCTGAACAGACGTTACAAAGAGTCAGCTTCTGCCGCCGCAAAAACAAGCATTGAACGCTGGATGTCTAACTCAACCTGCAAAACTTGTAACGGAGCAAGGTTAAAAAAGGAAACTTTAGCCGTAAAAATTGCAAACGAAAACATCGCTTCCGTTGCTTCAATGTCAATTTCTAATGCTTACAATTTTTTCGAAAATTTAAAATTAACTGAACGTGAACAAGAAATTGCAACTCAAATCCTTAAAGAAATCAAAGAACGAACCGGGTTTTTACTTAGTGTCGGGCTTGATTACCTGAGCCTTGACAGAACCGCAAACACGCTTTCAGGCGGAGAAAGCCAAAGAATTCACCTTGCAACTCAAATTGGTTCACAGTTAGTTGGTGTTCTTTACGTTCTTGACGAGCCAAGTATCGGGCTTCACCAAAGAGACAATGAAAGATTAATTAAAACTTTGTTGAAACTCAGAGATTTGGGAAACACTGTGATTGTCGTTGAACACGACAAAGACACGATGGAAATTTCAGATTTTATTCTTGATTTAGGTCCGGGAGCGGGAAGAAATGGCGGAAGTATTGTTGGAGCCGGAACCCCTGAAGAACTCAAAAAAAATAAAAACTCAATTACAGGTCAGTACCTTTCAGGTGAGAAAAAAATTGAAGTTCCACAAAAAAGACGGGTTGGGAACGGAAATTTTCTTGAGATAAAAAATTGTTCGGGAAACAACCTGAAAAACATTGATTTTAAGTTCCCACTTGGAACTTTTGTTTGTGTTACCGGAGTTTCCGGTTCAGGAAAATCCACTTTGATTAACGAAACGCTTTTCCCGATTCTTGCAAAGCATTTTTACGACTCAAGTCTTCAGCCACTTGCTCACGAAAAAATTTCAGGTCTGGAAAACCTTGACAAAGTAATTGACATTGACCAATCACCAATTGGAAGAACTCCACGCTCAAATCCTGCAACTTACACAGGACTTTTTTCGCCACTCAGAGACCTTTTTACGACTACAACTGAAGCAAAAATTCGCGGTTACCAGGCAGGAAGATTCAGTTTTAACGTAAAAGGTGGACGTTGTGAAAACTGCGAAGGAGCAGGTTTAATCAAAATTGAAATGCACTTTTTACCGGATGTTTACGTTCCTTGCGAAGTTTGCAAAGGAAAACGCTACAACTCAGAAACCTTAGAAGTAAGGTTCAAGGGTAAAAATATTTCGGAAGTTCTTGAAATGACTGTTGAAGAAGCATTGGAAATTTTTATAAATGTTCCTTCCGTGAAAAGAAAATTACAAACTTTGTACGATGTTGGGCTTGGTTACATTCACTTGGGACAGCAGGCAACAACGCTTTCAGGCGGAGAAGCTCAAAGAGTAAAACTTGCAACAGAACTTTCAAAAATTGGAACGGGAAAAACGCTTTACATTCTTGACGAACCAACAACGGGTTTGCATTTTGACGATGTAAAAATGTTGCTTAAAGTTCTTGAAAAACTTGTTGAAAAAGGTAACACGGTTTTGGTAATTGAACACAATCTTGACGTGATTAAAACGGCGGATTTTATTGTGGATTTGGGACCGGAAGGCGGAAACAATGGTGGAAAAATTCTTGTAACAGGAACTCCTGAAGAAGTTGTAAAATCAAAAGAATCCTACACAGCGAAGTTTTTAAAAGAGGAATTAAAGAGTTAGTGTTTTAAAAGAGAAATTTGCCAAGGAAAGTCTGGTTTTGTAGTGAATTTCCGGCTTGAAACAAAAAAACTCCTCTTTCTCTTAATTCTTAATTTTTAATTCATAGTTTTTCAGTTAAATTTGTAATTTCTAACTTGGGTGAAAAAATTGGAAAGAATTACTTTTAAGAATATTTTATTTTTTGCGAAACACGGAGCTTTTCAGGAAGAACGAACTTTAGGGCAACGTTTTGCATTGGATTTGACACTTTTTTTTGATGCTTCAAAGGCAATTGAAAATGACGATTTGAAAGAAACTGTTGATTACGAAAATATTTTCAACGAGGTTTTTGACCTGGTAACCAACCAAAAACATCATTTAATTGAAACTCTTGCTGATAAAATTGCAAGGCTGATTCTTGCAAACCATAAAATTGTTAAGGAAGTTATTGTTTGTCTTCGCAAACCAAATGCTCCTGTAAACGGAATTTTTGATTACATTGAAGTTGAGGTAAGGCGTAAAAGTGAAGACATTTTTAAGTTTGGGGAGTAACCTTGGCGATAAATTAAAGAACTTAAAAGAAGCTGTAAACCAAATTTCACAAAACAAAGAAATTCAAGTTGTTAAGGTTTCTTCAGTTTATGAAACAGAGCCTTTTGGTAAAAAGGACCAGGATTTTTTTTTAAACATTGCAGTTGAGCTTGAAACAACTTTGTCGCCACAAAATTTGTTGAAAATGATTTTAGAAATTGAGACAAAACTTGGAAGAGAACGAAAAGAGCGTTTCGGAGCAAGGACAATTGACATTGATATTTTGGTTTTTGGAAATTTGGTTGTTTGTGAAGAAAACCTGAAAATTCCTCACCCGGAAATGGGAAAACGAAATTTTGTGCTTGAGCCTTTGAATGAAATTGCAGGGAATTATTTTTGTGAGCATTTTGGAATGACTTTCGCTTTGCTTCTTGAAAATTGCTCGGATTCCTGCAAAGTAATTATTAATGAAAAACTAAAAATTAACTAAAGGTAAAATTTTGAATCAGCTTTCTTACATCGCAATTGAGGGTGTTATCGGAGTTGGGAAAACAACTTTAGCTTGTAAAATTGCCAAAAAACTGAACGCCCGGATTGAGCTTGAGCAGTTTGAGGAAAATCCCTACCTTGAGGAATTTTATAAAGACAGGGAAAGATTTGCTTTGCAAACACAACTGTTTTTCCTTTTCAGCAGGTTCAAACAGCAAAGCAAAATCTCACAAATTGACCTTTTTAGTCAGGTCGTTGTTAGTGATTACATTTTTAACAAGGACAGAATTTTTGCTGAAATTAATCTCGAAGAAAGGGATTTTTATCTTTACCAAAAGGTCGCAGAACTGATGGCTTTGAGTGTTCCAAAACCAAACCTTGTGATTTACTTGCAAGCCGGAACAGACCGGTTAATGAAAAATATTAAACTTAGAAACCGTGAGATTGAAAAAGAGATTTCATACAATTACATTGCAAACCTGAACGATGCGTACAACAAATTTTTCTTTGATTACAGAGAAACACAACTTTTGGTAATTAATGCTGAAGAGATTGATTTTGTTGAAAATGAAGAACACTTTGAGGATTTGTTTAAAGTGATTGTAAACTACAGATTTAGCAGTGGAATCCGTTTTTACAATCCAATTATTAAAAAATAAAGGCTAAAAAATGTGGAAACTAATTGCTTTAGGTTTTATCAGTTATTTTTTGTTTAAAAACTTTTTTAAGCAAAAACCAACTCAACCTAACTTTCCAAACGAACCAAAAACTAACGATGAAAACAAACTAAACTACGAACAAATGGACATTGAAGATGTTGATTTTAAGGATTTGGACAAAAAAAATGAAGGTTAGAATTTTAAACTTTCAGGAAAACGCCAAATTTTCTAAAAACTGTACTTCACACCAATTGAAGGAAAAAACGGAATCATTGAAACAACATTAATTTTTGCATTGTTTGTAGTTTCCTCCCCTTCTTCCCGAACTTCTGTTTCGTAAAAAACTGCCCAGACATTTTTTCTGTTTCCCAAATTGTAAATTTGCAGGTACCAAGACCAGTTGTTCACGTTCCAGGTCAAACTTCCGTCAAGCCTTGCGTAGGCAGGCAAACGAAAACCATTTTTGTCAAAAGGGTAGTAAATGTCTCTTCTTGAGTTCGTACCGGGTCCAAGTTCTGCGTAAACATACTTTGCAGGCAAAGTGATTGGTTGCCCGGAACCGTAAATAAAATTTAAACCTAAAACCAAGTTCTTTCTTTTGGATTTTTCGCTTTTCCAAAGCCCCTGATTTAGAACAAAGTTTACAACGTGAGGTCTGTCATGCCTTGGTGAATAAAAATTTTCGCTGTTCACGTTTGTGATTTTGTACTTGGTGTTTGAGTAGGTGTAAGCAATCCAGCCCGTTGAGTTTCCCGCAGATTTTTTAAGCATCACTTCGCCGCCGTAAGTTCTGCCTTTACCTTCGTCGTAAAGTCCGACTGTGTTTGTGTAAACTGAAACTTGGTACTCGTTCCCAAAATCATCAGTTCTTGTTTCGCGCGAAGTCGGTCTTCCGTCGTAATTTGAATTATTTTTTGAAGATAAAATTTTGTTGTAAGACTTGTAGTAAACTTCTGTTTCAAACTCGTAATCCTTGAAAATCTCGCTTGTAAGCCCAAAAATCAAATGTTTTGAGTTTGAAGGTCCGTAGTTCGCGTCTGAACTTGTCCAAACATCGCTAACAATGAATCTTGGAAGCCTGTGAAGGTACTGGTAAAAGTAGCCTGCTGAAGCCTTGAAAGTTGTTTCTGTTGAGTAACGGTACTTTGCGCTGATTCTTGGTCCCAAATCCGAGTAGGTTGTGTTTCCTGTTAAGTAGGAATTTCCGCGGAAACCGTAGTCAACAAACAAAAGGTCGGTTGCTTTCCACTCGTGTTTTGCAAAAAACGAAAGCAGTGTTTTGTTTTTATCCACCTTAACTTCAAGTGTTTTGTTCCAGTCTTGAAAGTAGTAAAGGTTCAAAAATTTTAGCTCAAGCCCTGTTTTGAAAGCGTGTTTATCGCTGTAAAGGTAAGTAAAATTTGTTTTTACCGAAAGGTCATGAATTTTGTTTCTTTCGCTGAACTCAATTCCGCCAATGCTGAAGTCTGAAGTGAAACGGCTGTAAGTCAGCCAGAAACTGCTGTACAACGTTGGCGAAAAAACGTGATTAAAGTTTGAGGAGAAAGTCTTGTTTCCCCAGTCGTACTTAAATTTTGAAGAGTTTGGATTGTCCGGGTCAAGCGTAAAATCCAAAAAATCACGTCCTCCGTAAGCACTCAAAATCAGTTTGTCTTTTTGTCCGAGGTCAAAAAATGCTTTTGCACTTCCATCGTAAAAATAATAATCAGGGAGGTCTTTGACAAAAAGTCCAATTGTTTCGGAAAGGTAAGTTCTGCGTCCTGAAAGCGAAATTGAACCGATTTTTCCCAAAGGAGCTTCAAGGTTTGCCTTTGAAGACAAAGCACTGACTGAAACGGCACCGTCAAAATTTTCTCTGTTTCCGTCTTTGTTAATGATGTTCAGAACGGAAGAAAGTCTTCCGCCGTACTCTGAAGGATAACCACCTTTGTAGAGGTCAGCTTGTTTGATTGTTTCCATGTCAAAAGCCGAAAAAATGCCGAATGCGTGTTCAGGATTGTAAACGTCTGTTCCGTCGAGTAAAATTAGATTTTGGTCAGGAGTTCCGCCGCGAACGTACAAGGCACTTGAAAAATCCGAAACAGCAACAACACCGGGAAGAGTTTGCAAAGAACGTAAAAGGTCTGCTTCAACGAACTGTGGCATTGTTTCAAGGTCTTTAGGTTTGATTGAGACTTGTGAAATTGGTTTTTTGTAGAGTTTTTCACTGATGGAAACTTCTTCGGCTTCTGCTGAAATCACGATTTCCTCAATGTTTGTTTGTGTTGGTTTCAGGTTTACGTCAAGGTATTTTTTTTCGCCTTTTGCGAGTTTGATTTCTGCAGTAAAATTTTCGTAGCCGATGTAGGAAAAAGTGGCTTTGTAAGTTCCTTCTTTGAGTCTTGGGATTACGTAGTAGCCGTTTTCGCTTGTGATTGCACCGGTTTTTAATTCAGGTAAAAAGATACTGACGCCGATTAATCTTTCGTGGTTTGTCTGGTCGTAAACGTAGCCGCTGAGCGATGAAAGTTGTGCGTAGGAATTGTTTGCGAGTGCAAAGATTAGTGGAAGCAGGTAATTTTTTTTCATCACGGTTTTCCCTTAGTTTTTTTGTTGAAAGTTAAGTTTTAGTTTAACAGGTTTGCAAACGAAAAAATAATTTTTCGGGAGAAAGGCTAAGTCTTTCAGGTGTGTTTTTGGGTTACAAAAAGTTAACAGGTAGCTTTCAAATTTTTCCCGAAAAGTATTAGTTGGTTGTTTTCAGGTAATTTTTCAATGTAGTTGGAAATTAAAAGTTCGTTAGCTTCTTGTTTTGAGCAGTGGTTAACGTTTCGCATTCCGTAAGTTAGTTCCCAGGTTTGGATGTTTGCAAATGAAAAAAGTTTTCTGATAAAAGGCGAGTCATCGTAAGTTAAAAGCCACTTGTGTTTGCAATTTTCCACGTTTTTTGCAAATCTTTCATGGTCAAAAGTTTTATGAAAATTTCCGTTTTTTCCATAGAGGGCTGATTTTGTAGCAGAAAAATAAGGTGGGTCAAGAAAAATAAAAACGTTTTTTCCTTCTTTTCCGAGCAGTTCAGAGTAATCAAGGTTAGTGATTTTTGTGTTTGTCAGAACCATTTCAATTTCTTTTAGTCTTTCAATGCTTGAATTTGTAAACCTTCCTTTGAAAGCCTGTTCGGAGTAGCCGCCTGCTTCTGTTGTTCCTGAAAAAGTAATTCTGTTAAAAATAAAAAATGCACTTGCTTTTTGTGCTAAGTTAAAATTTTTATAGTTTACCAGTAAGAATTGGTAAAGTTCTTTTCCTTCTGCGAACTGATTTTTCCAGGTTAAAACTTGCTCAACAATCGGTAAAAGGTTGTTTTGTGAGTTTTCCCAAAAATTGTAGAGTTCAAAGTAAAGGTCGTTAATCCAGAATTGTTTTTTGGGGAAACGTTGTTTTAAGTAACAAAAGATGGAACCGCCACCAACAAAAGGTTCTCTAAACTCTTCAAAATCAGGGAATAAGGCAGAAAGAAAATCTACTGCTCTGCTTTTTCCTCCGGGATAACGCAAAGGGCTTTTAATCATTGCCGAGCCAAACTTTAAAGTTGTTTAGTTTTGCTTCTTTAAAAAGTTTTAACAGAAAAACTTCATTTTTTTGAGAAACCTTGTTAGTTTTTAAAAAATTAATAAGGTTGGCTTCTGAACTGTCAGAATTAAGCAAGCCTTGAATTTTTAAAGAAGTTAGTTTTAAAACCGGAATAATCTGTTTGAAATTTTTTTCGTTAATTTTCACATTTTCTAAATTACAGTAAGGAATGAGTTTGAACAAACCATCTTTAACATCATTTTCACTTGGCAAAAGAGAGTTTTGGCTGTGTTTTCCCTCAATTAGAAACAAAGTTTCTTTTTCTATTTTTATTTCGTCAACAGTAAAAAAATATTTTCCACCTAAGTAATTCGTAATTGTAAGTTTTGTTTTTGAAGAGGTTTGTAAGAATTCTTTCGGTTGTGAAGTCAAAGATTCTCTTTCTTGAGCATTTTTAGCTTTTTTTCGTGAAAAAATTTTAAAGAGGTTAGAGTCCTGAGTCAGTTGTTCTAAAAAATTATCAAGTCCTTTAGCGTTGTGGAGTTTGACTTCAAGTTCGTTTTCGATTTTCTCGTATGATTTCTTAGCTTTTTCAAATGTTTGTTCTAAATTACTAATTTCATTTAAGTTCCAATGCAAAGCCGAACTATGGAAAAAAGTTAGCTCCTTAAACTTTGAAACGATAAAATCATTGTTAAATTGCTGTTTAGTAATTTTATTGGTTTTAATTTTATGTTTTTTAGCTGTTTCGTAAAAAGCTATGATTACGTAAACATCTAACAAACTCATCAATGAAATTGTGTCAAATTGAATGAAGTCTCTGTCACCTTCTGCTCCTTCATCTTTTAAAATTGGAATTATCGTAATTTTTTTAGCTGAACCTAAAGTATCGTAAACTCTGGCAAAAGGATAAGAACGTGTACGTTTTGGAGAAACCCATTTGCTACAAGCTAAAGACATTTTTCCATTTGAAACCAGACAAGCTGACGGTATTTTATTGACATCAAAGCTTTTAAAATTAAATACTTCCAATTGTTTTTCCAGACATGTTTTGTAATTGATTTTCGTAATTTTAGAGCTGTAATTTCCATTTTTTAAAACATCTCCACAAAAATTTCTTCACCGTCTTTGATTTCCATTTTTTCTTCGGAAACTTCAAGCAGGCAGTTTGCCAAACTCATAGAACGTAAAACTCCTGAACTTTGAGTTCCTGTTAGTGAGACTGTAAAATTTTCACCTTCCTTTTGCAAAATTCCACGCAAAAAATGAGTTTTATCGTCTTGTTTTGAAAAATTGCCTTTGAAAATTGCTTTAGTTTTTGGCAAGGAAAAATCTGAAAATCCAGCCATTTTTTTCATTGCGGGAACAACAAACTGTAAGAATGCAACCATTGAAGAAACAGGGTTTCCGGGAAGCCCAAAGATTAATTTTTTCCCAAAAGTGCAAAAAAGAACAGGTTTTCCGGGTTTTACGTTGACTTTGTGAAAAATAATTTCAGCGCCGATTTCGGGAAAAACTTGTTGAACAAAATCAAAATCGCCCATTGAAACTCCGCCTGAAGTTACTAAAATATCGGCGTTTTCAAGTGCATTAAGTACTTGTTTTTTTAATTCTTCCTTTGAGTCTTTGCCAATTCCGTGAGAAAATGGGATTCCTCCGAACTCTGTAACTTGCCCGCAAAGTGTGAACTCGTTTGAGTTGCGGACTTTTCCTTCGGTGAGCGGTTCGTTTGGAGCGATAATTTCATCGCCAGTAACAAGAATTGCGACTCGTGGTTTTGGAAAAACTAAAGGAAAAAGTTTTCCGACAGAAGCTAAAACTCCAAGGTCAGCAGAAGTTAGTATTTTTCCTTCAGACAAAACTTGTGTTCCAATTGAGATGTCTTCACCGGCCTTGCGAATGTTTTGTTGTTCTTTAACCTCTTTGAAAACAAGAATTTGGTTGTCATTTTTTTTAGTTTGTTCAACCATTACAACTGAGTTTGCACCTTTTGGAATTGGAGCTCCGGTCATAATTTTTATGGTTTTTCCGTTTTGAAGTTCATTTTGAGCAACTTTTCCTGCGGGCAAAATTTCCAAAAGTGAAAGTTTTGCGGGGTTTTCTACGGAAGCATTTTTTGTATCGGAAAACTTTACAGCGTAACCGTCAACGGCAGAATTATCGGAGAAAGGGATGTTTTCTTTTGCGGTGATGTTTTCGGCAAGGACTAAACCAAGGCATTTTGCAAGGTGAAATTTAACGGGGGCAGGAGTTTTGGTATTTTTCAGGATTAGGTTTTTAGCTTGTTTAACAGCAATCATTTTATTTTCCTTTGTTAAAAACAAAAAAGGGAACTAAGATTAGCTCCCTTTAATTTTAATAAAAACTTCTAAATTTCAAGAAAGTTTTTTGTAAGACTATGAAAAAATTTCAAGCAACGATAGTTTGAGCGAAGCTGATTTTTTTACCACTAATTAAGCCACGACAATTAGGCGATTGGCAACCACAAGTGAAAGGTCTGAAAAGGATGTCTTCAGTAGTTTCGTAGTCCATTGTAATAAAATCACCATTCTTAATAGGTTTAATAGCTGTAAAAGTTCTTTTTTGTATATCACAAGATGTGTTTGGGTCGCAGGAATGAAGGACTTTTCCCATAACGTAAGGGTCGTGGATGTAAACTCCTTCTTCAATTTGCAGCGTAAAAAGTGTTTGTTCAGATAAAATTTCTCCGTTGAAAACAAAAACAATGTCTCCAATTTCAAAATCAGTAAGGGAAATTACTCCTTCACCTTTTTCAGAACTTCCAACAATTTGGAATTTGTCTGTAGTTGGTTCAAAAGGATTTGTTGGGATAGAATTAGGATAAAAACGTCTTTTCATTTTCTTATTTCCTTAAAACAATTTGTTCTGACATTGCCCCGGGGTCAAAGAATTTTTGTACGGTTTCTTTGACAACACTTTCATCAAACCATTTGCAGCTAAAAACATCCAAATACATGTCTCTTGCGCCGTCGTTTGTATGAATAACAATTGCACTTGTTTGAATCAATTGAACAGCTGAAATACCAATTTCAATTCCATCACCAAATCTTGCGATAACAGGCTCACCAAAAGCAACCATATCAATTTCCTTAACGAGCCTTTTCATAAAAACCCCTATTTTTTCTAAATCAAGCAGGTTTTCGTTACAACTTACTGCCGTAAGCATCATGTGTTTTCCGTAATAAGGAACGCCATTAATCAACGTTCTCTTATAGGCATCTCTACTCATTAGATATCTCCTTATTTTAAAGATATTTAACTTCACTACCATTTAGAAATGGCAATTAACTAAAAAAGGTTCAAAGAACCACTCACATAAAAAAGTGTGCAAATTTAATTAATAAAAATTTTCTAACCTAAAGTTATTTTTACGAAGCCAAAAATAATTGTTTTACAAAGCTGGAAATTACACTTCCATAACAAAAAAGGCTCTTTGGAACTTGCCAAAAAGCCTTTTAGAGATAGTTATTTTAGGAAAACCATTTTTTTAGTTTCCGCAAAATCACCTGATTTTAGCCGGTAAAAATAAACTCCGCTGCCAACTAAGTTCCCCGCGTTATCCGTTCCGTTCCAAACAGCAGAATAATTCCCCGAAGGCAGGGCTTTTGAAACTAAAGTTTTAACTTTTTGCCCAAGAACGTTAAAAATTTCCAACTCAATTTTTGCTTTTGAAGGAATTGAAAAATCAATTTTTGTGCTTGGATTAAATGGGTTCGGGTAGTTTTGGCTAAGTTTGTAATCTTTTACAACCTGATTTTTATCGCTGACGGAAAGAACTGTTGGAATTTTCGTTGTGAAAAGAATCGCTCTTCCGTTTTCCAAACCTGACGAAGACTGGTTGATTGAATTTTTGCCCTTGTACTGAATTCCGATAGTTTGGTCTCCGTTTTCCAAACCAACCGTCGTGTACTCCTGACGGATTGAATCAATGGAAGCGTACTGAATTAAAATTTCTCCATCACCAGTTGGTGTTGGGTGGTAAGCAGGGTCTTTGAAAATAATCTGGAAAGTTTCAGGCGGATTCGGTGTCCCGCTGTAGTGGTGGATTTGGTACCACTCAACGATAAAACGATGGTTTGTCGTGTCGTGATACTTGTAAATGTGTCCGTTTTCGCCATTTTGGTTATCCCAAAGGTCTGTCCAAAATGCACAAACCATGTTTGAAAGATTGTCCTGG
>JADZEA010000056.1 GCA_020850775.1 bacterium
AAAAACCACAAACGGCTACTTTGGAGAAGCATCTTTTACAATTCCGGGCATTTTAACGGCGACGGCTGCTTTTTCAGACATGCTTGGAAACAAAGACAGTAACGGAAAAACTGTTCACGACCAAAGTATTTACGGAGAAGCAGGAATTGATGAGAATTTGAGCAAAAAGTTCAAAATAGCCAAAGCATCACTTTACTACCAGCAAACACACGTTGACAATGCTTTTAAGTTTACAAAGCAAACAGAATCAACGATTTGGGGCTACAAGTTAGGTTACGCGATTGCTGAAAATGCTTCGTTAATTTTTGATTGGCAGCACCACTACACACCGGATTCCAACACAAAAAGTGGTTACAGACGTGAAAGAACTGTAACGATTGAAACTGTAATTTCATTTTAAAATCACAACAGAGAACAACTAAAAAAATAATTTTATTAGTTGTTCTTATCAAATTCAGTTACTAAAATTCAGGAGAAAATAAATTTTGAGCTACGAAAATGAAGTAATCATTCCTATGAATCTTGAAGATGAAATGAAAAATTCATACCTTGATTATTCAATGTCCGTGATAGTTTCGCGTGCTTTACCGGATGTCAGAGACGGATTGAAACCGGTTCACAGAAGAATACTTTTCGGAATGAACGGCTTAAACCTTTACCACGACAGAGCCTACAAAAAATGCGCTGGAATTGTCGGGGAAGTGATGGGAAAATACCATCCTCACGGCGACAGTGCGATTTACGACAGCTTGGTAAGAATGGCACAAAACTTTTCAATGCGTTATCCTTTAGTTGACGGTCAGGGAAACTTTGGCAGTGTTGACGGTGATTCTGCTGCCGCAATGCGTTACACTGAAGCAAGAATGTCAAAACTTGCTGGTGAACTTCTCAAAGACATTGAAAAAGACACGGTTAATTTCAGACCAAACTACGACGACTCGCTTGAAGAACCAACAGTTTTACCTGCCGCTGTTCCGAACCTTTTGCTGAACGGTTCCGATGGAATCGCTGTCGGAATGGCTACAAGAATTCCGCCGCATAATTTTAACGAAGTAATTTCAGGAACGATTGCCGCGATTGACAGTCTTGACGAAAATGGCGAAGTTACAATTACAAACGAAGAATTAATCCAAAACCACGTTTTAGCTCCTGATTTTCCAACAGGCGGAATAATTTACGGAATTGCAGGAGTGCGTGAGGCTTACCTTACGGGAAGGGGAAAAATCACTGTTCGTGCAAAGTGTAAGATTGAGCAAAGCTCACGTGGCGGTGGAAGAGAGGCAATTATTGTTACTGAAATTCCTTTTCAGGTCAACAAAACAACTTTGATTGAGAAAATTGTTGAGATTGTAAAGCTAAAAAAAGTTGAAGAAATTGCAGACATTCGTGACGAGTCGGACAGAGAAGGAATGAGGCTTGTAATTGAGCTAAAACGTGGAACCGTTTCCCCAAATTCTGTTTTGAATACGCTTTACAAACACACACAATTACAAACAACTTTTGGCGTAATTATGCTTGCGCTTGTTGACGGAAGACCACAAGTTTTGACTTTGCGGGATGTTTTGAAGCATTTTATTGACCACAGACACGAAATTATTATTCGTCGCACACAGTTTGATTTAAACATTGCACTAAAACGTGCTCACATTCTTGAAGGTTTGTTAAAGGCTCTTGACCACATTGACGAAGTGATTAACACGATTCGTTCTTCAAAATCAAGAGACGAAGCTCAAACAAATTTGATGGAAAAATTTGAGTTTTCAGAAGAACAAAGCAAAGCAATTCTTGAAATGCAACTTCAAAGACTTACAGGACTTGAGAGAGAAAAATTACAAAATGAGTACAAAGTCTTGCTTGAAACAATTGCTTACTACCGTGAAATTCTTGCAAACCGTGCTTTACGAATGAAAATTATGAGAGATGAACTTTCGGCAATCAGGGAAGTTTACGGAGACAAAAGGAAAACTGAAATTGAGATGAGCGGTGATGAATTTACTCACGAAGATTTTATCGCTGAAGAAGACGTTGTTGTGAGCATTACTCACGAAGGTTTTATCAAACGTTCTCCTGTTTCAGAATTCAAAACTCAAGGCAGAGGCGGAAAAGGTTCGTTTGGAGCAAAAACTAAAGACGAAGATTTTGTTCAACACCTTTTTGTGGCTTCAACCCACTCTTACATTTTGTTTTTCACAAACAAAGGAAGGTGTTACTGGTTAAAAGTTTATGAAATTCCACCAACAGAAAAAAATGCACGAGGAAGAGCGATTGTAAACTTAGTTGAGTTCCAGCCTGATGAAAAAATTGCTGCTTTCTTACCTGTTCGTGAGTTTGACGACAAGCATTTTATTGTGATGGTTACAAGGAAGGGAACAATTAAAAAGACTTCTCTTTCCGCTTACAGCAACGTCAGAAAAGGCGGAGTGATTGCAATAAATATTCGTGAGGAAGATTCTTTGGTTCAGGCAGCACTTTCGAATGGAAAACAAGACATAATTATTGGAACTCACAACGGAATGGCTGTAAGATTTGATGAAAAAGATGCCCGTGAACTTGGAAGAAACACTTCCGGAATGCGTGGAATCAGGTTAAAAGAGGGCGATTACGTGATTGGAATGGTTGTAACGGAAAGCGAAGGAAAAACCTTGCTCGTTGTTACTGACAAAGGTTACGGAAAAAGAACTTTCATAACTTGCGACCCGAATGAACCTAAAAAAGAAGACGATAATTACAGAAAAACAAGACGTGGTGGAAAAGGTGTTCGCACAATGAAAACTACTGAAAAAGTTGGTAACGTTCTTGCAATTCTTGAAGGAAACGACGAAGAAGATTTAATGATTATCACTGAAGCAGGAGTTGTAATTCGTCTTCACATCAAAGATATTTCAACAATTGGCAGAAATACTCAAGGTGTAAGGCTCATCAAAGTTGGAGAAGGTGGCAAGGTTTCAGATATTGCAAGAGTTCCTGAACAAGAGGATGCAGAAGTAGTTAAACCTGAAACAGAAGTTTTGATTGAAGAAACAAACGAACCTGAAGAGCCGGAAACTGACGACGATGAAACAAACGAACCTGAAGAAGAATAAAACTTGTTAGCAGTCAAGATGCCATTTTTTTGCATCTTGACTTTTTTTGAAAGACTTTTAATGGAAATTATCACTCTCGGAACGGGAGCAGCTTCGCCAACTTTAGAAAGAAACGTTGCAGCGATTGCTTTGGTTCGTAACGGAGAAATTTTACTTTTTGATTGTGGTGAAGGAACTCAGGTTCAGTTTGCAAAAGCTAAACTGAGTATGGCTAAAGTTTCAAAAATTTTTATCACTCATCTTCACGGAGACCATTTTTATGGTTTAATGCCTTTTTTAACAACCTTACAACTTAATAAAAGAGAAAATCCACTTGAGCTTTTTGCTCCAAAAGGAGTGAAAGATTACGTTAATTTTATGAAAAAAACTTCCCAGACAGGATTTTCCTACGAACTGAAAATTACTGAAATTGGCGAAGATTTTGAGTGCGGAACCCTTTGCGAAACAAAGGATTACATTGTTAAAGCAATGCCTCTTTCACACAGAATTTTTGTTCTTGGTTATTCTTTTGAGGAGAAGGAAAAAGCAGGACACTTTGACGACGAACTTGCTTTCAAGTTAGGAATTCCTTTTGGTCCAATTCGTGGAAAAATTAAGAACGGTGAAACAGTAACACTTGAAAATGGAACTGTTGTAACTCCTGAACAAATTATTGGTGAAAAAATACAGGGTAAAAAAATAACTTACTGTACAGACACGGTTTACTTTCAAAACTCAGTTGAGCTTGCAAAAGACTCGGATTTACTCATTCACGAAGGCACTTTTTCAAAAGACGAACTTGAAAAAGCACAACAAACCAAACATTCAACAACTGTTCAAGCCGCACTTGTTGCTAAAAATTCCAATTCAAAAAGGCTTTTGATTACTCACATTAGTTCACGTTACGTTGGTGAAAGCCGTAGTTTAATTCACGAAGGTGTAAAAGAAATTTTTCCAAACTACATTTTAGCTAAAGACTTTATGAAAATTGAAATCTAAAATCAGCTTTCAGTGGAAACCACCTTTTTAACAAATTTTTAATGTTTCCAAGCCTTTTTTTCTAAAAAATTTGGGGTTTGGTTTTGGTTTGCAATTGTAATTTTCCCATCTTCAACTTGTAAAAGCCCTGCAAAAGGATCGTTTGAAATCAAAAGATGTCCGTCTAAATCAATAAAACTTGCCTGAGAACTTAGTAAACTTGCATAAAAAATTCCAAGTGAGCTTTCAATCATACAACCAACCATCAGTTTTAAACCAAGCTGCAGTGATTTTTCAGCTATTTTTTGTGTGTTTAAAATTCCACCAAATTTTTGGCATTTCAGGTTTACAACATCAAAGCACTCGGAAATTTCCTTCAAATCAAAATTTCCACTAAGGCTTTCGTCTGCTGCGAGTGGAATTTTTGTGTAATTTTTTAGCTTTGCTGTTAGCTCGTTTTGGCTTGCAGGCAAAGGTTGTTCAATTAATTCAACATTTAGTTTTTCGCATTCCTGAAGCAAAAATTTAGCTTTTTCAAAAGTCCAGCCTTCGTTTGCATCAATCCTAAACGGTTTCTCTGTGTGCTTTCGTAAAAATTTTAAAGTCTCAAGGTCATTTTCATTTCCAAGCTTAATTTTCAAAATCCTGAAATCCTTAGCTAAATCAAGCCTTTTAAGTAAATTATTTTTTGAGTCAATTGAGAGTGTGTAAGAAGTTGGGGCAGCTTCTTTTTTTGTTGTGATTTTTAAAAAATTATTCTTAGTTTCAGTAACATTAAAGGTTGCATTTTGTAAGGCACAAGAAGTTGAACTAAGTTTCACTCTTTTTTGCCAATCATTTGTTAAAACTCCGTTGAAAGTGTTAAGTTCTTGAATTACTTGAGCTTGAGTTTCATTGTAACGATGATTTGGCGCAGCTTCACCAAAGAAAAATTGTTCATTGTGAGTAATTTTAACAAAAACAACTTCTCTAAAGTTTGAAGTATGCCTTGACAAAGTAAAATGATTAATCAGGTTGAGTACGTAAGGGAAAAATTCAATTTTCAAAAGTGTTTTTCCTTAAAATTAGTTAATATTTTCAGAGATTAAAAAATGATTGATTTCAACCAACGGCTACTTTTTTTATACCAAAATCTAAGTAAAATCACCTCAGAAACAAACGTACAAAAAAAAATGGAACTTGTTTGTAAGAGTATCAGCGAAGCAAAATTATACGCTGATTCACTTGTTTCTGTTAGGTTTGAAGATAATTTTTGGATTGAATCCAACAGCTTTTCCGAAAAAGAAAGGGATAAATTTTTCCAGCAAAGCTTAGATTTTATTAACATGCCTGAAAACCACAAACAATTTAAAGTTTCCGAGTCTTTTTTAATTCCACAAGGTGGAAACGATTACATTTTTCTGTATTTATTTGAGGTGTCAAAAGGTTTTTTAGCTTGTAAAACTCCATTTTTTAAGGGGATACCTTCTCTTGAAACAATAAAAATATTTGAGAATTTTTTTGAGATAGTTTTTAATGAATTTAGAAAAAAAATAGAGACACAAAGAACCCAAAAAGAAATTGAAGAGCTGCAGATTAAGTATAATTTTTTAGTT
Source organism: bacterium (assembly GCA_020850775.1). Classification (GTDB taxonomy): domain Bacteria; phylum CLD3; class CLD3; order CLD3; family CLD3; genus JADZEA01. Next base: position 5,636 of record JADZEA010000056.1, read on the forward strand.
TATTCTTCCAAAGAAGGTTTTTACTTAATTGAAGATGGTAAGTTTGAATTTGTAAATCAAAAATTTGCAGATATTTATGGAATTGAACCGAAGGATTTTATTGGTAAACCGATTGATGATTTTGTTCTCCCGAAGGACAGGAAAATGGTTTTGGAACGTTACAATCAAAGGCTTAAAGGCGAAAAAGTTCCTGAAAATTATTCCTTTCACATTTTAGATTTTAATGGCTCAGAAAAATCAGTTAGAGTTTCAGTAAAATTAATTAACCTTTTTGGCAAGCAAGTCTTGTTGGGAGTTACAGAAGACATCACAGAACACGAAAACTTAAAGGCAGCTCTTTCTGAAACTCAAGTGAGATTGCAAGAAATAGCAAATTCAATTTCTGATTATTTGTGGAGTGCAGACATTGTTGAGGCGGGAGAAATTTTTGATTACACTTTTATTAGCCCGGCAATTGAAAAAATTACGGGTTACAAGGTGGAAAATTTTTTAGGTAGAAACAGCTTTTGGCTAAGTCTGGTTCCTGAAGAAGACCACCACATTTTAACTGAAACTTTTGACGATTTAATGGATGGAAAACCAGTTAAAAGGGCTTACAGAATTAGAAGAAAAGATGGAGAAATGCGTTGGGTCAGTAGCACGGTTACTCCAATTAAAGACGGGAATGGAAATGTTTTTAGAGTTATGGGAATTATTTCCGATGTTACAGAAAGAATTTTGGATAAACAAAAACTTGAAGAATCAGAAAAAAAATTTCACTCTCTTTTCCAAAGTTCCAGCAATGCCATCTTTTTACTTTCGGAAGATGGAGAAAAAATTCTTGATTGTAACAACAAAGCACTTGAAATTTTTGGTTTCACAAGGGAATCATTTCTCCAAAGAAGAAACTGTTATTTTTCTCCTGAGTTTCAACCAGACGGAAAAAGTTCAAAAGAAAAAGGACAAAAAATAATTCAAGCCGTTCTTAAAGGTGACGAATGTTCTTTTGAGTGGAGACACCTGCGAAATGACGGAAGTTCTTTTGACGCGGAAATTACTTTGTGCAAAGTTGAGTTTAATGAAAAAATTTATATTCAGGCAATTGTCAGGGACATTACGCACCAAAAAGAATTGGAAAGACAACTGATTCAAGCACAAAAAATGGAAGCGGTTGGAACACTTGCAGGTGGAATTGCACACGATTTTAATAATATTTTAAATGGGATTTTAGGTTTTGCTTCCTTGCTGGAATGCCAGACAGAATTAAGCAAAAAAAATCACGATTACGTTCAAAAAATTATTCGTTCAGGAAAACGTGCAGCAGAACTTACTGCCCAAATGCTTGCTTTCGCACGTAAAGTGGATGTTACAAGCACATTTTTTGACTTGCATCTTTCTGTTAAGGAAATATTAAAAATTGTCAAACACTCATTCAATAAAAATATTGAAATTGAAATTAATTTCCTCTCAAAAAAATCAAGCATTTCCGGGGATGAAGGCAAAATTGAACAAGTAGTTTTAAACCTTTTAAACAATGCAAAAGATGCTTTGCTTCAAGGTGGTAAAATTTTGATTTCATCTAAAAATATCGAGATTAATGACTTAAATAAAATATTTTATCCAATGCTAAAAATTGGAAATTACATCGTTTTGACTATTGAGGACAACGGTTGTGGAATTCCTGACAAGGATTTACCCAAAATTTTTGAACCGTTTTTTACAACAAAAGAAGTCGGAAAAGGAACAGGGCTTGGCTTGGCAATGGTTTATGGAATTGTAAAAACTCACAACGGACACATTGAAGTTTCAAGCAAAGTCGGGAAAGGAACAAAAATTAATTTATTTTTACCAATTGCTGAAGGTGTTTCGCCAAAAACACAAAATGCTGAATCAACAAAAATACTTAAGGGAAAAGGTAAAATTTTAATTATTGACGATGAAGAAGTTATCCGTGAGGTCTTACGCGATAGCCTTGATTTCCTTGGGTTTTCAAGCATTTTAGCTCAAGACGGAATTGAAGGAGTGAAAATTTATGAAGCAAGTCAAAATGAGATTAGTCTCGTAATTTGTGATTTTATTATGCCTAAAATTGATGGTAAAGAAACGATAAAAAGGATAAAACAAATTAATCCGGATGTGAAAATTCTAATTTCAAGTGGTTACACAAAAGAAGGTTTTTACGAAAGTGTAAGCGAACTTAAAGTTTTAGGTTTTCTGCAAAAACCTTACGAACTTTCTAATCTTTCCGAAACAATTAATAAAGTTTTAGAATAAAAAAAAGCCGTTCAAAATTAGTTGAACGGCTTTTTTGTTAAACGGAAAGCAGGTTTTACTCTTCAGTTACCTGTTTTGAACCAATTTTTTTGTTAAACCAAAGTTCCTTTGCAGGGCTAAGTTTTCCTTCTGCTTTTGCTTTTTGGTAAACTGCAACTTGTTTAGCGGTTAAACCTGTAACCAAATTATTGTTTTTGTTTGCAGAAGCAACCGGCAAAACCGTTCCGCAGGTAGCAGTTACTGTGTAGAAGAATGAAGAACCTGCTGCACCGTTTGTGTGCGTCCAGATCAGAACGTTACCAACACTGCTTGAGTTTGCCGTTCCGCCGGGAACAGTATCCCAGTAAACTTTGTAGTTGTCGGCTCCGGTGGAAGCTGTCCAGGTCAGAACCGCGTCGTTACCGCTTTTTAAAATGCTTGTAACTGTAACAGGGCTTTGTGGAGAAGGACAATCGGTTTCAATTCTCACGTTGTCAATTCCCCATCCTGCCTGATTGACTGAAGTATCTGAACAAAAGCGGAATCTGATTGAAATTGTCGTTCCGTTGTAAGCTGAAAGGTCAAACTCTGCTGCTTGCCAACTTGTAGTCGTTGTTCCGTAGTAAGCGCCTGTTCCATCGTAGTTCAGGTAAGGAATGCAAGGGCTTGCAGGGTCAAAAGCGTTTCCGGGGTAGTTTCCTGACGGAATTAATTTTGCCCAGGTTGTTCCGCCGTTTGTTGAGTACTCAACGATTCCACCGTCCCAACTCGTTTCAATGTCGTACCAATGCCAGAATTTTAATTTTGGAACTCCCGAACCCGGTAAAGTTACTGAAGGCAGGTAAAGTTTTGAATCCTGATTGTCAACGTAGTTCAGAGAACCTAAACCAACGCTCCAAACGTTTGTTCCTGTTACGGGAACAGCGTAAGTTGGGTCTGTTTCGCCTGTTGGAACGCCGTTTTCCCAACCGTTTGCAAGGACGTTCAAAGCGTAAGGAGTTGTTGTGTCTGCTCCGTCAAAATTCCACGTTGCAGGGAAGGAGTTGAGTTGGTTCACGTGGAAAGTTTCTGTAACGCTGTCGTTGGTTGGGTCCTGGTCGCCTGAAAGCATCGTTGTAAAAGTTACCGTGTGAGTTCCTGAAGTTGCTCCTGTCCAGGTTGAGTTCATCGTTGTGGTTGTCCCACTTCCTGCCAAAGTGAAAGTTTGAGTGTCAATCGGGTTTCCGTCAACGCTGCAAACTACGTTAAAAGTGTTTGCGTTCACTCCGGTGTTCATCACAAGTGCGGAGAAAGAAACGGTTGAGTTTGCTCCGTAAACTTCCTGGTTTGTAACAGAGTTAATTTCTGCGTTGTCGTTTAGTGGCGGAGTAAAACTGATTCTCAGGTAAGGCGGATTAGTTCCGTTGTAACCGTCAAAAGTGTAGGAGTTTGTAGAACCTCTCTGAACTCCAATTCCAATCCAGTCTTGCAGGTTGTTAGCAAGTTCAACAGCTGCGTTTGCGTTTGTGAGTGTTGCAGTAAACCATTTTGGAGCTGGTCCGGGACTCCAAACCATACTTCCGAGGTTGTTTGCAGCGTTTCCTGCCTGACTGAAAAGGTCGGTGAAAGTAGTGGCAGGATTTTGTGTGTCGCTTGTAAGTTGGTTGATTGGGTTTGCAGCAGTAGAAATCACAGCAGCAGTTGAGTAAAGTCCGATTTGAACATCATTGACGGTTGAGCCGGCAGCCAAGCCACTGAGGTCAAACTTGATGAAACCTCTGTGAGCTGGTACAGTTTCTGAAATTCCTGTTAGTTCGCCGCTTGCACCGGTTCCGTTCGCGTCTGCCCAGCCGGAAGCCATTGAAGAGTTAAAAGGATAAACGTAAACAACGTACTCACCAACAAAAGCGCCGTTCACTGAGTTGTTGCCCGTGTTTTGGTCGCCTGAGAGTTGGGTTTCAACTGTAAAAGTAAAACTTTCTTCAGTAACCGTGTAGGGAGCAAAAGTTACGTTTTGGCTTGATAAACTTCCCAAATTGGTTACGTTTTGTGTGTTGGTAAAGACTGTGCTTGACGAACTGTCCCAAATCGTCAGAATTACCTGAAAGGTTTGTGTCAGTAGTCCGTAGTTGTAGGTTGTAGCACTGATTGTGAGAGTGTTTCCGGGAACGATGCTTGGAGAGTAGTTACCGAGAGTTGAGATTCCCACGTCGTTGTTTAGTGGAAGGTAGTCAAACTCGTCAGCTCCGATGTCTGGCGGGTCATTTCTTAGTTCGCCATCAAAATCTGTAGTTACTGAAGCGATTCCGATTCCTGTTCCGTCAACGGGAGAAGCAAGGTTTGTATCTATGTGAGGGTTTGTGGCAGAGACGAAACCCGGAGTTGTGGAGATGCTGTTGGCGTCAAAACCTGAAGCGGTTTGCCAGGCACTCAGTGTTGTGTAGTTTGTAGTGTTTACGCGTACGAGATTAGTTCCGCCGCCGACTAAATCGTTGTAATCGCAGTTATCGGGGGTTGCGAACTGTGTGGTTGCGTAAAGAACGAGTGGAAGGTTGGTTGTACCTGTGTTCGTGTTTACGAGGATGTTGTTGTTGAGCTTAACTGCTGTTGGGTTTGTTGTTGTGCTGCTTCCGAGCCTGAGAGCGTAGCTTGTTGTTGCACCGTTATCAATCAGGATTGTGTTGTGGTAAATTTCGTCTCCGTCGTCTCCGTCGTTGTCATCAATTCCGTAAGTTGTTCCCGTGTTGTTAAAATCATAAATCATGTTGTTGTAAATGCGTTTTTTTCCATCAGCACTTGAAGTAAAGTAAATTCCGTAAACAATGCCTGTTCCGCTTCCGAGGTCGTGGATTTCGTTTCCTGAAATGGTTTGAAGTGTTCCCAAATCGCAGGCAGTAAAGTACATTCCGTAAGCAGTGCTTGTTCCACTGTAAGAATGGATGTCGTTTCCTGAAATCGTCAGGTTGGTTTGGTCGTCAAAGTACATTCCGTAGTAAGAAAAAGCGTGGATGTCATTGTTTGAAAACGTGTTTCCTGAGTCGTAAGGGTCTGGTCCCAACCAGTAAATCGTGTAGTAAGCATTGTAAATTTCGTTGTCGTGGATGTTGTTGCTGTTGTTTGGTGGTCCTGAAGTTGTTGGAGTTGTTGTTGAGTAAAGTGCCTTAAAAGAACTGCTCAAAGAAGTCATCGCTGTTGTGATTTTGCAGTTTTTAATTTCGTTGTTGCTTGCTCCGGCAAAAAAGTAGTAACCGTAGTAGCCGCCGGCTCCTTGTGGTGCTGTGTCAATTCCATCAAAAATGAAGTAGTCTGCTCCGTTCAGGTAAACGGAAGCGTTGGGAGTAGTTGTTGTTTGCAAAGTTGGATTGATTGTTACGTCGCCGGTTCCGCTTTTCTGGAAAGTGATTGAGTTGGTTGCGCTTGCTCCCGTTACAGGAGTTAGCGTTACGATTTCAGGGTAATTTCCGGGTGAAACTAAAAATGTAACAGGTCCGCCAACTCCAAAAAGATTCAAAGCATTAACTGCAGCAGCAAAGTTTGGGAAATCGTTAGGAATTGTGTAGTTTCCTGACATTGGTCCGCTTCCGGTAGTAAAAGACTGAACGGTTCCGCTTGTTGTTCCGCAGCAGTTGGTAGCGTCAACACGCCAGTAGTAAGTTGTTGCTGTTGCAAGTCCTGTTACGTTTAAGATTGTTGCTGTTACAGAATTTCCGCCTGTTGCAATCGTTGTTGGTGGATTTACCGTGTCAAGGTAAACTGTGTAGGTTGAAGCTGTGGCAGAAGCATTCCAGTCTAAGTCAACAGTTGTTGGAAGGTTTGTAGCTCCGTTTCCTGGTCCTGAAACTGCAGGTTGTGAAGGAGCTGAGCTTGTTACAATAAAACTAAAAACTGAACTGCTTGCGTTTCCCATCAGATTGTAAGAATCAATTTGCCAGTAGTAAGTTTGACCGCAGGTTAAACCACTTGTAGCGTAAGAGTTTGTTGCTAATCCTGTTGTTACCGTGGTTCCGGGCGGATTTGTTGTGTCAAGCCAAACGTCAAAAGTGCTTCCGCCGTTAGAGTTCCAACTTAAAGTTGGGTTACAGACTGTGTTTGTTGCCAAATCCGCCGGCGAAGGGTTAGTTGCTCCTGTTGGTGGCCCGGAAGTGTAGTGAACTGTTCCATTCCAGACGCGTGGTGAAAAACTCAGGCTAAAGTAGGAACCGCCGTGTCCCTGAATGAACTGAAGGTCTGAGTTTTGAGCGTAAACTGTTCCGACGGTTGTTCCGTTAGTGTAGTTCAGGGAAGCTGAAGGGCTTCCGGGAGCGACAGTAACGTAAAATGCCTGAGTTGTTCCGTTAGTAACGGAGACATTAATCGGAATTGGGATTGGTGTTGGTGTTCCGTCGTCGGCAGCCAAACTTGATGAAATCAATCCGGTAGTGCTTCCAACGAGTGTCCAGTCAGCCTGGTTTGTCAGGCTTCCCTGGTAAGTTCCGAGAGCAGTTTTTTTCCAGATTTCAACGTTGTAGGTTCCGGGGTCAAAATGCCCGTCAAAACTTGTGATTGTTATGTCGGTCAATGCGACCAAATCAAACATCGCTCCTGCAGAACTGTTGCCGGAGGCGTAAGTTACAACCAATGTTTGGGCATTGGATTTCATCGCAACTGCTGTTGCAAAAGTTAAGGCAAGCAGTGTAGTGAAACTTTTTTTCATAGTTTTCTCCTTTAAAAAATGGGGTTTAAAGTTTGCTTACTTTTAAAAACCGGTCTTTTTGGGAAAAGTGGTTTTTAATGCTTAAAACTAAAGTCTTAAAAATTAAAAATCAAGTTTTAAATTAGTGAAAACAAGGTTTTTTGCAAGTTTCCTGGCCTGGAAACAATTTTTTTGTGGTTAGCTAAAAAATGAATTTTCAATTTAATTTTTTCGGCAAAAAAAAGCCGTTCATTTTTTAGTTGAACGGCTTTTTAGGTTAAAAGAGTTTAGTTTTTACTTAGCATTGTTAGCTTTTTTGTTTGGAGAAGCGACTGGCGAAACAGTTCCACAAGTAGCAGTTACAGTGTAGAAGAAGTTAGAGCCAACTGCACCGTTAGTGTGTGTCCAGTTCAGAACGTCGCCAACATCCATTGAGTTCGTAGTTCCGCCGGGAACTGTATCCCAGTAAACTTTGTAGTTATCGGCTCCGGTGGAAGCTGTCCAGTTCAGTAGTACGTCGTTACCGCTTTTTTGGATGCTTGTAACAGTAACAGCGTCCTGAGGAGAAGGACAAGCCGGCGGAGTGTAGTAAACTTTCAGGTAAGGAGGGTTTGCTCCGTTGTAGCCATCAAAAGTGTAGGAGTTTGTAGAGCCTCTTCTAATTCCAATTCCTGCCCAGCCTTGTGCGATTAAACCTTGCAAGACTAACGGGTCAGTAATCGTTAAAGGAGTTGTGAACCACGTAGGAGCAGGTCCTGGACTCCAAAGCATGTTTGCTAAAATTGCAGTTGTGCTTCCTGCTTCAGTAAACAAAGTGGAAAAAGTTGCTGTTTGCGGGTCAGAAGTCAGCAAGGTAATTGGATTTGTAGCAGTAGAAATCGTACCAGTAGAGCAGTAAAGTCCGAGAGTAACGCTGTTGACAGTTGAACCGGCAGGAATTCCTGACACGTCAAATTTTATGAAACCTCTGTGTTCGGGAGAAGATTGAGTAATTCCGGTAATTTCACCGCTTGCACCAGTTCCGTTTGCATCGCTCCAACCGGTTGCCATTGAAGCATTAAAAGGATAAAGATTAACAAAATACTCTCCGATAAAGGCACCACTCATTGAATTGTTGCTTGAGTTTGTGTCGGTTCCAAGTGTTGTTTCAATTGTAAAAGTGTAATTATCAGCTCCGACTGTGTACGGTGCAAAAGTTACAATTTCACTTGTCAGAGTTGCTAAATTGGTTACGTTTTGAGTGTTTGTGAAGACTGTGCTTGACGAACTGTTCAAAATCGTTAGAGTTACGCCAAATGTTTGAGATAAAAGCCCGTAATTGTAAGCCGTAGCACTCAAAGTGATTGCGTTTCCGGGAACTACGCTTGCAGAATAACTTCCGATAGCACTGATTCCGACGTCATTGTTTGTTGGTGCGTAATCAAATTCGTCGGCGCCGATGTCTGGCGGGTCGTTTCTGAGGTCTCCGTCAATGTCATTTGTAACTAATGGAATCGCAATTCCCACTCCGTCAGCAGGCGAAGGAATGTTTGTTGCAATGTGAACATTTGTATCGGAGATAAAGTTAGGATTTGCTGAAATGCTGTTTGCATCCTGAGCAGTTGCGGTTTGCCAGTTTAACAGAGTTGCCTGAGCAGTGGCAGAGTAGTAGCCGATGTAAGAAGTTGAATTAGCAGTATTTACATAAAAATCATTGTAGTCTGAACTTGCAAAAGTTCCGCTTGATTTGTAAACACAGTATCCGGTTCCACTTGCTTTGTTGATTGAAACGATGTTGTTTTTCATTACCAGGTCAGTGA
>JADZEA010000057.1 GCA_020850775.1 bacterium
AGCAGGTAAAGACTACGAAGCAGCAAGTTCTGAAGTTGAAGTAAAATCGGCAAAAGACCGAAGCAGCAAGTGGAAAGCAGTTTCAATTGTTTCTTACGGGATTGGTGGAGCGAGTTTGTTTGGAGCAATTTTTTCGTTTGTTCAAGAAAAAAATTACCGGAACGACTTAGAAAAATTTAGTTTGGTTTTAGCTCCGAACGGTGTTTTTTTAGCAGTTAATTTTTGAGTTTTTGAAAAAGAAAGCCCACAGATGAAAATTGCCTGCTACTTTCAAGGAGGCTTCAGAACACAAAGATTACTTTGCGGAGACACTGAAAAATCCGTGAAATCAGGTTTTCTTTTTTGGTTTTGAAGCGGAATCACAAACTTGTTGGAATTGAGCCTCTTAGTTACTTTGCAAACCCTTCACTGAAAACAAGTAATTTTCAAAATTTGTTTTAATTTCTTTGATTGAGTCTCCGCCAAATTTTTCCAAAAATGCTTCTGCGAGAACAAAAGCGGTTAAGTTTTTTGCAATTACCGAACAAGCAAAAACGGCACAAACGTCAGCACGCTCAACGTGAGAAAATTCAGTTTCTTTTGTCTCAAAATTTACACTTTTTAGTGGTTTCATCAGTGTTGGGAGTGGTTTCATTGAAAGGATAATTTCAATATTTTCGCCGTTGCTCATTCCACCTTCGATTCCGCCTGAATTGTTTGTCAAACGGAAAAAGCCTTTTTGATTGTTCCAACTAATTTCATCGTGAACTTGTGAGCCTTTTAGTTCCGCGATTTTTGTCCCCAAACCAAATTCAATTGCCTTAATTGCCTGAATGCTAACGAGTTGGAAAGCAAGCCTTCCGTCAAGTTTTTTATCCCAATGAACGTAACTTCCAAGCCCAACGGGAACATTTTTTGCGACAATTTTTATTTTTCCACCAAGTGTATCGCCTTCATTTTTAGCTTCGTCAATTTTTGCTTCCGTGTTTTCTGAAGTTCCGCCAATGCTCAAAATTTCTGCAAAAACCTCAATTCCAAACTCTAAAAGCATTTTTTTACAAATTGAACCAATTGCAGTTCGCATTGCTGTTTCTCTTGCACTGCTTCTTTCAAGGACATTTCTCGCGTCAGAAAAACCAAATTTTAACATTCCGCCAAGGTCTGCGTGTCCTGCTCGTGGTCGTAAAATTTTTCTCTCAAAATTATTATTTTTTTCAACTGACATCACTTCTTTCCAATTCTCAAAATCTTTATTTTCAAGCATTAATGCAATTGGACTTCCCGTAGTTAAACCTTGACGAACTCCGCTAAAAATTTTGATTTTATCGGTTTCAATTTGCATTCTTTTACCTCTTCCGTAGCCTTTCTGCCTCAAGGTAAGTTCTTCGTTAATAAAATTTTCTGTGAGTTCAAGACCAGCAGGAATTCCTTCCAAAATTCCTGTAAGTGCTTTTCCGTGTGATTCGCCTGCTGTTAAGTAACGTAGCAATATTTTTCTGCCTCCAGATTAAAATTAATTTTGTTTTTAACAGAAAACTAAATTAATTTTTGCCAAGATAAAAGGTTAATTTTATGCCTTACAGAAACAGTTCAATTTTTGAAAAAGAAAAACAAAAAAACGAAGATTGCAATTAGTTGTAGCTTTGCTAATTTTTGGTGGAATTTTAATAATGCTTTTCCTGATTAAAGCAATTGAAAACACACCTTTTTAAAGGTTTTTTCTCAGACAGTTGAGAACTTTCTAAAAAACTTTTGAATGTTTTTTCAAAGCCGTTAAATTCTTACAAACAAAAAGAGCCAAAAAATGCAAGCAAAAATTTTAGTTGTTGACGATGAAAAAAATATCCGCCGTTCGCTTGAAATGATTTTTTCAGGTAACAATTACGAAGTGATTTTAGCCGAAAGTGGTGAACAAGCGATAGAAATATTAAAAACACAAGTTCCTCAATTAATTTTTTTAGACATTAAAATGGAAGGAATTGATGGAATTGAAACTTTGCGAAAAATCAAAGAAAATTTTCCGGAACTAAACGTTGTGATGATTTCAGGTCACGGAACAATTGAACACGCAGTTGAATGCACAAAACTTGGCGCTTACGATTTTATTGAAAAGCCGTTCTCAAAGGAAAAAGTGCTTCTTGTTGCTAAACACGCTTTGGAGAAATTCAGGCTTCAACAGGAAAATTTACGGCTAAAGCTCAAAAATTCAGAAATGATTGGAGTTAGCCAGGCAATGCAAAAAATTTCTGCACAAATCAACAAAGTTGCCCCGACAAAAACACGAGTTTTAATTCTTGGCGAAAGTGGAACGGGAAAAGAATTGGTTGCAAAAGCAATCCACCAAAAAAGTGAGCGTTCTGACAAGCCTTTTATCAAAGTAAACTGTGCGGCAATTCCCGAAGATTTGATTGAAGCTGAACTTTTTGGCTCTGTAAAAGGTGCTTACACAAGCTCAATTCGTGAAACAGAAGGAAAATTTAGCCTTGCCGATGAAGGAACTTTATTTCTTGATGAAATTGGTGACTTGGGTTTGAAAGCTCAGGCAAAAGTTTTACGTGTTTTGCAAGAAGGTGAATTTCAAAAAGTTGGTAGTGAAAAGACACTAAAAGTTGATGTCAGAATAATTGCAGCAACAAACAAAGACATTGAGTTTGAGTGCAAAGAAGGAAGATTTCGCGAAGACCTGTACTTTCGCCTGAACGTTATTCCGATTTTTATTCCGCCACTCAGAGAAAGAAAGGAAGATATTTTTTTACTTGCGAACTATTTTGCGGAAAAATATTCAAATGAAAATGGAACCCAACTCAAAATTTTTGCTGAAGAAACACTTGAGGAACTTGCAAAACAAGAGTGGAAAGGCAATGTTCGTGAACTTGAAAATTTTGTTGAAAGATTTATGGTGATGGTTGACGCTCCGTCAGGTTTGATTCGCCTTTCGGATTTGCAACTAAACACAAACTCTGCCCAAGCCTCTAAAATCTCATTTCTAAATAATTTTACCGATGAAGTTTCGCTCAAAGATTTAAAGGACAAAGTTGAACGGGATTACATTGTTGCAGTTTTAGAAAAAAATGACTGGAACATTTCCCAAGCCTCAAAAATACTTGGAATTGAACGTACAAACCTGCACAAAAAGCTAAAAGCTTACGGAATAAAAAACTAATTTTAATCCGTAAAAATTCTACCTTGAAATTTCTAACATTTTTGAAAGTGCTGTTTTGGCATCTTTGGCAATGTTTTCTGGCACTTTAATTTGGTTTAGGACTTTATCCACAACAAGATTTTCAAGAACAATCATTAAAGCCTCAGCAGAAATTCTGTACATCGTGCTGCAATGACAAGAATAAGGTGAAAGGCTTGTTATAAATTTATCAGGGTTTTCTTTTGCAAGCCTGTTGATTAGATTAATTTCCGTTCCAACAGCCCATTTACTTCCTGTTCCACTGTTTTTTATTGAATTAATTATGAAACTTGTAGAACCAACTAAATCCGCTTTTTGAACTGTATCAAAATCGCATTCCGGATGAACTAAAATTTTAATTTCAGGGTACATTTTTCTAAAAAGGTCTGCGTACTGTGGTTTAAAATGTTGGTGAACGCTACAAAAACCTTTCCACAAAATCACCTGTGAATTTTGGATTTCGCTTTCAATATTTCCACCAAAATTTTCTTTTTGGTTCCACAAAATCATTTTTTCCAAAGGAATTCCCATTTTGTAGCTTGTGTTCTTGCCTAAGTGCTGGTCAGGAAAAAAGAATAATTTTTTACCTTGTGAAAAAGCCCATTCAAATATTTTTTCTGCGTTTGAAGAAGTGCAAACAGTTCCGCCATTTCTTCCGCAAAAAGCCTTGATTGCTGCTGTGGAATTCATGTAAGTAATTGGAATTATTGCATCTTTAGTTACTGATTTTATCTCTTCCCAAGCCTCTTCCACTTCTGAAATATCAGCCATATCGGCCATTGAACAACCTGCTTTTAAATCCGGTAAAACAACGATTTGGTTTTCAGAAGTGAGAATATCAGCACTTTCAGCCATAAAATGAACACCACAAAAAACAATGTACTTTGCGTCAACCAATGCAGCTTTACGGGAAAGCTCAAACGAATCTCCGATAATGTCTGCAAACTGAAAAACATCATCGCGTTGGTAGTAATGCCCTAAAATCACAACTTTTTTACCAAGTTTTTGTTTTGCAGCCTGTATTCTTTCCAAAACTTCAATTGAAGTTTCTTCGCCTGTCGCACTCTCAAGAATTAAATCCTGAACTTCCATTTTTTGCCTTTATTTTAAAACTATGAAATCCACTTAACTAATCCCATTTCGTAAGGATGAACCATTAAATCATTTTTTGGAACTACTCTTGCCGAGTAACCAAATTTTCCATTAACGTGAGGTGAGAAAACGCCTTTGTAAAAACTGTAACCACTTTCTTCGCCAATGTAATCCATTGCAATCACTTTTATTCCGAGTTTTTCTTTGTCGTCGTCAATTCCGGCAACATAAAATTCCACGCTAACCTCATCTTGAGAAAAACTTGCAAGGTCAATTTTTAAAGTAACTTCAAGACTATCACCGATTTTCACGATTTGCCCGTCAAACCCAGATTCATTAGTTAATTCAATCTTTACATTTTCCCAATTTTGACGAATTCTGTTCTTCCAGTTCAACAAGTGTTGAGCAACCAAAAAATTGTCTGAGGCAAGCCTGTCAAAATGCTTCACAGCAGGTTCGTAAAACTTTGTAAAATATTCCTTTACCATTCTGTCCGTTGAAAAAACAGGTGCGTTTGAAACAATTGACTCTTTCATAATTTTTACCCAATTTTTCGAAAATCCTTTTTCATTCCTTTCGTAATAAATCGGGATAATTTGTCTTTCTAAAATGTCGTAAATTGAATTTAAATCAACTAAATCTTGTTTTTCTTCATCGTCGTAAGATTTTCCGTTTCCAATTGCCCAACCATTTTTACCGTTGTAACCTTCTTCCCACCAACCATCAAGAACGCTAAAATTTAAAACTCCGTTAATCGCAACTTTTTGCCCGCTTGTTCCGCTTGCTTCAAGAGGTTTACGCGGATTGTTCAGCCAAACATCAACTCCTGAAACAAGGTAACGGGCAATTTTCATGTTGTAATTTTCAAGAATTATAATTTTCCCTTCAAATTCCTGAGTTCTTGAAAGACGGTAAATTTCTTTGACAATTTCCTGTCCCGGTTTATCAGCCGGATGAGCTTTTCCTGCAAAAATCAATTGTACAGGCATTTCTTTGTTGTTTACAATTTTTCTCAAACGGTCAATGTCTCTAAAAATCAAAGAAGCTCTTTTGTAAGTTGCAAACCTTCTCGCAAAACCAATTGTCAAAACATTTGGGTCCAAAACAAGTTCGGGACTTTCAACAACTTTTGTTCCTCTGACTCCTTCCCATTCGTATTGGTGTTTCAGGCTTCTTTTGATAAAATTAATCATTTTTACTTTTAAGTTTTGTTTTACTTCCCAAAGTTCTGCGTCGTAAACATCATAAATTCTTTTCCACATTTCAGTATCGGAGATATTTTTTTCCCAGTCTTTTCCCAAAAAAATTGAGTAAAGCTCTGCCATTTCTTCTGCAAGCCAGGTTTTTGTGTGAACTCCGTTTGTAATGTACTGAATTGGATTTTCATCTAAAGGAATGTCTTTCCACAAATTTTTCCAAAGATTTTGGGAGACTTTTCCGTGAAGCCTGCTAACTCCGTTGTGTTGACGTGAAAGCCTTAGCGAAAGGATTGTAAGGTTAAAATTATCACTGTCGTTGTTTCTGCCAAGATTAAAAAAATCTTCCTGCGAAATTCTTAGTGCTGAAACAAAATCTGAAAAATAGTTTTCCATCAGGCTAAACGAAAAAGCATCGTTTCCTGCCGGAACCGGAGTGTGAGTCGTAAAAAGTGTGCTGGAAGCAACTGCTTCAAGTGCTTGTTCAAAAGTCAAGTGCCTTGAATGAATAAATTGTCTGATTCTTTCAAGCCCCAAAAATGCTGAATGCCCTTCGTTCATGTGCCAGACAGAAGGGTTAATTCCAAGTGCGTTTAAAGCTCTGACTCCGCCAATTCCAAGTAAAATCTCTTGTGAAATTCTTGTGTTTTGGTCACCGCCATAAAGTTTTCTTGTGATTGCCCTGTCAAAATCCGAGTTTAACTGAATGTCTGTATCCAAAAGATAAATCTGAACTCTCCCGACTTCAACTTTCCAAATTCGTGCAATTACGTTTCTGTCTGCAATTTTAACCTGAACCTGAAGTTCCTTACCTTCCTTATCTAAGCAAAGGTGTAAAGGTAAATTTGAAAAATCAAGTTCGGGATACTTAGCAATTTGTTCACCAAGTGAATTAATTTCTTGCCTGAAATAACCTTCTCTGTAAAGCAAACCAATTCCAATAAACGGTAAACCCAAATCACTTGCTGTTTTTACGTGGTCACCTGCAAGAATTCCAAGCCCTCCCGAATAAATTGGCAAAACTTCCGTCAAACCAAATTCAGCACAAAAATAGGCAATTGGTCTTGAAGGATGAAAATTAGAATTCAGGCTTTTGAACCAGGTATTTTTTTCGTCTAAATAAGTTTCAAAATTACTAATCACCTCTTCGTAAAAATCAAGTATTTCCTGATTTTGCGCAGCCTTGTTAAGAGCTTCCGGAGAGACAATTTTTAAAAAAACAATGGGATTAAGGTGAGAAAATTCCCAGGATTCAGGGTCAATTTTATTAAAAAGTTCTTGCCCTTCAGAGTTCCAAACCCACCAAAGATTGTAAGCAAGAGTTTCAAGTTTTCTTAGTTTATGCGGAACTTTACCGATAACTATAAAATTTCTTAGCCTGTACATAAAATTACCTCTAATCTAACTTTGATAAAGTTAAACCTTTTCAACAAAAATTTAAATTAAAAACTTTGATTTATTTTTCTAAGGTATCTTTCTGAAAATTAAATTACTTAGCAAGAATTCAAGCAAAATCAGCAGCAAACCCCAGGTTAGCAGTTCTTCAAAATGTTCCTCGTACCTTGTGAATTCTGTAACTTCGATGACTGTTTTTTCAAGTTCGCCAATTTCCCTGAAAATTTCTTCAAAAGTTGATTTATCCGTTGCACGAAAAAATTTCCCTTTTGTCATTTCTGCTATTTTTTGGAGAACTTCTTCGTCAATTTTACTGGAGACAGGAACCCGTTTTTTACCGAAAATTGTGTTTTGAGTAATGAAAGGATTGTCTGTTCCAACACCAATCGTGTAAATTTTTATGCCTAAAGTTTGTGCGATTTCTGCCGCTGTAATCGGAGCAATTTCTCCTGCGGTGTTTTCTCCGTCAGTTACAAGGACGATAACTTTGCTTTTTGCCTCGCTTTCACGAAGTCTGTTCGCTCCGTTTGCTATGGCTAGTCCGATTGCTGTTCCACCTTCAATTAATCCAATTTCCACGTCATCAAGAAACCCAAGCAAAATCCCGTAATCAAGCGTTAGAGGACACTGAGTAAAACTTTTACTCCCAAAAACGATTAAGCCAATCCGGTCGCTTTTTCTTCCAAGAATAAAATTTTTCACGACTGATTTTGCAGCAACAAGACGGTTTGGTGGAAAATCCTCAATTTTCATACTTTCAGAAATGTCCAAAGTAACCATAATGTCCACACCTTCGGTTGAGACTTTTCGTTCCTGGCTGGAAATTCTTGGTCTTGCAAGCGCCAAAATTAAAAATGAAATTGCGACAAGCCGGATTAAAAACAAAATATGTCTCAGGTGAGTTCTTTTAGGAATGCCAATAATTTTAAAAAGAGCGATGTTTGAGTAGCGAATTGAACCTGTTGTTTTTCTCAGACGCCAAAAGTAGTAAACAATTAAAATTGGTAAAATTACAAACAGCCAAAGCGCTTCGGGATTTCTGTAATCCATTAAAACCTAAACTCCATTTTTAAAAACTTCCAAACTTAATCAAAAATAAGCTGCTAAAAAAGAGTAAAAATTACTCCGTTTTCTTCGCAGTTAAACCAAGTGAAAGCCATTCTCCGCCGTCGTAAATTTCAAAACCTGAGACTTTTTTGTTAGTTACAAGAATGTTGTTATCAAACCACAAAGAAATGTAAGGCAATTCTTCGCTGACGATTTTTTGAACTTCGCTGTAAACTTGTTTGCGTTTGTTTTCGTCAAGAGTTTTTCTGCCAAGTTCAAGCAAGGTATCAAGTTTTGTGTTTGAAAAATAGCCACGGTTTGCTCCGTTTGGCGGGAAACTATCAGTGTGAAAAACAAGGTAATGAATGTCCGGTTCGTCTGCAACTCCAACCCAGGTCAGCGAACACAAGTCAAAATTTCCCTTTTTAACGTTTGTGAAAAAAGTTGCCCACTCAAAAGATTCAATTTTTAAATCAATTCCGATTTTTGCAAGATAACTTTTCAGGATTTCAGCTTTTTGGCGGCTTTCTTCCGACGAAGTAGCTTTGTAATTTAGTGAAAACCTGAAGCCATTTTCTTTTGTATCAAAACCTGCTTCGTCAAGCAATGTTTTAGCTGTTTCAAGGTTAAAATCATACTTGAAAATATTTGGTTCAAAGTAGAAATTTTTTTCGGGAACAAATGAATTGGTAATTTTTGCGTGTCCATTTTTTAGGCTTTTAAGCATTTGTGGACGGTTAATCGCGTAAGCAATTGCCTGACGCACTTTTTTATTTTTTAAAAACTCATTTTGAAAATTGAGAGCAATGTAAGTGTAATTAATTCCTGCTTTTTCCGTAAGTTTCAGTTCCGTGTTTTTTTTAAAAGAGTCAAAATACTGTTCCGGGAAATTATTGAGCAAAACGTCAATTTGACCTGTTTCAATTGACAAAACCCTCGTTGATTCTTCCTTGATTATCCGCACTTGAATATTTTCGGATTTTGGCTTGCCTGAAAAATAATTTTCATTAGCAATTAAGTTGATTTGTGAGTCTTGTTGCCAGTCTTCAAACTTAAAAGGACCTGTTCCGATTGGATTGTTTCCAAAGTCTTGCTCTGCACCGGAAGGAACAATTCCTCTTGTTAAGTCTCGTAAAAATGGAGCGTAAGATTTATTTAGCTTGAACACAACTGTAAAAGAATCAGGGGTTTGAATTTCCTTAATGTTTTGGTAACCTGCACGAAAAGGAGAATTGAAAGTTGAGTCAAGCATACTTTCAAAAGTAAATTTAACATCGTAAGATGAAAATTTTCCCCCATTGTGAAAAAACACATCTTTTCTCAGATTAAAACTGTAAGTGTTTGTATCAGGAGTTTCCCAACTAAGCGCCAAATCTGGCACAAGATTAGAGTTTTGGTCTTTTTTAACAAGAGAATTGAACAAATTTTCAATAATTCTTTGCGATGCGGCGTCTGTTGCCAATCTTGGATCAAAAGTTGTAGGATTAGTCCAAAGGCAAATAATTAATTGATTTTTTTTGTTTGTGTCAGAACAGCTAAAGTTTAAAGAAGTCAGAAGCAAAAGGCAAAAGGTTAGTTTATTTTTCAATTTTCTATTTCCTTAATCTTATTTTATTGTTATTTTTTTAGTTAGGCTACTTTAGGTTTTCAAGAAATTAATCTGGTGAATTTAAAGTTAAATTTTACTGAAGTATCAAATTAAGTTTTTTGTG
Source organism: bacterium (assembly GCA_020850775.1). Taxonomy (GTDB): domain Bacteria; phylum CLD3; class CLD3; order CLD3; family CLD3; genus JADZEA01. Next base: position 9,603 of record JADZEA010000057.1, read on the forward strand.
ATAAAACTCAAAAATAAAAATTTTATGAAATATTTTTAGACTAACAAAACTCATTTAAAAAACGGAGTAATTTTATGAAAAACAAAGTATTAGTTTTAGTGTTTTTGTTTTTTTGCCAAACTGTTTTTGCACAGTTTGATAAAAAACGGGAATTTGCAATCGTAACCGGTCCCGCTTTGTTAGACCAAACAGCGTTAAACACAAAAGCAGCAGGTTGGGGAGATTTTGACAATGACGGTTGGCTTGACCTTTACGTCGCAAACTACGGAAGCCCGAACGAAGTTTACATTAACGACGCAAATCCTGCTCCTATCACAGGAATGGTAACTTTCACAAATATTTCAGCAACAAGTTTTGCTGATTTTAGCGGAAATTCTGTTGCAGTTGCTTGTGCGGATTACAACAACGACGGCTTTGACGACGTCTTTCTTGCTACCGAAAATCAGGGACACAAACTCTACAAAAGTTTTGGTAACGGAACTTTTATTAACGTTGCTGATTCTGCGGTAGCTAAAGTTCAAAATGCAAGAAGCGCTGCCTGGGGTGATTTTAACAATGACGGTGAAGTTGACCTTGTGATTGGTGTTTTTGAAGGAACAGTTACAATTTTGAGGAATAATAATGGAACAAGTTTTTCAAATGTTTCTGCTGCTGCCGGAATTACAGGAGTTAAAGGTGTCCAAAATATCGCTCTGACAGACATTAATAAAGACGGTTTGCTTGATATTTACCTTGTTAAAGGTGCTTCAATAATTGATAACGACAATGAAATTTACCTTAATAACTCAAACCTTGTTTCCGGATCAATCCATTTTCAACAAGCAAACGGAACTTACGCACTTGGAAATTTACTTAATGGTTACGCAGCAGATTTTGGAGACATTGACAACGACGGAGACATTGACGCTTACATCGGAAACAATGGCGACAACGTTTTCCTGAGAAATATTTCCGGAGTAATGACTGACCAAACCGTTTCCACAGGAACTGGTTCAGCATTTTTTACAAATGGAGTTTCAATTTCAGACATTGACTTAAATGGCTACAACGATATTTTTGTTTTAAACAACACTGCAAACCCAAGAATGATGCTTACAAGCAATGGAACCACTTTTTCAAATAAATTTGCCGATTTACTCGGTGGACAAGGTTACTCGTCTCCTGGCGGTGAAAATGGAATTTGCCACGCTGATTTTGATAATGATGGTGATGTTGATTACTTTGTTCCTGTTTCAAACGGGCAAAATTTATTAATTAGAAACCTTTGCATTGCAAATCAGGCGCCTTCTAAAAATACTAACAATCAAGTAAATATTATTTTTTGCGGAACCGAAAAATGGCTCGGAGTTAATTTACAAGGAATTGGAAGCAACAGAAAAGGAATTGGCTCAAGAGTTACTTTCAAAGCACAAGGTCAATCCTGGTACCGTGAAGTAGTTGGAAACGGAAGTCCCGGTTCACAATCAAGCTACAGAATTGAAATTGGTTTCGGGCAGGGAATCACTTCAATCGATACAATTCAAATCCTTTGGCCAAGCGGAATTATCCAAAACCAACTTAACGTTCCAACCAACCAAATCATTACAATTGTTGAAAGTGGACAACCAGACATCGCCGGAGTTTCAATTCTTGCTCCACCTGATTCTGTGATAGCAAGTATTCCTGTTTTTCCAAAAGCTGTTTTCACAAATCTTGGTGTAACTCCTTCAATTTACCTCGTTTACGCAAGCCTCGATTCGGCAGGAATTATCATTTGGGCAGATTTTAAAGCAGTAAGCACTCCTCTCGCTTACCTTGACACAGATACTTTGACTTTTGCACAGTGGATACCTCACGGAAACTGCCTTGACAACATGACAATGTCTTTTGAAGCAATCGCTGCTGTTGATGTAAACCCAACTAACAATATTCTTACAAAAATTGTTACCCTCAAAGGGCAAGACAGATTTATTGACAGAACTTTAGACGTTGGAGGTGTTGACCAGCCTTCTTCCGGAATCGGTTACGGAATTGGCTGGGGCGATTACGACCAGGATGATGACTTGGATTTATTTTTTATCAAAGGCTCAACCAACTGTTTTTACAGGAACAATGGCGACGGAACTTTTTTAGCTAACAATGCTTCAGGAATCGGGCTTGGTGGAACAGGCGGAACCAAAAGAGCTACAATCTTAGTTGATTTTGATAACGACGGAGACCTCGATATTTTAATGGGACAAAATGTTTTTCTCCACAACGGAAACCTTACAAACCCAAGTTACACTACGATTCCAGTCTCCGGATTTACCGGAAGCACACAAGGAGTTTCTGCCCTTGATTACGATAAAGACACTTACCTTGATTTTTACGTAGCAAGAGATGGCTCTTCTGCCGATTTGCTTTTTCACAGCAGCGGAATTATTCCTCCAAGCACTACTCTTACCTTTACCGATTTTGGGGTTCCGCTCGACGTAGCTTATCCTCAGAACGACCCAAGAGAACCTTGGCAAAGGCACACTCACACCGTAACTTGTGCGGATTACAATCATGACGGCTGGACAGACATTTATGCGGGACACGATAACCACAGCGGACAGTTTAACAGAATGTTTCGCAACAACGGGCTTGGTGCTAACGGCTCAAGCCTTCCTTTTACACTCGTAACCGGACCAACTCCTGCAACTGACACAATCGGAGCAGGACACAACAACACCTGGGGTTCGTGTTTTGGAGACTACAACAACGACGGTTTGATTGACATTTTTATCTCTGCAACGAATATTTTTAACGACCAGATTTTCAACGTGCTTTACCAACACACAAACACTGGCGGAAACCACCACTTTACAAACGTAGCTTTAACGGCAGGAGTTGCCGGACCTGTTCCAACTCAAACCTGGGAATCCGGTTGGGCAGACTACGACAACGACGGATTTTTAGACTTGTTTGTTGGAAACACGAATTTTAATTCGCACCTTTACCACAACAACCAAAACGGGACTTTTACTGATGTTGCAGCTCTTTTGAGTATTCCAAGCTACATTAATCAGGTTAGTGGTGTTAGTTGGGCGGATTACGATAACGACGGTTTGCTTGACGTTTGTGTTGGAACTCAATCTGGTCCAAACAGAATTTTGAAAAATGAAATTTGTAACGTGTACAACCAAATCACTTTTAACCTGATTGGAACTGCGAGCAACGTTTCAGGAATTGGTGCAAGCCTTAAACTTTACGCAAACGGGATGATTCAGCACAGACAAATCATTGGTGGTGTCGGACGTTCAATGGAAAGTTTGTGGGCAGAATTTGGAATTGGTACAGCTCAGTGGATTGACAGCCTTGTAATTGATTGGCAAAGCGGCATCCACCAGGTTGTTTACAATGCTGAGGTTTACATTAACACGAAAAACGACATCATTGAAGGGCTTTGCATTCCGACATTAATTACAAACCCTTCAATATTTGAATTTTTGGGTGGAACACCAAATCAAATTGATTCAAGCTGGTTAAAAATCACGAACAATTCTCAGTGTTGGGCTTCAATCACGGATGTGAGGGCTAAGTTCCCTTACAATTCTATTGTCAGTGCTTCAAAAACTGATTTTGTGATTGAACCGATGCAGGAAGACTCTGTGATGATTTACTACCTTCACGTTTTCCCTTCTGTAACTACTGAAATTGAAATAATTTACAACGCTCCGGTTCCTCACATCGTTCCGCTGTCAGGAACCCTTATGAATTCAGTTTCCGATGAAAAACCAGCGATGCCACAACAATTCAGTTTGCACCAAAACTACCCAAATCCATTTAATCCAACTACAACAATCGAGTTTGACCTTACACAAGGAGCATTCACAAAACTTGCAGTTTACAACACAAACGGACAGCTTGTGAAAGAACTGCTCGCTAAAAACCTTGAAGCAAACTACCACAAAATTGTTTGGGACGGAACCGACCAAAATGGACACAAAGTAAGTTCGGGAATTTATTTTTACAGAATTAACTCCGGAAAATTCGTTGACACGAAAAAAATGCTGCTTTTGAAGTAGTGTCAGATGACCACAGGAATAGTTAAGTAATTGAAAATATTGACTCATTTTAAAGAGTCAATAAATTAAAATTAAGAACCGGAATCAAGTTGATTTTGGTTCTTTTTATAATTCATTGAAAAATTAAGACGCACTTTATCAGGCAATAAATCAATGTATTGCTGAGCAACCTTCTTTGACAGTCTTGACAATTAATGATTTTATTAAAATAATTTAACTAAAAAAAAGGAGTATTAAAAATGAAAACTACAAGCCTGATTTTATTTGTTTTGCTCGTTTCAGACTGCGTTTTCGGGCAGGACAACCGTCTTAAAGTTTTTAGCGGATACCTCAATGAAGCTAAAAGTATAAAAGACATCGGAATTTCTGACACTAAACTCTACGTGATAAACAGTGGCATAAATTCTAACGAAGAACCTTTGTTTGAAAAACAAAAAACTGCTGCTTCCTGGACAAGCAAAAACATCGCCGTCGACCTGAACGACAAAACAAAAGTTAATACTTTGGTTTCCGGAACGTTTGAACCTGCAAACTCAAACAGAGAAATTTTATTTATCGGAACAACTGCTGACGAGGTGCGAAAATACGTTGGTGGTGTAAACCAAACTAACGGAAACTGGCTCAGCGGAGCTGATTCAGAAACTAACCTGCCTGCAAATTTTATAGTTAATGTCATGCATAAGTATAAAGATACCGGAACTTTAAATGACTATGTTTTGACAGGTTTGAGTGGTGTTCAGGATGGAGCAACTCTCTTCAAAAC
>JADZEA010000058.1 GCA_020850775.1 bacterium
AAGTAATCCAATAAAACCCAATTTAAGTTTGAGTAGCCTTCGGTGTGATAAACTTTAAATCCCTCATCAAGCATCTTTCTTTCGATGTTGTCTGCGATTGCCTTAACTTGTGGTTCAGAATCGGCAGAACAAACTACAAAAAAATCTGTTACAGTTGTCAACGGTCGTAAATCCAAAATTTTCACTTCTTCAGCTTTTTTATCAAGCGAAAATTTTGCGACTAATTTTGCCATTTCAAAAATATCAACGTCTTCCAAAGTTTCTCCTGTTTTTAAACTTTAGCTAAAATTTAATCAAAAAACAATGCAACTAAAAGCAAGTTATTTTTTGAAAGGTTTTAAAGTATGGTAATCTTTGCCAAGAATGATTGTAACATCAAGAAAAGCAAAGTCATTAATTTGTTGAAAGACGTTTTGGTAGGGAACTCCGAGTGCGTACGCAATTTTTTCAGCATTTTTAATGTTTCCTTTTCTATCAACGACAATGGTTTCCGTAAAATCATAATCAGAAGCGTTTCCGTCATTAACAACATCGTAACCAAGGTAACGCAAGTAGTTACAAGTTTCAGTAGCAACTCCAACCTTGCCACAACCATTTAAAACCTGAACTTCAATTGGTTTTTTACTTTCATTTTTCACTTCTATCGGCGGGTTTTCTACTCTTTTAACAAACGAAAATGAGAAAAAACCTGTAATCAGAAAAAGAAGAATTATTGTTAAATCAATCAAAATTCTTTTTTTGGTAATCTTAAATCTTTTAAAAAACTCTTTCAGCATTTTTTGAAAATAAAAAATTTCTTGGAATAAACAACACTTTTCACACGGAATTTAGCTTTGTGTTCAGGCTAATTTTTATGCTTAAAAATAAATAATAAAGATTATTAATATTAATATTGATTTTTAAAATCAGTTTATTTATCTTGTAAGCATTCGGTTTTAAACAATTTTACATTTAACAAACAAAAGAAAGGAAACCTATGAAAAAGGTAACCGCTTTGATGACTTCTGTACTATCAGTTTTGGTGGCTTCAGGAGTAAGTTTTGGTGCAACACACACCTACTTCGTTCTCTTGTCTGGAGCTAATGAAGTTCCTCCAAATGGCTCGACTGGTAGTGGCCTTTTGATTGCGTCTTACGATGACGTTACAAACCAACTAACGTGGATTTTTTCTTATGATTTAGAAGACCCGAATGTTGCTACAAACTCTCATTTCCACGGACCCGCTGCTGCCGGATTTACTGCCGGAGCTCAAATTGGTCTTGGTGATCCGGGAGGGAATTCCGCCGGTTCTTACAGCACCGGCTCTCCAAGTTCACTGACAGAAACTCAAGAAGGTCAGCTTCTTGCTGGACTTTGATACCTAAATATTCACTCGGATGCTTTCCCAACTGGAGAAATTCGTGGTCAACTTATTGAAGACGTACCTTTACCAGTAACTCTTGGTAGTTTCAGTGGTTCTTACAAAAATGGACAAGTAACTTTAAACTGGAAAACCGAGTCAGAAGTTGATAACAAAGGTTTTGTAATTTACCGTGCTGAAAGCCTTGATGGAAACTACAAAAAAATTGCTTCTTACCAAACTCACAAAGTTTTAGACGGACAAGGAACAAAAGCTTCTGAAACTTCTTACACTTTTGTTGACAAAGATGAACTAACTCAGGAAAGCACTTACTACTACCGTTTAAACAGTGAAGATTTTGATGGAACAATTCACGAGTACAAAGACAGAACAATCAGTGTAAAAACTGGAATTCCTGACGTTCAAGCTAACAATAACTCAGATTACGAACTAAAACAAAATTTCCCGAATCCTTTCAACCCAACAACTACAATTCCTTACAGCATTAAAAAAGCAGGAGAAATTTCAGTCTCAATTTTCAATATTTTGGGACAAGAAATCAGAAGTTTTTCTGCTTTACACACAGAACCAAGCGAAGGTAGTTTTGTTTGGGATGGAAAAGACAACAACGGAAACCTTGTAACTTCTGGTGTTTACTTCTACAAAATGGAAGCTAACAACTTTACCTCAATTAAAAAAGCTATTTTGGTAAAATAATTTATCTAACCTTTTTGAAAACCTTCAATGCCTTAAAACTTTGAAGGTTTTTTTGTCTTTAGCCAAGACTTTCTGCAATTTCAATAATTTCTTTAAAAGCGTCTGCTTCTAAACAAGCTCCGCCAATCAAGCCACCATCAATATCTTTTTGGCTGAGAAGTTCTTTTGCGTTTGAACCTTTCATACTTCCACCGTACTGAATGCGAATTATTTCAGCAATTTTCTCACTGTAAAGTTCAGAAATCAATTTACGAATAAAAGCATGAACTTCCTGAGCCTGCTCCGGTGTCGCAACTTTTCCTGTTCCAATCGCCCAAACAGGCTCGTAAGCAATCACAAGTTTTGTTGCTTCCTGCTCTGAAAGTCCTTCAAAAAGTGCTTTTGTTTGCCTTTCAATTACGTTCATCGTTTGGTTCGCTTCCCTTTCCGCCAAAAGTTCGCCGATGCAAACAATTGGTTTCAGACCGCAAGAAAGTGCTTTTTTCACTTTTTTGTTTACTGTTTGGTCTGTTTCACAAAAATATTGTCTCCTTTCAGAATGCCCGATAATTACAAAATCACAACCACAACTCAAAAGCATTTCAGCAGAAACTTCTCCTGTAAAAGCACCTTTTTCTTCAAAGTGGACGTTTTGAGCACCAAGTTTAATGTTTTGTGAATCTTCCAAAACACTTTTTACAGAAGAAAGTGCTGTAAAAACGGGACAAACAACAATTTCAGTTTTTTTGTAACCGACTAATTTTACTTTTAAAAGTTTTACAAACTGCATCGCTTCACTGTTGTTTTTGTGCATTTTCCAATTGCCGGCAATGATTTTTTTTCGCATTTTTTATCTCCAAAGTTAGAAACTAAAAGAAGCCGTTTTGCTTCACTAAAAATTTTCAATCTAAAGTTAAGGTTAAAACTACTTTGTAAAAATCAAAAAATTAGTTTAACTTGGTTTTCCACATTTTTTTAGAAGGTTAGTTTGATGAAAAAATATTTTTGGCTTTTAGTTTCATTGTTTTTTGTTTCCTGTGCTTCCCAAGGTGAAGAAGAATTACCTCCAGTTCCTGCAACTTACTCTTTTAACACAACAACAAACGAAGTTTCCTGGAACTTCAGGGAAAGCACAAAAGCAGTTGTTGAGTTTGGAAAAAACAAAATTTCCTTTACGCATTTTGGTTACGACGCGAGGATTTCCAATTTTGGAAAAACAGGCAAGGTTCGTTTTTTGGGGCTTGAACCAAACACAAAATATTTTTACCGAATCAGAGGGACTTCACTAACACAAAATGTTTCCTACACAAAACTTGATTCTTTTGTAACAAGTGAAACACTTCCAGCTGAAAAATATTTTTCTTTTGTAACAATTGACGTTTCAAGAGACGGAAGCGGAATAACTTGGGGAGACGCACTTTTTATCCAAACTCCTTCAGGAAAAAATATTTTGATTGATGCAGGACCAAACACTGTTCAATCAACGGCAAACATACGACAAGTCTTTAGTAATTTTCAGGTTACACAAATTGACTATGCTTTTGTTACTCACGACCACGCAGACCATTACTATGGCTTTTTTAATGAAATGTTCAATTCAGAATTTCCAATTACCAATTTTTACTACCCGAACGACCCTTTTGAACTTAGTGCAATTAACGACGTGAAAGACGTTCTGGAAAGCTACGGAACAGTTAGCAATCCAGCAGTGCCAAACAAAACAAGCGAAACTGAAAGCTACCTGAAGTGGGAAAACGGCGATTTTTTTGCTAAAGTTTTGAGTTCAGGGCTTGGAAAAACGGTTGGAAACAGCAGCTCACAAGTCAACAATGATTCGGTTGTTTTGTTTGCCCGTTACGGAAAAGCCGAGTACGTTTTCACAGGCGATTTTGAAATTGACGCACAGGAAAAAATTACTTTTCCTGAAGCTGACGTTCTGAAAGTTGCTCACCACGGAAGGCTTGACGCAACTTCTGATAAAATTTTGAGCGAGACAACTCCACTTCTTGCAACAATTTCTACACAATTTAACACAAGCGTAAACGACGGAGTTTTTCAGCCACAGGTTTTGGCAAGCTACACAAAAAATTCAATTGACGTTTTCAGGACAGACAATCCAAATCCGCAAAACGATGATTACTGTTTTTCAAACATTTACACAATTTCTGACGGGCAAACAATCATTGCTTCTTACGAATGCCTTGGTAATTAAAAAAAATAGCTAAGTTTTTAAGGCTTGCCAAATTTTAAGCAAAAAAGTCAGAAAAATGACAAAAGTAAAGTAAACACTCTGACAAACCGGTTAAACCTCTGCAATTTTTACAAACCTGATTCAAAAAAAACGTGGTTTAAACTACTTTAAACGGCATTTTAGTATTGGTACGGAGATTGTTTTACTTAAAATCGTAAGTGTTGAACCGAGTTTAAAACCTCAGTTCAGAAAGTTAAATTTTCTAAAAAGGAGTGATAAAAATGTCAATCGTACGTTGGAATCCAGAACAAAACTTAATCAGTTTTGAAAAAGATTTAAAAAGGATTTTTGATTCTTTTGGAATTTTTACTAAACCAGAAGAAAATTTTGAAAATGCTGTTTGGTCTCCTCTGACAGACATTGTTGAGGAAAAAAATAATTACGTTTTACAAACTGATTTACCGGGACTTGAAGCAAAAGACGTAAAAATTAACTTCTCAAACGGAAACTTGAGTGTTAGTGGAGAACGTAAGTTTGAACACGAAACTAAAGACAAAAATTTTCACAGAGTAGAAAGAACTTACGGAAAATTTTACAGGTCTTTTAGCTTGCCAAAAGATGTTAAATCTGATGAAATTCAGGCTGAATTTAAAAACGGTCAGTTAAAAATCACGGTTCCAAAGGCAGAAGAGACAAAACCAAAAGAAATTGAAATCAAAGTTTCATAAAATTTTAAGAACAAAAGGTTCGGAAAATCCGGACCTTTTGTTTTAAATTAAGGTGCAAAAATATTGTCGTAGCAAAGTGCTTTTTGCCTTTTATTTTACTTTTTCAGGTTTTTATGAAAGTTCAGGTTTGCAACAAAGAAATTCAGGTTGAATTAAAAAAACACTCTCAAAGGCGAAAAGTTGCTTTAGAAATTCTTAGCCAAACAGAATTTTTACTAAAAACTCCAAAACGTTTTTCACAAAAAGACGCAACTAATTTTTTTATTTTTCACAAAGAACAAATTAAAAATTTTTACCTGAAGTTTCTCTCGCAAACTCCACAAAAAGTAGAAACAAACTTTCGGGAAGTTTCGCTTTTTGGCGAAAAAATCAAGGTTGAATTTTTAGAAACAGAATTTCGTGAGCGTGTAATTTTTGAGGAAAACCTACTAAAAGTTTATGGAAAAAATGAGAACCTGAAAGAACTTCTGACAAATTTCTACATCAAAAAAGCTAAGGAAATTTTTACTTTAAAAGTCAGTTTTTACAGTCAAAAAATGAATTTACAGGTAAACAAAATTTTCATTAAAAACCAAAAAAGCCGCTGGGGAAGTTGTTCAGTTCTTGGAAACATAAATTTAAACTGGCGTTTGCTTTTTGCACCTGAAAAAATAATTGATTACGTGATTGTTCACGAACTTTGCCATTTAAAAGAGATGAACCACTCAAAAAAATTTTGGGAACTCGTTGGAAAAGAAATTCCAAACTACAAAGAATCACGAATCTGGCTTTTACAAAATGGAAAACTCTTAAATTTTTAAACTTTTCTGATGAAACTAAAAATCAGACCTTTTCGTAAGTATCCACACAAAAAATTAAGGAGTAAAAATGGAAATTAAAAAAAACTTTGGCTTTTGGACTAAATCTTTAATGGTTGGTTTAGTTCTCGGAGCTGTTTCAATCAATTATCTTTCACAACCAAATGTTCTGATTTCACAAACAAAAAACAGTCAAACTAATCTTTCACAAAATCCTGCTGTGCAAAGGCTTCAAGATTTCAGCGAAGGCTTTGCAATAATTTCTGAAGCCGTAACTCCATCAATTGTTACAATTTTTAGCGAAAAAACTGAAAAAATTCCTTCAATGAACTTTGGAAATCCATTTTTTTGGGGCAATCCAAACCAAGCTCCAGAACAAGAAAGAAAAAGCCGCGGACTTGGTTCAGGAATTATTGTCAAAAGCGATGGAACAATTCTGACAAACAATCACGTTGTTGAAAATTCAGACGATTTAAAAGTTAAACTTAGTGACGGAAGAACTTTGAAAGCTGAAGTTATTGGAACTGACCCAAAAACAGATGTTGCAGTAATAAAAATTAACGCAGGAAACGATTTACCTGCTCTAATCCTTGGTGATTCTGATAAAATCAGAGTTGGTGAGTGGGTTTTAGCGATTGGGAATCCATTTTCAGAAGACCTGAGCTCAACAGTTACACAAGGAATTATCAGTGGAACCGGACGTTCAGAAGTTGGAATTACTCAGTACGATAACTTAATCCAAACCGATGCGGCAGTAAATCCCGGTAATTCTGGCGGAGCTTTAGTAAACCTGAAAGGCGAATTGATTGGAATTAACACGGCAATTTTATCAAGAACCGGTTCTTTTGCAGGAATTAGCTTTGCAATTCCAGTTAATCAGGCAAAAGATGTGATGGAAGATTTGCTCACAAAAGGCAAAGTCGTTCGTGGCTGGCTTGGAGTTACAATCCAAAACATAACTCCTGAACTTGCAAAAGCGATGGATTTGAAAAGTGAAAAAGGAGCAATTGTCAGCGACGTGTTAAGTGGCGGACCTTCGGAAAAAGCAGGTTTAATTTCAGGAGACGTTGTAACTGAACTAAACGGACACGAAGTCGTAAACACAACAACTTTCAGAAATAAAATTGCTTCAATTAACCCGGATGAAACAGTAAAACTAAAAGTCATTCGCGACGGAAAAGAAAAAACATTAAACGTAAAACTTGGCGAACTTCCTGACGATGTCAGAGAATGGCAAAAAACAAAAGGCTCACAAACTAAAGATGAATTTTTGGGAATAGAAGTTAAACCTTTCAGCGAAGACTTTGCAAAACGTTACAGACTTGACAAAGATGAAAAAGGCGTTGTTGTTACGAACATTGACCCAAAAAGCAAGGCTTTTAGTGCAGGAATCAGAGAAGGTGATTTAATCCAAAAAATTGGAAAAACACAAATTAATTCAATCTCTGATTTTCAAAAAGCGACCAAAGAAATTGACAAAAACTCACCAACCGCATTTTTCATCAAACGTGAAGGTGGAAGCCTTTTCCTTGCAGTAACTCTCGGATAATTTTTAGTAAAACTAAAAAAGCCTTCAGGATTCTTAAAAAAATCTTGAAGGCTTTTTGAAAAATTAAGTGAGTGATAAAAATAAAACTCTCACTAAAAAATTAATCTCTTTCAAACAAAAACTTTTGTGCTAAGTTTGAACCGTTTAAATGAATTTCTTTGCTCTCGCCTTTAAAATCAAAACCAAAAAACCACAAGTAATCAAGGTGTGAAACGTAAAGGTAATATTTTCCGTTTGGAAGTGGGTTTTTTGGATTTGCGACAAACTCAAAAACATACTTTTGTCCTTCTTTTGAGACGATTGATGTTTCCCCAACAGCGTGAGCAAGAACAATGTTTCGTAACTTTGAGTTGTACTCGTCAAGTGTTTTTTGAATATTTATTCCACCTGTTGAAGAACCGTCTTTTAGTTGGTCATCAATTTTTTTCCTTTTGGAATCAATGCTTTGCATCTTTTGAATAAATCCGCCTAACTTACCTACAAAGTATTGTTTTGCTTCTTTTTTTGCTTGTTCAGAAAGCCCGACGCTTTGTGAGTACGTTTCAAGGTAGCTTTCAAATTGCTTAAAATCATAACCTTCCTCAACTGTCGTTTCAAATTTTTTGAACAGTACTTTGTCAAACTTCGTTCTTGCTTCGTGGTCTTGTTTTGCTTTGTCAAAACTGTTGTAAGTTGCCTTTCTTTCACTTTCAAGTTTTTTATCTTCGTCAAGAAGTTTGGTTTTGAACTCTGAACCTTTTTCCGATGCTTCAGATTTTTTGTCTTTTAGCTCCTGGCGAACTTGTGCGAGTGCGTCGTCAACTCCGGATTGAATTAAGTAGATTTTTTTAGAACTGACTTCTTTGTCTTTTGTCGGAGTTGAAATTGTTCCACTAATTGTTCCCTTAGGTATTTCTTCACCGCCGCAAGCAAACAGAACAACCGATAAAGACAAAATAATTAAAATATTTTTATACATTTCTCTCTCCCTATTTTTGAGAATTAAACCAAATGATTTTTGTTGGAATTTCGTTAAAGGTTGGTTCAAGAACGCTGAAATCCTTTGTTTCTGCTTGACAGCGAATTGAGAAAAATTTTCCTCCGTAAGAAAAAATAAAATCCTTAAAAGTTAGGTTCCCTTTCGCGTACTTTAATATTTTAAAGCTAACACCGTTAGAAAAACCAACGCTTTCAGAAAAACTCGTTTTTACATTTTTTTTAAAATCAGGCTCGTTTTCACCAAACAAAAAAACTAAAATTTTACTTGAACTGCCTTCAGTTTCATAAAATTCCACAAGTTTTTGAGCGTCTTCAAAGCCTTGCTTTTTCTTCCAACCTGAAGGATACTTTAATGAAAATTTGTGAGTTTGCGAAATGAAAAGTTCATTAAGTTCAAGAATTTCCTGGCTTGGTTCAAAATTTTCCTGGCTAAAAAACCGAATTGAGCTAATCATTTCTTCAAATTCACTCACAAAATAAGTTGATGAAACAGAAGAACAAGAAAAATTAACAACTATTTTTTTCTGTGGAAAATCAAAAATGTAAAGGATTTTTTTCAGTTTTTCGTTTGCAGAATTTTCAAAGTACTCAATCTGGCAAGCCTTAACTCCATTAATTTCAGTAAGAATGTCCGAAGTTACGGCTGTTGAAAAAACATTAATTTTTGTGTTGGCTTTCAAGTATTTTTCTTTAAAACTCTCAAGCGGATACAAATCATTAATTTGTAAAATCTCAAAAAAACTTGTCTGACCACCTGAGGAATCTTCAATTTTTTTTGTAAATTTTTCAACCTGGTAACTTGACTGCTCATTGTTTTCAGCATTAAAAACTGGTAAAGTTGTCGTTTCCCAGTTTGGTAAAAGCTCAAAAGAAAATCCAAGCTCTTTGTTTGTGTGAATTTTACTTGTAAGCTCTTTTTCAGGCAAAAGTCCCAATGCTCTGCTTTTGGAAAGAAGTTCCTCTTCGCTCATTGTTTCGTTTTGGCTGAAAGCTAAAGAAACAACCAAAAAAGTTAGTAAAAATGTCGGTAAAAAAGGTGTTTTCATAATTTTAAAAAATATTTTTCCGTAACTAAAAAGGCTTGCGAAAACTAAAAAAGTTCCAGCGTAAACAAAAATATTTGCAATTTCCCTTAGCTCTAAAATGTAAAAAATGCCTGAAAGAGCCAAAGCATTAATTGTAAGTTTTCCGGGTAAGTTTGAGGAAATCGCCATCTTTTGCTTTCTAATCACAAAAAATGAAGCAAGTAAAATTAAAACGTCTCTTCCTGAAACAATGCAAAAAAACCAAAATGGAAAATCCCTGAAAAAAGCAAGGTAACCAATTATTGAAACAGCACAAAGTTTATCCGCTAAAGGGTCAACTATTTTACCGGTCTCCGAAATCTGGTTTAGTTTTCTTGCTAAAAAACCATCTAAAAAATCCGTAAAAACTGCAAGAAAAATAAAAGCTAAAGCAATTTTATTCCCGTTGTCCGTTTCTAAAGATAAAAAATAAAGGATTGGAAAGACGAGTAGAATTCTGCTAAAACTGATAAAATTTGAGATTGTAAACATTGACTAAAACTCTTTTTCTGCAGCTTCTTTTTGTTTCGCTGCCAAACTCACCAACAAAACAAAATTCCTTGTACTAATGTCCATAAATTTTTTCCATTGCTCGCTAAAACCCTAAAAAAACCTTCAAGGTTTGTAAACTTGAAGGTTTTCAAAACAATTAACTTTGGCTTGAAAAGTTTAATGCACTTCCGGACTTAAACCACTCAAATTGTTCGTCTGTGATTGTGTGGTTAAACAAAAGTTCGTAAATCGCTCCGTCTTTTCCCGTAAAAATTCCTTTTACTTGTTTGCCAGGTTTTATTTTTGCCAAACCAACAAAACTTACTTTGTCAAACTCACCGATTTTTTCGTAATCGGAACTGTTGGCAAAAGTTAACGGCAGAATCCCTTGTTTCTTTAAGTTCGCCTCGTGGATTCTTGCAAAAGAACGAACAGCAACAACTTTTACTCCTAAAAATCTTGGACTCATCGCTGCGTGTTCGCGGCTTGAACCTTCGCCGTAGTTTTCGTCTCCAAAAATAACGCTTCCGCCAACGCTTTTGTAAGCTCGTGCAAGGTCAGGAAATTTTACGTTTTTTTCGCCGGTAAGAACGTTTGTTCCGTGTCCGATTTCACCTGTAAAAGCATTAACACCGCCTTCAAGCATATTTTCAGAGATGTTTGTCAGGTGTCCGCGATACTTTAGCCATTTTCCACCCGGAGAAATGTGGTCAGTAGTTGTTTTGCCTTTTGTCTTTACCAAAATTGGCAAGTTTAAAAAATCTTTTCCATCCCATTTTGCAAAAGGCTTCAGGAGTTCAAGTCTTTCAGAAGTTGTTGAAATTGTAACTTCAAGTTTACTTCCGTCTTCAGCAGGAGCAACAAAACCTTCTTCTGTTTGTTCAAGTCCTTTTGCAGGAAGTGCCGGAGATTTTGGTGCTTCAAGTTTGAAAGGAACTCCATCGTTTCCGGTTAAAGTGTCTGTTTCAGGGTTAAAAGTTGTTTTTCCGGAAATTGCCATTGCAGCTGCAAGTTGTGGCGAAGTTACAAAAGCTAAAGTTTGCGGATTTCCGTCGTTTCTGCCAACAAAATTTCTGTTGAAAGTCGTAAAAATTACGTTTTTTTCTCCTTTTTTCATTGTTGGTCTTTCCCATTGTCCAATGCAGGGTCCACAAGAATTTGTTAGTAAAATTGCTCCTGAATTCAAAATCGTGTCAAGGATTCCATCTCTTTTAACTGTTTCAAAAACTTGTGTAGAGCCTGGAGAAAGCATAAAACTTGCTTTTGGTTTTAATCCGTGAGCTTTTGCCTGCTCAAGAATTTGTGCACAGGCAAAAAGGTCAGAGTAAGAAGAATTTGTACAAGAACCGACTAAAACGGCGGAAATTTCTTTTGGGAAGCCTTCTTTTTCAGCAAATTCTTTGAAATCACTAACTTTTGTAATTTTATCGGGAGTAAAAGGTCCTGCAAAAGTTCCAACCAGTTCACTCAGGTTAATTTCAATAAATTCATCAAAAACTTTTTCAGGGTTTGTGTGGCAAATTTCATCGGCAGCAAGAATTTCAGCAACGGATTTTGCCCAAACAGCATCTTTTTCACGTCCAATGTTTCTCAAGTAAGCATCCATTGATTCGTCGTAAACAAAAACAGAAGTTGTTGCTCCAAGTTCTGCTCCCATGTTTGTGATTGTAGCTTTTTGGGTTGCACTGAGTTTTTTTGCACCTTCACCAAAGTATTCAATAATTTTTCCTGTTCCACCTTTCACGGTTAATCTGCGAAGCATTTCCAAAATCACGTCTTTTGCGGAAGCCCAGAAAG
>JADZEA010000059.1 GCA_020850775.1 bacterium
AAAAATTACTCTTCTTCCTTAAAACTGCGCGATTTTATCCCGTGTTTCCGCATTATTCTTTGGAAACTGCTTCGGTCAGTTTTCGCAATCTCTGATGAATGAGTTACGTTTCCATTTGTTTTTTCAAGTAATTGCCGAATGTAATTCACTTCAAATTCATCAATTATTTTATTTTTTGCGTCCTGAAAAGTCAATTGTTCTTGTTCAATGTCAAGCAAAAATTTTTGATTGGTTTCTGTTTTTCCCACTTGCAAAAGTATGCTTTTGGGTAAATTTTCAACTTCAATCGTTTGGCAATTTTCAATTAAAACAATCCGTTCAATCGTGTTTTTAAGTTCACGAATGTTTCCAAGCCAAAGGTAATTTGTCAAAATATGTTTTGCTTCAGTGCTAAAACCTTGAATATTTTTTCCAAATTCCTTGTTGAAAACATTCAAAAAAGCCTCCGCAAGCAAAATTATGTCTTCCCTGCGATTTCTAAGCGGAGGAATTTCTATTGGAATTACGTTCAGCCTGAAAAATAAATCTTGCCTGAAAGTTCCTTCGCTGACAAGTTTTTCAAGATTTTGGTGCGTCGTCGCAATGACTCTCAGGTTTACCGGAATGTCAACGTTCCCGCCAATCCTGCGAATCGTTTTCTCCTGCAAAACTCTCAAAAGTTTAGCTTGCAGCTTTGCGTCCATGTCTCCAATTTCATCAAGCAAAATCGTTCCGCCACCAGCAACTTCAAAAAGCCCTTTTCGTCTGTCTTTCGCGTCTGTAAACGAGCCTTTTTCGTGTCCGAAAAGTTCACTTTCAAGCAAATTTTCCTGGATTGTTGTGCAATTAATTGCTACAAAAGGATTGTCTTTCCTGTCTGATTTTTGGTGAATTGCTCTTGCACAAAGTTCTTTTCCCGTTCCTGTTTCACCCGTAATTAAAATAGTTGAAGTTGGAGATTTTGCAACTTTTTCAATTATTTCAAAAATTTCAAGCATCGTTTGGCTTTGAGCAACCATTTCTGCAAAAGTTGTTTTTTTAGGCAGTTGTTTTTCAAGGACTTCAACCTTTTTTGTGAGCGAAATAAAATCAAAAGCCTTCTGCACAACGACTTCAATTTCAGCAAACTCAAATGGTTTTGTAATGTAATCGTTTGCACCAATTTTCATTGTTTTAACGGCGGTTTTTACGTCTCCGTAAGCAGTAATCATCACAATAAAAGGAGAATTTTTGTCTTGGTAACGCAATTTTTCAAGAACTTCAATCCCTGAAATGCCCGGCAAATTAATATCAAGTATTATGATTTCAATTTTTTGTTTTTCAATTATTTTTAGTGCTTCCTCACCGCTTGAGGCAGTAAAAATTTTGTAGCCTTTTTTTTCAAAAGAGCGGCTCAAAAATTTTCTGATGTTTTCTTCGTCGTCAACGAGTAGAATTTCTGCGTTCATTCTCACCTTTTGTTTTACAACAAGAAGCAACCTTTTTGAAAAGATTGCTTCTCACAATTTGCAAACTACAAAAAACTGTTAACTTTCTTTTGGAATTTCTGGTTCAACTTTTTTTCTTACAGTTGTTTTTTTCTTAGCAGGGGCTTTTCTTTTTGGAGCAGATTTTGGGTTTTCTACAAAATCAACGTCAACAATGTCTTGTGCTTTTTTAGTAGTTTTTGTTTTTACTTCAACATTCATTTGTGCAAACTCTGTTTCTTTTTCTTCGAGTTCATTTTTTAGCTTGTTAACTTTTGCAACTAATTTCACAAAACTCTCTGTTTCAGTCAAAGAAACTTTAGAATTTTTGGTCGTGTAATCGTAAGAAATTCCGCCAATTTCAGTGAAAACTTTTTCAATTTTACGTTTAATTCCTAAAATTTCAAGTTTTAAAGTTCCCATCTTGGTAAGTTCTTCGGCTTTGCTGACAGTAAAATCAAAGCCTTCCTTAAGGTTGGTTTTTATTTCATCCCACAAAGTTTTAGTAGCCATTTTTTAGCCTCCTTTGTTAATTTAATTTATTTTTTGCTTGTTGCAACTCCGGAGAAACGCTTGCATTTTCATTTTTAACCCATCTTCCGTCGTTGCCAATTTTTAAAGGGCTGTGTTTTTTTACGTAATCCATCACGCACTCACGCATCAAAGTTCCGGTGTCGTTTGTAGCTTTTTCATCAAGTGTTGTGAGGATTGTGAAGCCTGAATTCCCTTCTGCAAGGTAATCCGTAACAACAAGTTTGTAAGTTTTTTCAAGCTCAACAGTTTTTCCGCCGATTTCAAAAGTTGTAACTTTTTCGCCGTCAGGAAGTTTTGGATTGTAAACAATTTTTGCTCCGCTGACAAGCATTCCGTTTCGTGAACCTGTAACCTTTGATTCAATGAGTTCAAGTAAAAATTTTCCTGTAACTTCAAAAACCACGAGCCTGTTTTCAAAAGGTAAAACTTTAAAAACACTTCTTGGAGTAATAAATCCTTCGGAAATTTCTGCTCTGATTCCGCCATAATTTGAAAATCCAATGTCTGAACCACTTGCTTCAAGCATTGCGTCCATCACGAGATTTCCCATCGGAGATTCGCCGTCGCCGCGGGTCAGGTTTTTCTTTGTTTCACCAATAATTTCATCAAGTCCTGTTTCAACTTCGCGAACTTTTTCATCAATTTCTTCAGCAAAACTTGGGTCTCTTGCAATTTCTTCCTGAAACAAAGTAATCAAAGCTCCATCGTAAGAAGGTAAATCGTAGTGTGAAATTGTTCCCGTGTTTTTATCAACGTAAATGTTTAAGTGTCCAATTCCGCTTCCGTTTCCATAATTTTGAATTACCAAAGTATGGTTTACAGGGTCAGTCCAAGGTTCACGAACTCCTTTGTGAATGTGTCCGCCAAAAAAAACATCAATTCCGGAAGCTTGCCTGACAAGTTCCAAAGCATTCACGTTGTAACCTCTTGAAATCCCGTTTTTTTGTTCAGCAAGCATTTTTTCGTAACCTTCCTGAATGTTGTACGGAACTGCGATGTGTCCAACTAAAAGCACAACATCAACTTTTTCTTGCTCACGTAAAATTTGCACGTATTTTTTTGCAGTTTCAATTTCAGGAACAAACGAAAGATTTTTAATATTTTCAGGAAAACTCATGTGTTCTGTTCCCGTTGTTGCCAAACCAATCACGCCGATTTTGATTCCCTGAATTTCCTTAATTAAGTAAGGTTTAAAGTAAGCAGGAATTTCATTTGTAGTTCGGTCAATCACGTTTGCGGCAAGGATTGGAAAGTTTGATTTTTCAGAAAGGTTTTTCAGGTTGTCCTTTCCTTCGTCAAAATCATGGTTTCCTGCAACAGAAAGGTCAAACCGGATTTTGTTCATAAAATCAATGACGGCACTTCCTTTAGTTTTTGTTCCGATTGGAGTTCCCTGAAAAATATCTCCCGCATCAATTAAAAGAACGCCATCTTTATTCTTTTCAGCGTCTTTGCGAACCTTGTTTACGTAAGTTGCAAACGCTGCGCCTCCTCCAAGTGGTGGTGGAAAATTTGGATTGATGAAACTTGCATTGCTTGCGTCAATTCCACCATGAACGTCATTTGTAAAAAGTATTGAAATTTTTGTTTCTTCTGCAAAAACTGAGAAGTTAATTGAAAACAAGAAAAGCAAAATTAATTTTTTCATTTTTATCCTGAAATTTTTGGTTCAACTACAAAACTAAAACTACCTTTTAAAGGTAAGAAATTTTTTCCAAAATCAATTAAATTAAAACTTAACTTGCTACGAAAAACAAAATCTTTTAAATTGGTCTCCAAAAAAAAATCAGTGTCAAAAAGTCAAGTTACAAAATGCTAAAATCTATTTTTATTCAAAATTTTGCACTCTTGGAAGAAGAAAAAATTGAGTTTACAGAAGGCTTAAACATCATCACAGGTGAAACAGGAGCCGGAAAATCAATAATTATGGGAGCAATCGCTCTGATTTTAGGCGAAAGAGTCAAGC
This sequence comes from bacterium, assembly GCA_020850775.1. Lineage (GTDB taxonomy): Bacteria > CLD3 > CLD3 > CLD3 > CLD3 > JADZEA01. The sequence continues at coordinate 3,946 of JADZEA010000059.1, forward strand.
CCGAAACTATCCGTACAGGAAAGGATTTTGCCGTTGTTGAAGCAGAGTTTTTAGAGGGAAACCAAAAAACTTTGATTAAAAGAGAAATTAATCTCAAAGGTAACAACAAGATTTTAATTAACGGAAAAAATGCAACTCTAACCGAACTCAAAGAACTTACAAAAAATCTTGTTGACCTTCACGGACAACACGAACAACAAACACTTTTAAACCCTGAAACTCACATTCAATCGCTTGACAACTTTGGCAAACTTGAAGAACTTGTTTTGCAAGTAAAATCTAATTTCTTGAAAATAAATGATTTAAGGCAGGAACTCATCTCAATCAAAACAAACCAAAAAGATTTTATCCAAAAAAAAGAGCTTTTGGCTTTTCAGAAAAAGGAGCTTTCAGAAGCAAAAATAAAACTTAGTGAAGACGCAGAACTTGAAAAAGAACTTGAAATTTTGCAAAATTCAGTTGAAATAAAAAAAATGGCTTTTTCAATCAGCACCAAACTCTACGAAAATGAAAACTCAATCTACGAGCAGCTTCGCACAGAAGCTAAAACAATGAATGAGCTTGGAAACTTAGCAGACGAGGTGAACAAGTATTCGTCAGACATCGAAGCAGCTCTGACTTCCATTTCTGAAACGGCACAATTTTTAAATAATTTTGCTGATTCCATTGAGTTTAGCAGTGAAAAACTTTTGGAAGTTCAGGAAAGGTCTGAGTTTTTGGAAAGTCTTAAAAAAAAATATAAAACAGACCTGAACGGACTTTTATCAAAATTGGATTTGCTTGAAAAAGAGTTTAGTCAGGAGTTTAGTTTTGAGGAACAGTTTAAAACTACTGTAAAAATTTATGAAGAAACCAAACAAAACTACTCTGCCCTTGCAAAAAAACTTTCAGAAGAAAGGCAAAAAACAGCTTTGGAAATTGAACCTTTTGTCGTTTCCGTGCTTGCAGAAGTTGGAATGGAAAAAGCACTTTTCAAGATTTTGGTTCACCGCTACGAAAACCCAAAAGGCATTGCAGAAATTGACGGAACGAGATTTATCTCCAAAGAAAATGGAATTGACGAAGTTGAATTTTACATTTCAGCAAACATCGGAGAGAGCCTGAAACCACTTGTAAAAATCGCTTCCGGCGGTGAAATTTCAAGGATTATGCTTGCACTTAAAACCGTAATCGCAAAAGCGAGCCTTACACCAACGCTGATTTTTGATGAAATTGACATCGGAATTTCAGGCAAAGTTGCGCTTTCAGTTGGAAAAGCCTTAAGTAAACTTGCAAAAAATCACCAAATCCTTTGCATTACACACTTGCCACAAATTGCTTGTCAGGGCGAAACTCATTTTGCAGTTCGCAAGGAAATTGCAAACAACAGAACTTTTACAAAAGTCAGCCTTTTAGACAAAGAGAAACGGATTTACGAAATTGCAAAGTTGATTTCAGGCGAAGACGTAACTGAAACGAGCCTTGAAGCTGCGAATTTACTTTTAGAAAGTTCCAATTCCTCACACCTGCAATCCGTGTTGGAACTTTAGTTTTTGGTAAAATTAAATCAGCTTTAAAACAAGCTAAAAAACGAGGTGAAGATTACAGCATTGGCGAACTTTGGGAAAAAAATGTGATTGGAGGGAGACCTTAATTTGAACAGATTTTACTTTAACTCAAAAAGACTTTACTTTATCGTTGAAGGTCAAACGGAAGAAGAGTTTGCAAACAAAACTTTGCAGCCCGAAAGAATTTCTTTTTTTAAAATTTAGCTTTTTGATTTTGGGCACTTGTGTTAAATTCCCTAAAAAAAATTAAGGTTAGACTCGGAAAGCAGAATGGGGAAATTGAACTTTAATAATCTTACAAGCCAAAATGAACCTGAAAAAATTGTAAATCAAAACTTTACTACACTTACTTTTTTTGAATTTCTTGAAAAACTAAATGTTTCGCCATTGCATTACTCAAGAAGTGCTGTCCGTTACCTAAGTGATTGTTTTGATTATTTTGGTTGTTACGAGGTTCAGTCTTTTGGCGAAAAAATCAAACGCTGGAAAGTTTTCGATTCCGTTTCAGATTCAAAAAAACGTTTCAAAATCATCGGACACGAAGAAGAACAAAACTACATCGTAAACAAAATCAAATCTTTTGCAAGCCAGGACAAAGTTGATAAAATGATTCTGCTGAAAGGTCCGACAGGCACCGCAAAATCAACTCATTTAATGTGCATTACTTCGGCTTTGGAAGAATACTCAAAAACAGAAGAAGGAAGCCTTTACACGATTAGTTGGGAAATTCCTTTTAATTTTGGCGAAAAAGCAGAAAGTAAAGTTGGTTTTTTGCAAGAGCCACAGGACGAAAGCCACCAAAAACTCAACAAAAAAAATATCATTAAAAAAACTTGTGATTTTAACGACAAACCGATTTTTGCAATTCCTAAACACTTGCGAAAAGAACTGCTCCAAAAACTTGAAAAAAAATACAACTTAGAGTTAACTTCCGAGTTTATTTCAGACGGTGAACTTTGTGTAAATTGCACAAAAATTTACAACAGACTTTTGCGTTTTTATGGTGGAAATCACGAAAAAGTTTGGGAACACCTGCTTGTTGAAAGGTTAGAACTTTCACTTTTCGGGAATGTTGGAGTGATAAAAATTGACCCGCAAAAAAACCCTGATTTCAGTGTTCGTGAAGAAAAAGTTTGGGGCTACCGCGAACTTCCGCCAATTTTACAAGACATTACTTTTTACTCTCCGGCTTCAGGTGGAATTCATCGCGGAAACCACGGACTGATTGAGTACAGTGATATTTTTAAACGAAGTCCTGAATACTTAAAATGCCTTTTAGACGTCATTCAAGATGGAATTCTTTCTGACGGTTCGCTAAGAGTTCAGCTTGACACGACATTTTTCGCAACAACAAACGAAGAAGATTTTTTTGCTTTCACCCGCGACGCACTTTACGTCCCTTTCAGAAGACGTTTTGACGCAATTGATTTAGGTTACTCACTAAAAATCAGCGACGAAATGAAAATTCACGCTGAACTCTTCAAAACAGTTGCGAAAGAGTTTGATTTTTGTCCTTTCAGCGAAGAAGCACTTTCGCTTTGGGCTGTAACAACACGGCTTGAGGAACCAAACCCAAATTACATTGATTACAAACGGGACGACGTTGAGGTTCTCTCAAAAATTACTCCTTTGCTAAAGGCTTTGGTTTACGACGAAAAGGAAATTCCACAAAAAACGATTGAGCTTGGCAGAAGGCTTGGTGAAATTTCATACGAAGAAAGCATTAAACTGAAAAAAAACCTTGTTCAACTACGAAACGAATGGCGTTACCTGAGAGAAGACGAAAAAAGCGTAAAGTACGAAGGTTTGATTGGAGCTTCGCCTTCAGTTGTTTCTACAATTCTGCAAGACCTTGCCAACTGTTCTCCGAAGTGTGTAACTTACCTTGAGATTTTGCAGAATATTAAAAATTTTATAGAAAAGAACCTGACTCACTACGGCTTTACGTTACGAAGCAGCGACCCAAAAACACGTTTTTACTACTTTCAAACGGTGCTTTCTTCAATTGAAAACTACTACGACCAAAAGCTTGTTGCTGATGTTTTAGACGCTTCAGGAATAATTGTTGAGGAAGACCTTGAAGGAAAACTAAAAAAATACATTAATTGCCTGAAAACTTACCTGACCAAAGAAAAAAGTTACTTTGACACAGAAACTCAAACTTACGTTGAACTTGATTTGGAATTTATGAAAGATTTTGAAACGTATCTTGAAGGTTTTGACAAAAATATTGACGCAGAAAGAAGCCGAATTCAATTTAAATTAGCTGAAGGACTCCAAAAACTGCGTTTAGAAGCTCCAAAATCTAAAATTGATGCAGAAACTTACAAAAAAATCCTCAACCGTGAAGTTGAGTTTTACAAAAAAAGCGTTTTAAAAAGCCGTTTACAGATTTTAGACCAATTGGTAACAAAAACTTTAGATTTTTTGGACGATGAAAATTCAGGAAAAACAGATTTTCCGTTAGAAAAAGAAGTTAAGATTTTCATTGAAAGAATGCAGAAACGAAAATATAAAAATAAAACTTTAAGGTCTCTTTTGGGACACCTAAAGAGTAAAGACCTTTTAAATTCAATTTAAATGAGAAAAAAATGAGCGAAAATGAACTTTTAACAGAAAGCTTTCAGAAAAACTTTGAAAGCATTTTAAGTGAAATAGAGAAAGGTATTTCTAATAAAACAGGGCAAGAGTTTTTTAATAGCTTGGTTGAGAATTTGGCAAAGTCTTTTGGAATTGACTATTCTTTTATTCTTACTTGCAAAGACAAACAAAACATTGAATCTATTGCGTTTTGGGAACTTGGGAAATTAGCGAATAATTTTAAAACTCCACTTGACGGAACTCCTTGCGAGACGGTTTTTGGAAAGGAATCAAAATTTTATGCTGAAGGTGTTTACAAACTTTTTCCAAAAGACACGCTTATTGTTGCATTAAAAATTGAATGCTACTACGCAGTTCCATTATTTGATTTCAATGGAAATTCTCTTGGTTTACTTGGTTTTATGAACAAAAAAGTAATAAAAGAAGGGCAATTTATTAAATCAATAATGAATATTTTTGCTTCAAGAACAGTGCTTGAATTTGAAAGGATAAAATTTCAGGATCAAATTAATCAAACCCGTTATCAAACAATAGTTGAAAATCTTGGTGAAGGAATAATAATTGATGATTTAAACGGTAAATTACTTTTTATGAATTCAAAAATGGAAGAAATTACAGGTTACAGCAAAGAAGAGTTAATTGGGAAAAACGCTGCTGAAATTTTATTGGATACTGATGAATCAATAAAAATGTATTTTTACAATGAACGCAAAAAGCAAAAACTCTCTGACCGGTATGAAATAAAGCTAAAACATAAAAATGGGAGTG
>JADZEA010000060.1 GCA_020850775.1 bacterium
ACTTTTTGAAACTGCGAAAGAACTTGAAAAAGAAGGCTACAAACCACAACTGAACTTGCCTTTTGAAAACGCAAACCTTTTTCTTTTGCTTGAAGGTGAAAGGCGAAAATTGGTTCGTGAAAAGGAGGTTTTCAGGCTTGTTGGTAAAAAAGAAACTTTTGAAAAGGGCGAACTTTTGAGTCTTGTGGAAGTTACTCCAAATCTTTTTGTTACAAACGTTGCTTTGCGTCCGCTTTTGCAGGATTTTTTGTTACCAACAGTTGCGTACGTTGGAGGAGCTTCAGAAATCACTTACTTTGCTGAAATTTCCAAACTTTATGAAATTTTTGAAATTTCAATGCCCGTAATTTTTCCGCGAAACAGTGTTTTGCTTTTGGAAAAACGAATTTCAAGGCTTCTTGAAAAATCAGGTCTAATTTTGGAAGATTGTTTTGTTAGTGAAAAAGTCTTGCTTGAAAAAGTGCTTGGAAAACTCGGAAAAACCCCAAACGAACTGTTTTTTGAGTTTGAGAAAAACTTAAATTCTGATTTTGAAGCCTTGAAAACCCAACTGACCGAGATTGATTTTGTTCTGAAAGATGTTAGCGAAAAGGCTTTTGAAAAGATTTTGCACCAACTTTCACTGCTTTCACAGAAGGCAGAAAGTTCGTTCAGGACTAAAAATGAAAACATTGTTTCGCAGGTCAGCAAGGTCAGTTCAGCGATTTTTCCTGATTTTTCGGCTCAGGAAAGGAAACTTGGGATTTTAACTTTTTACAACAAGTATGGCTTAGATTTGTGCGAGAAAATTTTGCCTGAACTTGAGCCTTTTAAGTTTGAAATTCAAGTCTTTGAACTGAAAAATCAGTGAGAAACTGAAAAAACAATTTCTCACTAAAAAATTATTTTATCAAAATCATTTTTTTTTATTCGGATGCAGTTTCTTGAAGAAAATTTACTTTTAGATTTAGTTTTTTGAGTAAATTCCTTTTGATTGAAAAAGGACAAAAATGTTAGACGAAAAAGAAATTCAGGATTTTCAGAACGAACACAAAATTATCAGTCGTTCTCCGTTGATTAAAAAGATTGTCTCTACAATCATTGAAATCGCAAAAACAGACATTTCAATTTTAATTATGGGAGAAAGCGGCACAGGAAAAGAAGTCTTCGCTCAGGCAATCCACAACGCAAGCAAAAGAAAAAATAAAAGGCTCGTAGCGGTAAACTGTGCCGCAATTCCTGAAAGCATCCTTGAAAGTGAACTTTTCGGACACGAAAAAGGCTCGTTTACGGGAGCGCAAAACCAAAGAAAAGGCTACTTTGAACAAGCTGACGGTGGAACAATTTTTCTTGATGAAATCGGAGAAATGCCGGTTTCCGTTCAGGTAAAACTGCTTCGGGTTTTGGAAACACGCGAAATTATGCGGGTCGGTTCGGAAAACACTCAAAAAGTTGACGTCAGAGTGATTGCAGCGACAAACGCCGTGCTTGAAAAGGAAGTAGCAAAAGGTAATTTTCGTGAAGACCTTTTTTACAGACTGAACACGGTAAAACTAAAACTTCCGCCGCTCAGAGAACGGAAAGAAGACATCCCTTTGCTTGCAGATTTTTTTGTGCAGAGTTTTGCACGGGCAAACGACATTAATTTTGTGGGAATTTCAAGAAATGCTTACCTTGCTTTAATGAATTACAGTTGGCGGGGAAACATTCGTGAACTAAAAAATATTATGGAAAGCATTTGTGTTCTTGAAAGAGACGAACTTGTAACTCCTGAAGTTTTGCAAAATTACCTTCCAAAAGAAGAGGGTTACAACATTAATCATAATTTGCCGGTTACGACGGGAAAGACTTCTGAACAGGCTGAACGTGAAGTGATTTACCGTTCTTTACTTTTACTGAAAGCAGAAATTTCAGAGATTAAGGAAATTTTGCTTTTAAAAGGCAAACAACAACAAAATTTCCACCAAACAACACCTTTACTCCCACAAGACACTGAAACTTTTACTGAACAAATTGACGAGTTTGATGTTGTAAACAAAACCACTGAAGAAGACAGCATTGTTCCAATTGAAGAACTGACCAAAAATGAAATTTACAAAGCACTAAGAATTACAAACCAAAGCAGACGAAAAGCAGCGCAACTTTTGGGAATTTCTGAACGCACACTTTACAGGAAAATTGATGAGTACGAAGGGAAAAAAAGTGATTAATCTTTTGAACCTTAAGGGCTTAGCTAAAATTTTGTTTTGTTTGTTTTTAGCAGGTTGTTTTAGTTACAGTTTTAAAGGTTCGGGGCTTCCCGGAATTGAGACAATTTTTATTGAGTATTTTCAGGACAGCACAAACGAAGCAGAACTTGGCGTAAAACTCACAAACTCAATTATTGATAAATTCACGTCAGACAATACTTTAAAAGTTGTTTCAGAGGATAAATCGCAAACCAAAATGGTTGGAAAAATTTTTTCAATCACCGAAAGCCCGTACACTTACGACCAAAGTGAAAACGTTTTGAGTTACAAAATGACTTTGAATGTTGAGATAACTTTTACAGATATTTTCAAGGAAAAACAACTTTGGAGGCAAAATTTTTCGGAATTTGGAGTTTACAACGTTTCAGGAAATCCATCAAGACAACAAGCAATTGATGACGCAATTAAAAAAACAACTGATTTAGTTTTCTCACAAACTTTTTCTGGTTGGTAGAAAATAAAATTAGTGGACAAAAAAATAAAAGGAATTAGAAAATGAATAAAAAAATTTTTAACACAGAAAAAGCACCAAGACCAATTGGACCTTACAATCAGGCAAATTCAATTGGAAACCTGATTTTCACAAGCGGACAAATTGCCCTTGACCCAAAAACAGGTGAATTGGCAAAAGGTGGAATCGTTGAACAAACACAACAAGTCTGCGAAAATTTAAAAGCAGTTGTTGAAGCAAGCGGAAGCAGTTTGACTAAGGTTGTAAAAACAACTGTTTTCCTGAAAAATATGTCAGATTTTCCTGTTTTTAATGAAACTTACGCAAAATTTTTTGGTGAAAGTTCACCTGCAAGAAGCACGGTTGAAGTTGCAAAACTTCCAAAGGATGCTTTGGTTGAAATTGAGTGTGTTGCTTACCGTGAGTAAATTTTTTGTGCGAAAAATTTTAATTATTTTATTTTTTTCACCGGTTCTTGCTTTTGCGCAAAAAAATATTGCTGATTCCTTGAAGTATGCTTCACCAGCAACAGCAAAAGATGTTTTGTGGCGAGCAATTGTTTTCCCAGGTTTCGGGCAGTTTTACAACGGCGGAAAGTTGAACAACATTAAAGGAGCAGTTGCAAGCACAACGGAATTAGCTTGCCTTTACTTTGCTTTTCGGCGAAACGAAAGGCTAAAAGATTTGAAAAAAACTTACGCAAATTCTTACAAAGAAAACCCAAATTCTGCAAACACACAAGTTTTAGCCAAAAACTACGAAGATTTAAAGTATAGCAGAAACACAATGTTATGGCTTTTTTCAACCTTGCATTTATTGAGTGTTGGAGAAGCTTTTGTTGAAGCACATTTTAAAAATTTTGACGTTCAGTTTGATTTGAAAAAGTTTGAAAACAACACAACCGGAGTTTCGGTTGGAGTTAGTTTTTAGGTTCTGAAAAGTCCCTTTAAGTTTCTGTCCTTTAAAAACGGGTAAAGCAAAAATGTTTCTGTAGCCAGAAAGCAACCAATTTTTTGCCATAAATTCAGTTCAAAAACAAGAATTGGTAAGGAAAACAAAGCTGTCAGAGAAATAATTTTAGCAAAGGTTTTTAAGTCGTACGGAATCGGGTAAAATTTTTGCGTGATTGGGTAAGTTACGATTGGCTGAATGAGGTAAGCGATAAAAGTTGACCAGGCAGCGCCGACGTAACCGAATTTAGGAATGAGTAAAAAATTAGCGATAATATTAACAAACAAAGATAAAAACGTGATTGAAAGTAGTCCTTTGCTATTTTTTGTGATGTACATTCCTGCAATCAGGTAAGAATAAAAACCGAAAGAAATGTAACCAAGCAAAACAATGGGAATAATTTTACTGCCCTCCCAATATTCTTTTCCGAGTAAAAAGCCGTTTGTAAAAGGAATTGGAATTTTTACGATTTCGCCAACAAAGTAAAGCACAAACAAAAATAAAGAGGCTAAAAACAAACTGAAAAACGTGAAAATTTCACTAAACATTTTTCCCGAGTTTGGTTGTTCGTAACGGGCAATTACAAAAGGCTTCCAGGAGCGTTTGAATGCAATCACAAAAAGTGCTGAAAGAAGCCCGTACTTGTAAACAGCACCATAAATTCCAACTTCACTTTCGCTTCGGTAGTACATTAAAAAATATCTGTCAATTGTGTCAAGTAAAACAACTGAAATGCTTGAAGGAAGGTAAGGAAGCCCGTAAGTCATCATTTCTTTGAACTTTTCCAATGAGAAATCAAATGAAAGATTTTTCAGTAAAACAGGAATTGTCAGAAGAAAAACGATAAAACTTGCGATGAAGTTTGCAAGGAAAATTCCTTCAATTCCCATTTTCATAAAGTAAACTAAAACAATGTTTAGAACCACCGTTAGAAAAACATTAATTAGTTTAAACGAACTGTAGGAAAGGGCTTTTTCTTCCCCGCGAAACTTGTTTAAAATTATCAAACCAAGTGAGTCAAAAACTAAAAATCCAACTGTCAGCGAAATTAAATTTGTGTGGTTTGTGCTTCCCGTAACCAAAAAGCCAACTTGTTCACGGAAAATCCAAAGCACGCTTCCCGCAAAAATTGGGATAATTGCTGAAGCAACTAAAGTTGTTCCCCAAATTTTATTTTTATCTTCATTTTTATCGGGATAGAACCTTAAAAATGCTGCGTCAATTCCGCAAACAAAGAAAAGTTGAGCAATTGCAACGTACGAATAAATTAAAATAAAAATTGCGTAATCCTGTGGAACGATAATGTTTGTGTAAAGTGGTGAAAGTAAAAAGTTTACAACTCTTCCAATAACATCACTCAAACCGTAGCTTACGGAAGCTTTAAAAAGTGTTTTTACATCTTTTGTGGATTGACTTGTGATTTTTCTGTCTCCTGTTTTCAGCTAAAAAAATTTCTAATTTCTTTGAAGATTGTGCTTTTCAACTTTGCTGTAAAGAGTTGTTCGGCTAATTCCAAGCGTTTGAGCAGTTTTTTTAAATTCCCAGTTGCATTTTTTAAGTACTTCGCTAATGATTTGTTTCTCAATTTCATTCAGGTTGTAAGTTGAAAAACCAGATTTTTTTTGTTGCAAAGAAGGGTTCAGTTCGGGTAAATCAGATTCTTCAATCGTTTCATTGTTACACATTACAACTGCTTGCTCAATCAGGTTTTCAAGTTGCCTGACGTTTCCGGGAAAATCGTAAGAAACAAGCATTTTAAGTGCTTTCTGAGAAATTTTATAGGTTTTGCCTCTGCGTTTTGAGTTCTTTTCCAAAAAGAAATTTACCAAAGTTTCTACGTCGCCCTCACGTTTTGAAAGCTGTGGAAGATTGATTTGAATTACGTTCAAACGGTAGTAAAGGTCTTCTCTGAAACTTCCTTCTTTTGTCGCCTGAAAAAGGTCAATGTTTGTTGCGGCAATGACTCTGACATCAATTTTTCGCGGAATTGTTTCACCAATTCTTCGTACTTCGCGCTCTTGCAAAACCCTTAAAAGTTTAGCCTGAAAACCAAGGCTCGTGTTTGTGATTTCGTCAAGGAAAATTGTTCCGCCACTTGCTTCTTCAAAAAGTCCTTTTTTATCAAAAACTGCTCCTGTAAAAGAGCCTTTTCGGTGTCCAAAAAGTTCGTTTTCAAGCGTTTCAGGAAGTTCCGAACAGTTTACAGCAATGAAAGGTTTGTCTTTTCTTGCTCCATTAAAATGAATTGCTTTTGCAATTAGTTCTTTTCCTGTTCCACTTTCACCCGAAACAACAACCGTTGAATCGCTTTCAATCACTTTTGTTAGCTTTTCAAAAATTTTTTGCATTGGCTTACTGTTTCCGATAATTCCTTCAAAGTGGAATTTTTCGCTCACAATTGCTTTCAGATTTTGGTTTTCAGTCTTGAGTTTTGCTGTAAGGCGTGCATTTTCAATCGCAATTGCTGCTTGTGAAGCAAAACCAACAATGAAATTTAAGTCGTCGTTGTTCAGGGCTTGTTCGTTTCCACGCTTGTCAACGTAAACAGTTCCAATAATTTTTCCGTCAAACGAGAGCGGAACACAAATGAAAGAAGTAATTTGATACTTTACAATGCTTTGTTTTTGCTTGTAACGGTTGTCGTTTTTTGCGTTCAAACTAACGATTGGTTTTCCACCTGAAACAACGTCTTCAAGCACTGTTTGGCTGATTTGAAAAGCGTCCTGAACCGTTTCAAACTCTGATTTGCCTGTAGCTTTTGGTAAAAGTTCGCCTGTTTGCTCATCTTTTAGAAAAATTACACCTTTTTCTGCACCAACTGTTTCAATCAAAAGGTCAAGTGTTGTTTGCAAAAGTTTTTCTTCGTTGCGAATTACGTTCAGAGTTTGTGAAATTTGAAGCAATTTTGCTAAGTAATGCTCAGCGTTCAAACTTATTTTTATGGGTTCAGTCGTATTTTGATGTTCTTCCTCAACTTCAACAATGCCTTTCAGGACTTTTTCACGATACTTTTCGTAAGTTTCAGTCCAACTTTTAATCTTTAAATTTCTAAATTTTTGATAAAGTTTTTCCTGGTCGTTAGCTTTGAGAAAAAACAAAAACCTTTCCCTGTAAAGTTCCTCAAACCCTGAAAGATATTTTTCACGGTTTTTTGTGTCTTCAAGTGTGTCAGCCATTTTTTCAACTGTTTTGATTGCTGCTTCGCAAACTGAAAGTGCTTTGTAAAACTGTTTTTGTTGTTTTGCAAAATAAATTTCAAAGTAAAAAATCTCAAGTTGGAGCCTTCCAAGCGGAAGATGGGTAAAAACTTTTTGTGCACCGTCAAGGCAAAGTACTGCACGGTTAAAGTTTTCCTCGTTAATGTAAACAAAACCCATTTTCAAATAATTTTTTGCGATGTAAAAATCAAGCCGGATTCTTTCAGCGATTGCAATTGATTTCTGGAAGTTTTCCAAAGCAACGTCATTTTGTTTTTGTTCAAGGTACAGTTCGCCGAGTTCGTACAAAGCGATTGTTTCTTCAAAAAGGCAACCAAACTCGTTGGCAATTCTTAATGCTTCTTCAATTTTTGACAAAGTAATTTCCGTTTGTTCTTTTTGAAAACGGCTAACCCGTGCAATTCCAATTCTGTTTGAGGAACACAAATCGTGGTAGTTGTTGCTATCGCTCAAAACTATTGATTTGTCATAAAAATTTAATGCTTCAAGTGGGTTCCCAAGTTCAGCAAACAATTTACCTAAATTATGGTAAATTTGTGCTTTAAGTTTATCGGAAGGAGCTTTTTCTAATCCTGAAATTGCTTTGTTCAGGTAATCAAGTGATTTTTTAAAATTACCGGTTAACCTGTAAAGTTCTCCGATTTCTGTAAAAATTTCAATTTGTGTTGTGATGTTTCCACACTGTTCAGCAAGTAAAAGTGATTCTTCAAAAGAAGCAAAAGCATTTTCGTAGTTGCAAAGGTAAAAATTAATTTTACCGATTTTGTAAAGAGTAGTGGAGTTTGTTTCTAAGCTGCCAAACTTTCGTAAAATTTTGAGTGTTTTTTCAAAACTTTCAAGTGCAAGTTCAAACTTGTTTAAGGAAAAATTTAAATTCCCGAAAAGTGTGTAAGCATTGCTCAGGAGAACTGGAAAATCCTCTTTAAAATCAAGTTCAAAGAGGTTTTTGAGAATTTTTTGTGTTTCTGCAAAATTATTTTGAGTAAAAAAACTTTGTGCAAGAAGCAATTTACTTGATAAAATTAGTTCGTTTGCGCCGTTTTCTTTTGCAATTTCTTTGCTCAAAATCAAGTGGTCAATTGATGGTAAAAAATTATTTTCCTTAATCAAAACGTTTGCAATTCTAAACTCGATTTCTCCAAGTTGTTTTTTTGCAGAAAGTGATTTTGCAATGTTTTTTGCGTTTTCAAGCAATTTCAGGGCAGTTTCAAATTCATTTTTATTTTGGAGGCAAAAAGCCTGGTTTAAAAATGCCTCGCACAGCAAAAGTTCATTGTCAGAGTTTTTTGAAAGTTCAATCGCTTTGTTCAGGATTTGGCTTGCAAGCTCAAAATTGCCAAGAGAATTGTAGAGTTTTCCAAGTTCAATTGCGTGGAAAATGATTTTTTTGTCGTTTGAGTATTCATACTTTGTGTAGTTGTCAAAA
>JADZEA010000061.1 GCA_020850775.1 bacterium
ACAAGGCTTGCTGGATTTTAGCCAACTCCTGATTACAATCAAAAAATTAGATAATTTCTCACTCACACAAACTTTTCTCTCCAACCCCAAAATCGTCTGCAAATTCAAATAATTTTAATTTTCCCACAAACTTCCAAAGCAGTAAAAAAACTTTGGAAGTTTGCTCCTTTCAAAACTCTTGAAAAGCAAAAAATAAAATGCTAAATTGTTGAAAATATTTTAGAAAGTCCTAAACCCAATGCGTAAAGCAATAATTTCAGACATCCACGGAAACCTCGAAGCACTGACAACTGCTCTTGAATTCACAAAAGCAGAAGGAATTGAACAAATAATTTGTCTTGGAGACATTGTTGGTTACGGTGCAAACCCTAACGAATGCGTTGACCTTGTCCGTGAACATTGCACAGTTGTTGTGAAAGGAAACCATGATTCGGCAACAACTGACGGTGAAGACCTCTACTACTTTAATCCTTACGCAAAAAAAGCGGTGCTTTGGACAAAAGAACAACTTTCGCAAAGAAATTACGAGTACCTCTACTACCTTCCGCTAAAAGTTGAAATTGGTGATTACACTTTTGTTCACTCAACTCCAAAAAAACCAGAACGTTGGAATTACATAATCACAGAGTACGACGCAACTTTATCTTTTGCTAATTTTCAGGGACAAGCTTGTTTGGTCGGGCATTCTCATTTGCCGGGTTGTTACGGAGACGATGAAACTTACACTTTCAAAGACTTAAAACTGCAAAATGGTGTAAAATACATAATTAATGTTGGAAGCATCGGTCAGCCAAGAGACGGAGACAGCAGACTTTGTTTTGGAATTCTTGACGAGGAGAAAAAAGACTTTTCGTGGATTCGTCTCAACTACGCAAAAGAAAAAGCAGGACAAAAAATTATTGAAAATGGTTTACCTTCCTACCTTGCTGACAGACTTTTGGTTGGTAAGTAAAAATGTCTAAATTCACAAAAAAACGCTCCAAAAAACGTGGACTTTCTCCCGGAACTTTGATTCACATCGGAGAGCAAAAACTTGAAAACGTGAAAATTTCTGTGCTTGATTACGACGAAAATTCCCTGCTTGAAAAAGAAATCCTGAACGTTAACGATTGTCTTGCTTTCAAAAACAAAAAAAGCGTTACCTGGCTCAACGTTGACGGGATTCACAAAGTTGAAATCATCAAAACAATCGGTGAAATCTTTGGAATGCACACTCTCGTTTTGGAAGACGTCCTGAACACTGACCAAAGACCAAAAACAGATATTTTTAAAGACTTTGTTTTCGTTGTCCTGAAAATGATTGATTACAACAATGAAACAAACGAAGTGGAAACCGAACAACTGAGCCTTGTACTTGGCGAAAATTTTGTTCTGACTTTTCAGGAAAACAGCAAAGATATTTTTGACCCGCTGCGAAAACGAATCCGCACAGCAACAGGAAAAATCAGAAAATCCGGTAGTGATTACCTTGCTTACGCGATTTTGGACGCAATCGTTGACAACTACTTTCTTGTCCTTGAAAAACTCGGAGAAAAAATTGAACTCACTGAAGACGAACTGCTAAAAAACCCAACTCCACAAACTTTACACACAATCCAAACTCTGAAAAAAGAAATGATTTTTTTGCGAAAAGCTGTTTATCCGTTGAGAGAAGTTTTGGTTTCACTTGAAAGAGGCGATTCCACGCTTTTTACCAACACAACAGAACTCTACTTGCGAGACGTTTACGACCACACGATTCAGGTGATTGACACGGTAGAAACTTTCCGCGAATTCCTTTCAGGAATGCTTGAAGTTTACCTCTCAAGTCTCAGCAATAAAATGAACAACGTGATGAAAACATTAACTTTAATGACTGCCTTGTTTATGCCTCTTGGTTTGGTTGCAGGAATTTATGGAATGAATTTTAAGAAAATGCCCGAACTTGAATGGAAGTTTGGCTATCCTTTTGCACTGTTTTTAATGGGTTTAATTTCAGTTTCAATGTTAGCTTTTATGAAAAAAAAGAAATGGTTTTAGTCTTGTTTTTTTTGCCGTAAAACAGAAGCGAGGATTGAAGTTAACAAAATTCCACCAATCACTCCAAGTGCCGCAGCTGGCGAAAATTTATAAAAATCACCAATCAACATTTTTACTCCAACAAAACATAAAATCGCTGAAAGCCCGTACTTCAGGTAGAAAAACATTCCCATAATTCCTGCCAAAGCAAAGTACAAAGCACGAAGCCCCAAAATTGCCATTACGTTTGAGCTGTAAACAATAAAAGAATCTGTTGTGATTGCCAAAATCGCAGGAATTGAATCAACGGCAAAAAGCACGTCTGTTGTCTCAAGAACTAAAAGCACTACAAACAAAGGAGTTGCCCAGATTTTTCCATCGTCTTTATTTTTTACGAAAAAAGCACCTTCAACATAATTTGGAGTTACAGGCATAAAATTTTTAAAAATTTTGATTACAGGATTTTTTTCGGGGTGGATTTCGTCGTCTTCTTTGTTTGTTGCAGTTTTTATTCCCGTAAAAATCAGGAACGCTCCAAAAACATAAATTATCCAGTGAAACTTTTCAATCAGTGCAATTCCCGTAAAAATAAAAATTGCCCGCATTACCAAAGCACCTAAAATTCCCCAGAAAAGAACTTTGTGCTGGTATTTTTGTTCAACTTTAAAGTAAGAAAAAACAAGCAGAAACACAAAAATATTATCAATGCTGAGTGATTTTTCCACAAGGTAACCCGTTAAAAATTCAAGCGCCTTTTGTGAGCCTTCAAAGTAGTAAACAAAAACATTGAAAAGCAAAGACAGAACAATCCAAAAAACTGTCCAGCCGAGAGCTTCTTTGAACTTAATTACGTGAGCTTCTTTGTTAAAAACACCTAAATCAAGTGCTAAAAGCAAAAAAACAAAAATGTTAAAGCCAATCCATAAAAAGGTTTGGTTTGGTAATTGTTCCATCAAAAATCCTTAAAAAACGAAGTAAGTAACAATCACAACAGCACCAACAGCAAGCGAAATAAAGTAGTGTGGAATGTAACCCGTTTGCAGGTATTTTAGAACGTTTCCACTCCAGACAAAAATTTTTCCTGTTCCGTCAACAAGCCAGCCGTCAAGGATTTGTAAATCACCTTTTGCCAAAAGCTCGTCAGAAACAAAATGGATTGGCTGAACGACAACTTTTTGGTAAAGCTCGTCAACGTAGTACTTGTTCAGCAAAAGATTGTAAAAGAAACCGCCGAGAACGGATTTTAGTTTTGCGTCAGGTTCTTTTGGGTCAACGTTTTTGTACCAGGATTTTGCAACAAAAATTCCCAAAAGTGCAGCTCCAACAGAAGCAGCCATTAAAATGTAGTCAGTTGTGAGTTCAATGTGTAAAGTTGGAACGTGAATATTTTGCGGGGAAAAAACAGGTTTCAGGAAAGTTTCGCCAAACCAGTTGTGTCCGCCAAAAGCGTGTGGAATTCCAATCAATCCACTGACAGCAGATAAAATTCCAAGCACAATTAACGGGAAAGTCATTGTTGCAGGTGATTCCTGAATGCTTTCGTAAGCGTGTTTACTCATTCTTGTTTCGCCCAAAAAAGCCAGGTAAAACAAGCGAGTCATGTAAAAAGCCGTCAAAATTGCACCCAAAAAACCAAGTAACCAAACTAAATTAAATCCATTTCCCCAAGCCCAGGCTTTAGCGAGGATTTCATCTTTGCTGAAAAAACCTGCAAAAGGCGGAATGCCACAAATCGCAAGCCAGGCAACTAAAAACGTTCCGTAAGTTCCAATCAAAGGTAATTTTTTTGAAAGTCCGCCCATGTTTCTGATGTCTTGAGCGTCTTTGTTTTCGTGAGAATGGTGAAGTGCGTGGTGAACAATGTGGATTACGCTTCCTGCACCAAGAAAAAGTAAAGCCTTGAAAAATGCGTGAGTTACAAGATGGAAAATTCCCGAAGAGTAAGCACCAACTCCAACTCCGATAAACATGTAACCGAGTTGCGAAACAGTTGAGTAAGCGAGAACTTTTTTGATGTCGTTTTGAACAAGCCCAATCGTTGCCGCAAAAAATGCCGTTAGCGCTGCTACTGTTGCGATGATTGTTTGAGCGTCCGGTGAAATCGTAAAAAGAACGTTGTTTCTTGCGATAAAATAAATTCCTGCTGTAACCATCGTCGCTGCGTGGATTAAAGCTGAAACAGGAGTTGGTCCAGCCATCGCGTCAGGAAGCCAGACGTAAAGCGGAATTTGTGCGGATTTTGCAACTGCTCCGCCAAAAAATAACAAACAAATTATTGTTGTAAGCTGCGAGTCTCCAAAAATTGTAGCACCTCTTAAAATGTGTGCACTGGCAGAAATTTCAGTAAAGT
>JADZEA010000062.1 GCA_020850775.1 bacterium
GACACGAAAAATTACCTTTTGACTTTGAAAGGAGAGAAACTCTTTTAAACTACAGCGTAAAAACCATTGTTCCTGATTTTGAATCTTCAAAAATTAAAAATGCAAAAACTAAAGGTTACACAGGTGAGCAATGCGGTCAGTGCAGTTCAATGAAAGTTCGTAGAAACGGAGCTTGTACTGTTTGTGAAGATTGTGGTGAAACTTCTGGTTGTAGCTAAAAAGACTACAGTAAAAATTTATTTCAGGCTTTCTGATTTTTTAGGATTTAGAAAGTCTTTTTTTTGTTTTATCTTTGTATGAAAACATTAAGGAGTTAAAAATATGAAAGAAACTGAAAAAAGAGAATATGAAGTAGAAAAGTTAGGAGATACTTATCGCTACGTTTTGAAAAGAGGTATTGAGACTGTTTATTATGGGATTACTAAAAATAAGGACAAAAGTGAAATTGGAAAAGAAAACTCAGACAAGAATTTTACAAAAATGATATTTTTTCCTGTACCTGTCAATGAACAAATAGCAGAAGAATGGCAGAAACTAAGTATCAAATCATATTTTCAAAGAACAAAGGGAAAAACTCCGGAATACCATAAAAATTAGACAAACCAAGTTTTACAAATTTTTTTTATAGAACAAACTGAAAGAAAAAAATGAATGTTTTTGAGCTGACTAAAAGATTGGTAAACATTTCCTCGTTATTTGAACAAGAAAAAGAAGTTGGCGAATTTTTAGCTTCTTACCTTGAAGAACTTGGCTACAAAATCCAAAAATTTGAGGTTTCAACGAACCGTTTTAATGTTTTTGCAACTTTGAACGAAAAAACAAAAATTATTTTAACGACTCATCTTGACACAGTTCCACCTTTTATTGAATGCACCGAAGACGAAAATTTCCTTTACGGAAGAGGTTCTTGTGATGCAAAGGGAATTGTTGCTTCAATGATTTTTGCAGGTGAGAGATTACGAAAAGAAGGAATTTTGGATTTTGGATTACTTTTCGTTGTTGGAGAAGAAACTTCAAGCGACGGAGCAAAAGCTTTTGCAAAACTTGGAATTACCTGTGATTATTTTATTAACGGTGAACCGACTGAAAATAAACTTGCGATTGGACAAAAAGGCGTTTTAATGTGTTCTGTTCACACAAAAGGCAAAGCAGGACACTCAGCTTATCCTGAAACAGGTGAAAATGCGATTGATAAATTACTTGATATTTTGCAGGAAATTCGCAATGAAAATTGGGGGAAAAGCGAAACTTTTGGCAATTCAACTTTAAACATTGGAGTCCTGAAAGGTGGAAGGCAAGGGAACGTAATTCCTGATTTTGCACAGGCAGACATTTGCATCAGGACGACAGTTGAAGTTGCCGGAATGCTTGAAAAACTTGAAAAAATCACGCAAAAAAATGCAGAGCTAAAAATTATCACGAGCAGCAGCCCGCAAAAACTTGAGGAAGCAGAAGGTTTTCAAAAGGTCGTTGTAGCTTTTGGAACAGATATTCCGCATTTACGAACGATTGGAAAGCCACTTTTAGTTGGTCCGGGTTCAATTCTTGACGCACACACTTTACACGAAAAAGTTGGGAAACAAGAGCTGCTTGACGCAATTGAAATCTACTGCAAACTAACAAAAAACTTGTTAGGCTTGTGAAAATTCAGAAGTTAAAAGTTTTTTTAAAAAGACAAAACTAATTGAGGTTTAAAAATGAACGGAAAAAACAGAACTGATGTCAAAATTGGTCTGAAAGTTTCAATTGTTTTAAAAGAACACCAAAGAACAGGAAAACTTACGGAAGGGATTGTTAAAAATATTCTGACAAACTCACAAAATCATCCTCACGGAATAAAAGTTCGTTTAGAAAGTGGTGAAGTTGGCAGAGTAAAAGATATTTTTGAATTTGACGAGTCTTGATAATTTTAGTGTAAAAAATATTTTTATTGGTTTTCCAAAAACAAAAAATCCCGGGCAATTTCTCACCCGGGATTTTTTTTATTCTAAAAAATTACTTTTTAGTACATTCCGCCCATTCCACCCGGAGGCATTTGTGGCATCATCGGAGCAGGATTTGCGTCTTTTTTATCGGAGATTGTAGCTTCAGTAGTCAGAAGTAAAGCAGCAACAGAAGCAGCGTTTTCAAGAGCTGTTCTTGTTACTTTAGTTGGGTCAATTACACCGGAAGCAACTAAGTTTTCGTAAACTTCTGTTCTTGCGTTGAAACCAAAATCGCCTTTTCCTTCTTTAACTTTTTGAAGAACAACAGAACCTTCAAGTCCGGCATTGTTTACGATTTGGCGTAACGGTTCTTCCAATGCTTTTTTGATAATTTCAACACCGATTGCTTCGTCGCCAACAAGTTTCAGGCTTGCAAGAGAATCAATTGAACGAATGTAAGCAACTCCACCGCCGGGAACAATTCCTTCTTCAACGGCAGCACGTGTAGCGTGAAGAGCGTCTTCAACTCTTGCTTTCTTTTCTTTCATTTCTACTTCTGTTGCTGAACCAATTTTAATGATTGCAACTCCGCCGGAAAGTTTTGCAAGTCTTTCTTGCAATTTTTCTTTGTCGTAGTCAGAAGTTGAAGATTCAATTTGTTTACGGATTTGGGAAATTCTGCCCTTGATTGTTTCAGTAGTTCCTTTTCCTTCAATGATTGTTGTGTTGTCTTTGTCAATTCTGATGGTTGTAGCAATTCCCAAGTCCTGAAGGTCAGTAGTTTCAAGTTTTAAACCAACTTCTTCAGAAATTACTTGTCCGCCTGTGAGGATTGCGATGTCTTCAAGCATTGCTTTTCTTCTGTCGCCAAAACCTGGAGCTTTAACAGCAGCAACTTTGATAGTTCCACGAAGTTTGTTTACAACTAAAGTTGCAAGAGCTTCACCTTCGATGTCTTCAGCGATAATCAAAAGTGGTCTTCCTGTTTGAGCAGTTTTTTCAAGAACAGGCAAAAGTTCACGCATGTTTGAGACTTTTTTATCGTAAAGCAGAATGTAAGGATTTTCTAAAACAGATTCCATGGTGTCCGGGTCAGTTACGAAGTAAGGAGAAAGGTAACCTCTGTCAAATTGCATTCCTTCAACGGTTTCAAGTGTAGTTTCAATTGATTTTGCTTCTTCCACAGTAATTACACCATCTTTTCCAACTTTATCCATTGCTTGGGCGATAAGGTCGCCAATTTCTTTGTCGTTGTTGGCAGAAATTGAACCAACCTGAGCGATTTCATTGTTGTTTTCAATGTTTTTGCTCATTCCTTTCAGGCTTGCAACGATTGTGGAAACAGCTTTGTCAATTCCTCTTTTCAAATCCATTGGATTAGCACCGGCAGTAACGTTTTTCAATCCTTCACGAATAATTGCCTGAGCTAAAACGGTTGCAGTTGTAGTTCCGTCTCCGGCAACGTCAGAAGTTTTGGAAGCAACTTCTTTAACCATTTGAGCACCCATGTTTTCGATTGCGTCTTCAAGTTCAATTTCTTTGGCAACAGTTACACCGTCTTTTGTGATTGTTGGAGAGCCGAATTTTTTATCAATTACAACGTTGCGTCCTTTTGGACCAAGAGTAACTTTTACAGCGTCTGCCAATTGGTCAACACCTTTTTTTAAAGAAGCACGTGCTTCAGTGTTGAAAGTGATTAATTTAGCCATTTTTGTATTTTTCCCTTAATTTTTAGTATTAAACAATTGCAAGAATATCTGATTCACGGATAATCAAATAATCCTGTCCTTCAACTTTAACTTCTGTTCCTGAATATTTTCCATAAAGGACTTTATCGCCAACCTTAACTTCAGGTTTGATTAGTTGTCCGTCATCGTATTTTCCTGCACCGACAGCCATAACTTCACCTTCTTGTGGTTTTTCTTTTGCTGTGTCAGGTAAGTAAAGCCCGCCTTTTGTTTTTTCAGCAGCTTCGATAGGTTTTACCAAAACCCTGTCAGCCAAAGGTTTAATGTTCATTTTTAGAACCTCCATTTTTAAATTTTTTAAGTTAGTTAATTTTCTAAAGCTCCCAAATAAAGTAAAAAACTTTTTTAGGATTAGAGATTTGACTGTTTTGTCAAAACGATTTTGTGAGTTTACAATGCTTATGCCAAAAGACAATTTAGCTTTTTGGAGCGTTTCAAAGATGGTTTTTGTTTTTGGCTTGTCGTGAAGAAATTTTGTAATTGTCAAAATGGCAAAGTTTTAGAATAAAACTGACAGACAAAAAACAGTTGAATTTTCTTTTTGAAGTTAAAACTAAAAGTAGCTTGCATTTAAACGGGGCAAAATTTATATTCTCAGGTCTTAATTTTTTGCAAAAAGCAGGAAATCAGAGGCTTAAAATAAATAATTACAAAATTTTAGGTTTTGCTTAAAATGGGAAAAATAATTGCCGTCACAAACCAAAAAGGTGGTGTTGGAAAAACGACAACAGCAATAAATCTTGCTTCAAGCATTGCACTTGCGGAAACAGAAACTTTGCTTGTTGATTTTGATTCACAGTCTAATGCAACGAGTGGAATTGGTTACGTTCCAAACCAAAATGACCTTTCGCTTTACGATGTTTTGGTTGACGGAACGGACATTAACAATTGCGTTTATCCGACACAAGTTCCAAATCTTGATATTTTACCTTCACACAAGGATTTGGTTGGAGCGGATGAACCATTGCTAAAAGCAATTTCACGTGAAAGAATTTTTAAAAACGCACTTAAAAACCTCAAAAAGGATTACAAGTACATTTTCATTGATTGCCCGCCTTCTTTGGGAATTTTGACAGTGAACGTTTTGACAGCTGTTGACTCAATCATTATTCCGATTCAATGTGAATATTTTGCACTTGAAGGTCTGACACAATTGCTGAATACTTTTAACAGAATCAAAAAATTTCTGAACAAAGACATTGAAATTGAAGGTGTTTTGCTAACGATGTATGACCACAGGCTAAATCTTTCCCGTCAGGTTGCAAAAGAAATCAGAAATCACTTTCGTGATAAAGTTTTTAAAACTGTAATCACAAAAAATGTCAGGTTAGCTGAGGCTCCGAGTTACGGAAAACCAGTTATCCTTTTTGACGCTGCTTCTAAAGGAAGTGAAGCTTACATGCGTTTAGCAGAGGAGATTTTATTAAATGGTGCTTAAAAAAAATTCATTGGGAAGAGGGCTTAGTGCATTAATTCCAACGATGGAAGACGAACCTTCAAAGGAATTCAATTCGGTTTCCAATATTTCTGTAGATGAGATTAAACCAAATCCTTATCAGCCAAGAAAATATTTTGACCCTGAAATGTTGGAGGATTTGAGGCAATCAATCAAGGAAAAAGGAATTATTCAGCCAATAACTGTCAGAAAAGTTTTGCCGGATGGTTACGAACTGATTTCTGGAGAAAGACGTTTGCGAGCTGTTAAATCTTTAGCAATGGAAACAATTCCTGCCTACATTTTGAGCGTTAACTCAATGGAAGAAATGCTTGAAATTGCAATTATTGAGAATATTCAACGCGATGACCTAAATCCAATTGAAATTGCTGATGCTTACCAAAAACTTATTGAAGACTGCAATCTGACACAAGAACAAGTTTCCCAAAAAGTCGGGAAAGACCGCTCAACAATCACAAATTTTTTAAGGCTTTTAAGACTTCCAAGAGAAATTCAGGAAAGTATCATCAAAAATGAAATCACAATGGGAAAAGCAAAACCATTAATTGCAATTGAGGACCGGGAAACTCAGCTTGAGCTTTGGCGGAAATCAATTGATGAAAATCTTAATGCAAGAGTTGTTGAAGAATTAGTTCGTGAGATTAACCAGAAGGAAAAAACTAAGGAAAAACAAAAGGATACACAAAAATCAGAATTCATTTTAAAACTTGAATCAAGAATTAAGAGCATTCTTGCAGTGCCAAAAGTTGAAGTAAAAGCAAAAAATAAAGGTGGAGAAATTACGATTGCTTACAAGACCGAAGAAGAACTTGAAAAAATTATGAGTTTTTTCGCGGAAGGAAATTAAAACTAATTTGTATTAACAAAGATTTTTTGAACTAAAAATTTGGAGATTTATGAAAGCAATAATTCCAGTTGCAGGAATGGGAAGCAGACTAAGACCGCATACTCACACAATTCCTAAAGTAATGCTAAACGTAGCAGGAAAGCCAATCATCGCACACATTATGGAAAAATTGATTGAAGAAAACATTGACGAAGCTGTTTTTATTGTTGGTTACCTTGGTGAACAAATCGAAAAATTTATTCGTTCAAACTATAAAATTAAGGTTCATTTCGTTACTCAAAACGAACCTAAAGGACTTGGACACGCAATTTTTATGGCTGAAGACTTCTTGAAAGACGAACCTGTTTTTATCATTCTTGGCGATACAATCTTTGACGTTGACCTGAAGGAAGTGCTTTCGGGTGAATTTTCAAGCCTCGGAGTTCACACCGTAGAAAATCCTGAAAGGTTTGGAGTTGCAATCAAAAATGGCGATTTTATCCTCACTCTTGTTGAAAAACCAAAAACTTTGCTTAGTAAATTAGCACTTGTAGGGCTTTACTACATTAAAAATGCACACAATTTAAACTTAGCTTTACACGAACTTTTTGAGAAAAAAATTACTACAAACGGCGAATACCAACTAACTGACGCACTGCAATTAATGATTGCTAAAGGCGAAAAATTCACAACTTTTGATGTTGATGGTTGGTACGATTGCGGAAAATCTGAAACTTTACTTGCAACAAACAGACACATTCTTTCAAAGCAATCACAAAAAGAATTGAGCCAAAACGTCGTTCTTGAAGAAACTCAAATTATCCAACCTGTTTTTATTGGTGAAAACGTAAAAATCAAAAATTCAATTATCGGACCTTACGTTACTGTAAATGATGGTTCTGTCATTGAAAACTCAATCTTGAAAAATTCAATTTTAAATAAAAATTCATACTTAACTTTTAGCATTCTGGAAAATTCAATCATCGGAGAAAATGCTTCTGTTACGGGTAATTTCAAACAACTTAATGTTGGGGACTACTCGGAAGCCATTTTGTCATAGAAAAATAATGAAAGGTAAAAATAATGTCAAAATTTTTGTTCACTTCGGAATCCGTAACCGAAGGTCATCCGGATAAAGTTGCTGACGCAATTTCTGACGGAGTTTTGGACGCTGTTCTTGAACAGGACCCAAAATCAAGAGTTGCTTGCGAAACTTACGTAACAACCGGATTAGCACTTGTTGGTGGCGAAATCACAACAGATTGCTACGTCGATATTCCTTCAATCGTTAGAAGTGTTGTCAAAAGAATTGGCTACACCGATGCTACAATGGGATTTGATTACAATACTTGCGCTGTGCTTGTAACTCTTGACAAACAATCTCCGGACATCGCAATGGGAGTTGACAGAGAAGGTGCAGGAGACCAAGGTTTAATGTTTGGTTACGCAACCGACGAAACACCCGAACTTATGCCAATTCCAATTCATCTTTCACACAAACTTGCTGAAAGGCTTGCTGCTTTAAGAAAAGACGGAACACTTCCTTACGTCAGACCTGACGGAAAAACTCAGGTAACAATTGAGTACGAAAATGACAAGCCTGTAAGAATTGACACAATCGTAATTTCTACTCAACACAACGAAGAAGTTACACAAGAACAAATCAGAAAAGACTTGATTGAAAAAGTTATCAAACCCGTTCTTCCTTCAGACTTAGTCAAAGGTGAGATTAAATACCACATCAACCCAACCGGAAGATTCGTTGTTGGCGGACCTCACGGCGACGCAGGACTTACAGGCAGAAAAATTATTGTGGATACTTACGGTGGTTCCGCTCCTCACGGTGGTGGCGCTTTTTCAGGAAAAGACTCAACTAAAGTTGACAGAAGCGCCGCTTACGCTGCGCGTTGGGCTGCTAAAAATGTCGTGGCTTCAGGGCTTGCAAGACGTTGTACGCTCCAACTTGCTTACGCAATTGGTGTCGCTGAACCTGTTTCCTTGCTTGTGAATACTCACGGAACAGGAATTCTTACTGACGAGGAAATTACGTTGCTTGTCAAAAAAACTTTTGATTTCAGACCAAAAGCAATTATTGAAGCCTTAGGTTTGAGAAGACCAATCTTTGCTAAAACTTCCGCTTACGGACACTTTGGAAGAGAACTACCTGAATTCTCCTGGGAAAAAACAGACAAAGTTGCAGACCTGAAAAAAGCTTAAGTTTTAAGCTGAATTTTACTGAAAAGCCTTTTTCTCTTTTTGAAAAAGGCTTTTTTTGTGATAACTTACAAAAACAAATTTTACGGATTCAAATAATTAACAAAAAAAATTCTCCACAATCCGCAAAACTCGTTTAAGCAGTTCCTGTTCTTAAAAAGAAAGAAAAAATGCAAAAAATACAAGAAAAAATTGAAGAACTTTACGAACTTCCCGCTTCAGAACCTGGCGAAAAAGCACGCGAAATTTTTGAACTTTTCAAATCAAAGCTAAATCTTGGTGAAATTCGTGCTGCTGAAAAAATTGACGGAAACTGGAAAGTAAATTTTTGGGTAAAAAAGGGAATTTTAATCGGCTTCAGGCTTGGAAAACTCGTTGACGTTTCGCTCAGCGATAATTTTCGCTTTTTTGACAAAGACACTTTCCCGCTGAAAAAGTTCACTCTTGAAGATAAAATCCGGCAAGTTCCCGGCGGTTCTTCAATTCGCGACGGCGTTTTTCTTGCAAAAAATGTAACTTTAATGCCTCCTTGCTACGTGAACGTCGGAAGTTACGTTGACGAAGGAACGATGATCGATTCCCACGCACTTGTTGGCTCTTGTGCTCAAATTGGAAAGCGGGTTCACCTTTCTGCTGCTGCACAAATTGGTGGCGTTCTTGAACCAATCGGAGCAATGCCCGTGATTGTTGAAGACGATGTTTTTATCGGTGGAAACTCAGGAATTTACGAAGGAACAATTCTGAAAAAAGGTGTTGTAATTGGTTCCGGAGTGATTTTGAATGGCTCAACAAAAGTTTACGACCTTGTTTGCGAAAGGATTTTGGCAAAAACTCAAAACTCACCTTTAATCATTCCTGAAAATGCTGTTGTTGTTTCCGGAAGCCGTCCTGCAAGAGGAAACTTTGCAAAAGAAAATGGAATTTTTCTCTACACTCCTGTAATCGTGAAGTACAGAGATGAAAAAACGGACGCTTCAACTGTTTTAGAAAATGCTTTAAGGTAAAAATCAAAGGAAGAAAATGAAAATCCTTGTTACAAACGACGACGGAATTTTTTCGGAAGGAATTCAGGAGTTAGCTTCACTTGCTTGTGAGTTTGGTGAGGTTAGCGTTGTTGCTCCTGAAGTTGAAAGAAGTGCAGTTGGACACGCAATTACAATTTCTGACCCAATTCGTGTTAGTGAAGTTGAAAGAAACGGGAAGTTTTTTGGTTTTGCTGTTCGCGGAACTCCTTCTGATTGTGTAAAAATTGCCTGTTCGCAGCTTTTGGCTGAAAAACCAGACCTGATTCTTTCGGGGATTAATCACGGAAGTAACACCGCAAAAAGTGTGATTTACTCGGGAACTGTTTCTGCTGCTTCAGAAGGAACAATGATGGGAATTAAATCAATCGCTGTTTCAATTGATTCCTGGAAACCAAAAACTTACGAACTTGCAAAACAATTTTTGCGAAAATTAATCCCGCAAGTGATGGAAAATGGTTTACCGGAAGGAACGCTTTTGAACGTAAACTTGCCGAACGTTTTTCCTGAACAGTGCGAAGGAGTCTTGTCAACCAAACAAGGAAAAGCACGTTACGTTGAGTTTTTTGAAAAAAGAATTGACCCGACAGGTAAAACTTATTTTTGGCTTGGCGGAAAAAAATTAAGTTTTGACACTGAAAATGACGTTGACGACGTTGCAGTTTCACAAAACAAAATTGCCGTAACTCCAATTACTTACGACTTGACAAACTACAGATTTTGGGAAGAGTTAAAAGATTGGAATTTAGAGTTTTAAGATGAGAAATCAATTATTTTTTGTACTTGTGTTTTTGTTTTTTGCCTGTGAGGGTGAAACGGAAAAAACAACTGTAAAACCTGTTTCAAAAGCACTTGTTGTGGTAAATTCACTTGCGAAAACTCTCAGTTTGGTTAACCTTGAAACAAACGAAATCCAAAACAACGCAGCCGGAGTTGGAAACGCTCCAAATCAAGTTGTTCTGAAAGATTCGCTTGTTTTGGTTGTGAACTCACTTTCAAACGATTTGTCGGTTTTTTACTTCAACAAAAATGACTCACTTGTGAGTTTGGGGACTTTTGACCTTGGAATTTCGCAGAACAGGAATCCCTGGTTTCTGGAAGTTACAAACGACTCAACAGCTTTTGTTACGAACTGGTTGAAAAATTCAGTTACGAAAATTAGTTTGAAAAATTTTACCGTTACAAAGGAAATTTTTGTTGGTTCGTTTCCGCAAGGCATTTTAAAAGTGCAGAACAAACTCCTTGTTACAAACACAAACTACCCGAAACGTGGCAGTGTTTCGGTGATTGATTTGCAGACTGAAACTGTGGAAAAAACTGTTTCGGTTGGTTACAACCCACAGGATTTGGCAAGCGACGGCAGTGGAAAAATTCACGTTGTCTGCACGGGAAATTACGACACGGTTTTTGGGAAAATTTTTATTTTAGACGAAAATTTTGTTTTATCAGACTCGCTTGAAATTGGTGGAAATCCTGCTGACATTAAAATTAGCAGCGAAGGAATTGCTTACCTTTCAGCGGGAGGTTTTGCAGAAAAAGGTGCAAAATTTGGAAGTGTTTTTTCTTACGACACAAAAACTTTAGAAATTTTACACGGAACTGAAAACCCAATCATTACGGATTTTGGTGCTTCAAGACTTGTTTTTGACAAACAAGAAAGGCTTTACGTTTCGTGTTTTGATGCTGACGCAGTGAACGTTTTGGAAAACGATTCAGTTTTGATTAAGTTTAGTCTCGGCGACGGAACGCAAGGAATTGCAGTTAAAAATTAATTAAAAAAGGGAAAAGTGAGAGTTCTTGGAATAGAATCTTCTTGTGACGAAACGGCTTCCTGTGTTCTTGAAGACGGGAAAATCCTTTCAAACGTGGTTTCTTCGCAGCTTGTTCACAAGGTTTTTGGCGGAGTTGTTCCTGAACTCGCTTCACGGGCTCATCAAAAATTGGTTGTTTCAGTTGTCAAACAAGCGATTGAGGAAGCAAAAATTTCCAAAGAAGGAATTGACGCAATTGCTGTTACAAATCGTCCCGGACTTGTCGGGGCTTTGCTTGTTGGAGTAAATTTTGCAAAATCTTTAGCTTTCGGGCTTGAAATTCCTGTGATTGGAATTCATCACATTGAAGGACACATGCACTCAGTTTTTCTTGAAAATACTGAACTTAAACCTCCTTTTTTAAACTTGATTGTTTCAGGAGGGCACACGCAGCTTGTAAATTTCATTGATTTTGGAAACTACAAAACCATTGGAAAAACAGTTGACGACGCTTGTGGAGAAGCCTTTGACAAAGTCGCAAAAATGCTTGGAATTCCTTTTCCGGGAGGTCCGAACCTTGATAAAATTGCTCAAGCTGGAAATCCTGAAGCCTGCAATTTCCCACGTCCAATGCTTGGAAGCGGAAATTTTGATTTCAGTTTTTCAGGAATGAAAACGGCAGTAAAAGTATTTTTGGAAAAACAAACTCAGGATGAAATCACAAAAAACCTTTCTGACATTGCTGCAAGTTTTCAGGAAGCGGTTGCTGAAATTCTTGTTACAAAAACGGTAAGTGCAGCGCAAAGCCTGAAACTTAAAACAATTGTTGTTACGGGAGGAGTTGCCGCAAATTCACGGATTAGAAGTTTGATGGCTGAAACTGCTGTAAAACAAGGTTTTAAAGTTGTTTTTCCAAGACCTGTTCTCTGCACGGATAACGCAGCGATGATTGCTTTTTGTGGTTGGAAAAGATTGTTAAAAGGCGAAAAATCAGATTTAACTTTAACAGCTTTCCCAAGTGAAACGATTTAATTTTCAGGCTAATTTTTATGGCTTTTGTAAGTTTTAGGTTAAACAAAAATAAAATTGAACCGATTTATTTTTTTCACGGTGAAGAAGATTACCTGAAAAACCTTGCCGTTTCTCAAGTTGTTTCTGCGGTTCTCAAACCTGAAGACCACGATTTTAATTTCAATAAATTTGACGCTGAAGAGTTCAATTTATCTAAAATTTTGGATTCACTTGTTGCTTTTCCAATGTTTGCGGAAAGAAGGCTTGTGATTGTTACAAGCATTGAAAAGTTTGACCAAAAATCTAAAAAAATGCTTCTTGACTACGTAGAAAAGCCACTTCTTTCAACTTGTTTGGTGCTTGTTGCTTCAAACAAGGTTGACACAAAAACAGCTTTTTACAAAAATCTTGCTGAAAAATCTGTAATTTTTGATTTTCGTCCGCTTTATGATTCGGAAGTTCCTGACTGGATTTTGGATTTTGTTTCCCAAAGAGGTAAAAAAATTAATCTCGCAAACGCAGGAATGTTAGCTTCTTACGTCGGGAACTCAATCCGCGACCTCACAAGCGAAATTGAAAAGCTCTTAATCAACCTGAAAGAATTGGAAATTACTCACCAGGACATTGAAACGATAACTTCATCAATCAAAAACTTTGATGTTTTTTCGTTGCGAAACGCAGTTGGCAGAAAAGATTTGAAAGTTTCCCTTGAAATTTTGAACAATATTTTTGAGCGGGACGACAAAGCAGGAATTTTTATTGTAATCCAGCTTTTTAGTCTTTTTGCAAATTTGTGGAAACTTTGCTCAAAAGAACTTGCTAACAAAACAAGCAGCGAAATTGCAACAAAACGGCTTTTAGACACTCCGGTTGAGTTTTTTGTGAAGGAATTTTTACAAATGAAAAAGAACTACTCAAAGGAAGAAATTGAGAAAGTTTTTACAGTTTTAATGGCTCTTGACACTTCGTTTAAATCCGTTCAAACTGAACAAAAATTTCTTCTTGAAACGGCACTCACAAAAATCATAAAAAATATTTAAACAACAACTCAGGTTAATTTTCCCCAACCAACAAATTATCAATTAATCTTGTTTGCCCGATTTTTACAGCCAAAGCAATCAAAAATTCACCTTCTAAAATTTTCACTTGTTGCAAGTTTTTTGTGTTAACAATTTCAACGTAATCAATTTTTGCAGTCAGTTTGGTTTGAATAAGTTTTTCCATTTTTTCAATCACCAAAGCAGGGTTTTTTTCGCCTTTTTCAACCATTTTTTTTGCAATTTTCAGGCTTTCAAAAAGCACTGAAGCATCTTTGCGTTCTTGTTCGTTCAGGTACTTGTTTCGTGAACTCATTGCAAGCCCGTCTTTTTCACGGATAATTTTGCCAACAATAATTTTCACGTCAAAGTTCAGGTCTTCAACCATTTTTTTAATGATTAACACTTGTTGAGCGTCTTTTTGCCCAAAAACTGCAAAATCAGGTTTTACAATGTTAAAAAGTTTTGCAATAATTGTTGTAACACCTTTGAAGTGGCTTTTTCTGGATTTTCCACAAAGCAGGTTTTCAAGTGAATTCACTTCTACAAAAGTTAAGTGTTCAAGCAAGTAAATTTCAGTGTTTTCAGGAACAAACAAAATAGCTTTAGTTTGCTCAAGCAATGCAACGTCTCCTTCAAAATTTCTCGGATATTTTTCAAAATCTTCGTTTGGACCAAACTGAGTTGGGTTTACAAAAATGCTGACAACTACAAAATCGGCATTTTTTTGGGCGATTTCAACCAAAGACAAGTGTCCTTCGTGCAAGTAACCCATTGTAGGAACAAAAGCAATGGTTTTTCCTTGTTTTTTCAGCGAATTTGCAAAAGACTGCATTTCTGAAACTGATTGAATGATTTTCATTTTTCACCTGAAATTTTTGGCAAAAATTAACAACTTTCTTGCAAACATTCAAGGTTAAAAAAAAGTTTACTTGCTTTTACTCTCGCAAAATCAGTAAATTTTAAGATAAAACGAAAGGAAAATTTTTGAATTCTTATTTTTTAAAATTCCGCTTGCCTGTTTTGGCTTACCTGATTTTGATTTTTATTTTGTCTTCAATTTCAAAACTTGACACACCAGAAATTGGTTTTTCTTTTAAAGATAAGTGGATTCATTTTTTTGAGTACTCAGTTTTAGGTTTTTTACTGATTAGGAATTTTCAAAATGAAACAAACAAAAAACTCCAAAACAATGCCTTCCTAATCACTTTTTTGTTTGGCACTTTTTACGGTGCTTCCGATGAAATCCATCAGTTTTTTGTTCCAAACAGAAATTGTGATATTTTTGATTGGTTTGCTGATACTTGTGGAATTTTACTTGGAATTTTTGTTTGGAAACTTTACCAAAATTTTCGTTTGAACAGCACTGAAAAAATATGAACGAACCTTCTGTTTACTTAATTGTTCTGAATTGGAATGGTTCAAAACTGCTTGAAGAAACTTTGCTTTCCCTACAAAAAATCACCTACAAAAATTATAAAATTATTGTTGTTGACAATGGTTCAGTTGACGAAAGCGTGGAAATGCTCAAAGCAAAATTTCCACAGGTTTATCTGATTCAAAACGATAAAAATCTTGGTTTTGGCGGTGGAAACAACGTTGGAATTGAATTTTGCCTTAGCCAAAAAACTGACTACGTTTTGTTGCTGAACAACGACGTTGAAGTTGACAAAGATTTCGTTACTGAAATGGTCAAAGTCGCGGAAAGTTCCGGGAAAATTGGCTTGGTTGCTCCAAAAATCTACTACTTTGAGCCAAAAAACAGGCTTTGGTTTGCAGGCGGAAAAGTAAGTTTTGCAACAGGTTTAATCTCTCACGTCGGGCTTCGCGAAACAGACAAAGGACTTTACGACAAAGTTTGCGAAACTGATTACGTTTGTGGTTGTGCGATGCTGATTAAACGTAAAGTTTTAGAAAAAATCGGAATGTTTGACCCAATTTTTAATCCTGCTTACGTTGAAGATGCAGACCTTAGCCAAAGAGCAAAACTTGCTTCTTACAAACTTTTTTATGCTCCAAAAGGAATAGTTTGGCATAAAGTTTCATCAACACTTGGAGCGATGAGTTCAGCTAAAACCAAGTTAAAAATTCGTAACAATTTTATTTTTTTCAAACGTTACGCTAAACCTTACAACTGGCTAACGATTGTTCCAAGCGTTGTTTTTGGCACTTTATTATTTTTACTCAAGCAAATTTTTACGGGAAATTTCAGGATTTCAGGTAGTGTTTTGCAAGGTTTTTTAAGTATCTTTAAGGGAAAGGGGAAAAAATAAAAATGAATCTTTACTCAAAACTTGAGCTAATTTTTAATTCCGTAAACCTTGAAAGCCTCGCTCAAAATGGCATTTCACAAAGTGAATTAGAAGCATTAAAAAACAAAGTTCTTGCAAAATTTCCACCTGAAAAACCCAAAAAAACAAGCGAACAACTACCAGTTTTCCAAACTAACACAGAAATAATTAATATTTTTACTGACGGAGCTTCTTTGGGAAATCCGGGTCCGGGAGGAATTGGAATTTTTGTAGAAAGCGAAGGTAAAGAACTTTTTTCGCTTGCCGAACCAATTGGAATCACAACCAACAACGTCGCAGAGTACACAGCGCTTTTACGAGCTTGTGAAGTGCTTGTAAAAACTACGCTTAAAGATAAAATTTTCCATTTTTACCTTGATAGTGAACTCGTTGTAAAACAAATTAACGGGCTTTACAAAATCCAAAATGAAGAACTGAAAATCATAAACCAAAAAATTCGCAACGAACTCAGTAAACTAAAAGATTGGGAAATTTTCCACGTCAGGAGAGAATTTAACAAGGAAGCCGATAAACTTTCTAAACAGGGAGCAAAACAAAATGCTTAAAAAAACTTTACTTTTAGCTTTTACAATTTTTGTAACAGTGATTTTTTATTCTTGCAAAACAACAAAAAATGAACTTGCTGCCCAAAATAATAATTGGGGAAAAAATCCGGTTTGGGATGACGGACTTGCAGAAGTTGCAGTTTACAACGCTAAACGGGTTCAGTACGGAAAAACAGTTGAGTTTGACGCTGTTTTGATTACAGTTAAAGAGGATTTTAACAAAAAATTTTGGGCAAAAGCTGATTCACCTTACGACAACAAAGAACTTTTGGGAATTTTAAAACTAAACACAGTTTTAAAGTACGAAACGCCAAACTACCCGTACTCTTACCTGATTTCTACTTTTGTAGAACGTGAAAACCCGATGAAACTTGCCAAACAAACTGTTGGCTCGCAGGAATGGTGTGGAAATTCTTTTACGGATTTGCGAAATGAAAATGGAAAATTTACACTTTACTACAATACTTACTGGGACAGCGAAGGAAAAGGTGAAAAAAAATTAGGAACTCCGGAAAATTTTTTAGTTGAAGACCAAATTCCATTAAGTTTCAGAAGTTTGCCTTTTAAGGAAGGTTTTAGCCAAAAAGGAGCGATTTTACCAACTCTTGCAAAAAATAAACTTGGCAAAAACACAGAAATTCACTACTACACTTTAAAGGTTGTCAGTAGCGAAAAAATCGGCGAAATTAATTGTTGGAAAGTGGAAATTGAGTTTGCAGACCAAACGGGAACTTATTTTTTTGAAAAAGAATTTCCAAACATTCTTGTCAGTTCAAAGACTTCTGACGGCAGAGAATTTTTGTTGAAACAACGTGAAAGAAGAACTTACTGGAACTAACTGTAAAGTTTTAAAATCTCTTTTACACTCTCTAAAAGCTCAATTCTAACATTTTCAGGTGAAATTATTTTGACTTTTGCTCCGTAGCTTACAAACAAAAACTTTACTAAATCAGTGTCTGGAACCAAGTAAGTAAACACAAAACCATTTTCCGTTTTTTCATCACAAAGGTAGCCGTTCCGATAACGTAAACGAATTTCCTGAGCAATTTCCGGGTTTTGAACGATAAATTTTATTTCAATGGCATTTGTTTTCTCAAATTCTCTCCAATGGTTAACAAGTTCTGAAATGTTAAAGTTTTCACGGCGTTTAAATCGGTCAGACGATACAAAAAGTGTTTTAATTCTGTCAAGCCTGAAATCTCTGAAGTCTTTTCTCATTCGGCAGTAAGCAATTAAGTGCCAGGAATTCCCGTAGTAAACGAGTCCAACTGGTTCAACAATTCTTTTTGACAAAGAATCCCGTGATTGTGTGTAGTATTCAATTTCCAGTAATTTGCTTGTGGCAAGTGCTTCCTGAATGTCTGATTGAACCTTGTTTTCGTATTTTTTTTCAACATTAAAACCAAAAGCAAGATGAATTGAAGAGCTTAGTTTTTCAATGTAATCTTTTGTTTTTTCAGGCAAAACAGAACGGATTTTCGCGAGTGCTGAAATGATTGGTTTGTGAATTGAAGCGTCTGTAACTTTTAGGGCAAATTTTCCACCTAAAAATAAGCCTGAAACTTCTTCAGCTGTGAACATTAAAGGTGGAACGTTGTAACCTTCCATCAAACTGTAACCTTCACCGTGAGTGTAAACAATTGGAACTCCGGCTTCGTCAAGAGTTTGAATGTCTCTGTAAACTGTGCGAACACTAACAGAAAAATATTCTGCAATCTCGTTTGCCAAAATAAATTTTTTACTTTGCAGCAAAAGAATTGTGCCAATCAATCTGTCAATTTTAATCATTTTCGCTCCAAAAATTTTTAGTCTTTCAGGATTTTTAAAAAATTTCTTTGGTACTCAATCACAAATTCTGCAAGTTCTGAAAATTGTTTTACAAGGTTACTTTTTTCGTCAGAAGGAGAAAATTTTAGCCTTTGGTCTTGTTTGAGAATTTTTAGTTTGCCATCAAAATCAACGATTCCACTAATTGCCAAAGAAAGGCTGCGTAAAGTTTGTTCTTTTTCATTTGGAAAGTGTCCGTAAACTTCCTGAGCAACAACAATCAATTTTTCAGTTGTGTACACTACACAAACTTTTTTTCGCAAAATTTCATTAACTGCAACCGGTGCGATAAAAATATCGGTTTGCCCAAGGTGAATTGTTTTTTCACCTACAAAATTTGAAGAAACAATGTCTGAAGCAATGTCTGTTTGCCGTAAAATTTCGCCTCCAAACTGAATAAAAAGCGGATTTGCCTGTGAAGGTGCAAGATGTGAATTCCAGGTTGGAAAGTGGTTTTCTCCTGCTTCAGAAGTGTTTTGTGGTAAAAAAATCAAACTTTCGCCATTTTTCACCCAGTTTTTTATGATTTTTCTGTGAAGTTCAATGGTTTCTTTTGCTTTTTGGCTAAAAGTATCAACTTCATTTTGTCTGAAAATTTCAGGTTTTTCAGGAAGCCTGACTTGTTTGAAAATTCCATTCCCTTTTTCATCAATCGGAACGCAAAGTGCAATTCCAGTCCATTTTCTGTGTCCTTTTACGAGTCTTTCAAGCCTTGATTCTGTGGTTAGTTTTCCCGAAAAAACTTCGTTTGCAAGTGCAATAAAATTTCCTTCCTGCCGAACAATTCGCGAGTAAACTCCGGTGTTGTTTCCAATCAAAACAGGTTTGTGATAAATTATGCTGTGTCCCGAGTGAACAACAGGATGATTAATGTTTTGAATTGCAAGCAAACCACTTGCGACGTCAATCGTTTTTAAAATATTTTCCGCAGTTCCAACTCTTTGTCCGTTGATAAAATTTTCCGAAACATCGGTGATTGGAGTGTAAGAGTAGTGAGGATTTTTTGTAGAAATTTTAGTTTCCAATTTTTTTCTCCCTTGCAAGCCAAACGTTTTTCAGGTGTTTTTTATCCAAAGGATGAATTTTGTAGCCAATCACATCTTTTTTCATCGGTTGAACGACCAAAGAATGAGCAATCGGAACCCAGGGAGCATCTTTTTTGATAATTTTGCAGGCTTGTTTGTAAAGTTCTCCGCGTTCTTTTTGGTTGTTGGAAGTTTTAGCTTTTAGCAGAACTTCGTGCAATTCATCGCTTTTGTAGAAAGCAATGTTTTGAGCGGGAATTTGGGTTGCGGTTTTATCCAAAAGAATGTAAACAAAATTATCCGGGTCGCCATTGTCTCCGCTCCAACCGAGCAACGCTAAATCGTGTTTTCCGTGGTCAGTCTCTTCAAGGTAAGTTCCCCATTCACGTTGAACAATTTCCGCTTCAATCCCGACATTTTGTAAATCTGATTGAATTGCTTGAGCAACTCTAACTCCGTCAGGCATGTAAGGTCTTGGAACTGGCATTGCATAAAGTGAGATTTTTAAATTCTTTACGTTAGCTTCTTTCAAAAGTGTTTTTGCTTTTTCAGGGTTAAAATCGTAATCAACAACAGAATCATCGTAGCCCCACAAAGTTGGTGGAAGTGGGTTTTTTGCGACGACTCCAAGTCCGCCGTAAAAATTATCAACAATTGCTTGTTTGTTGATTGCGTGATTAATTGCCCGGCGAACTTTCGGGTTGTCAAAAGGTTTGTGTTCGCAATTTATCGCAAGGTAACCAACATTCAAACCGGGTGCTTTCAGGACTTTCAGGTTTTCGTCTTTTTCCATCAAAGGAATGTCGTCAGGGCTTGGTAAATCCATAATGTCAATGCTTCCTTTTTTGAGTTCAAGGAAACGAACATTATTTTCAGGAATTGTTCTAAAAATTACTTTGTCAAGGTAAGGTCTTTTTTCCCAATGGTTTAGGTTTGCTTCAAGCACGATTCGGCTGTCTTTTACCCATTCTGCAAACTTAAAAGGTCCGGTTCCGACAGGATTTTTTCCGTAATCTTCACCAAATTTTTGAATTGCTGCCGGACTCGAAATTGCAGTAAAGTTCATTCCAAGATTTGCCAGAAACGGTGCTTCCGGTTTGTGCAAAACGAATTTGACGGTGAAAGAATCAATTTTTGAAATTTCTTTAATGATTTGAGACATTCCCATATTGTCCCAATACTTGTTTGTTCCGCCAATGTTGTAAAAAGGGTTGTTTTTATCAAAAGCACGGTTGAAATTAAACAAAACTGCATCAGCATTAAAATCAGTTCCATCGTGAAATTTTACGTTTTGCCTCAAAGTGAAAACGTAATCGAGTCCATTTTCAGAAATTTCCCACGAAGTCGCAAGGCAAGGAATAATTTGAGCAGTGTTTTCATCGTAGTCAACAAGGTTTTCGTAAATATTATCGCAAATTTTCATTGTTTCGCCATCAGTTTCTTTTGCCGGGTCAAGTCCTACTGAATCTCCGCCTCTTCCATAAATTAAAATTCCACCTTCTTTAGGTTTAGTTAAATCAATAGTTTGAGTTTGGTTTGAAGTTTTTTCCTGACCGCAAGAAAGCATTGTTGTAATTAAAAAAAATGCAGGTAAAAGTTTATTTGTAAAATTCATTTTTTTCTCCAAAAATAAAATCAGGTTAGTCTTTTTTAAAAACCAATTTAAGCA
>JADZEA010000063.1 GCA_020850775.1 bacterium
AATCCACGTAAAAACTTACTGAAGCAATGCCTTTGTCGTCGCTTGCGACAGCAGTAATTTTTACAGTTCCGCTGACTTCTGAAAAACTTGCGGGACTTGAAACGTAAACTGTTGGCGGAACAACGTCGGAAGGATTAATTTTTACACTAATCGGGTAAGTTTCACGAAAATCTCCAAGTGAATTGTAAGCCTTTGCGTTCAAAGCAAAATCTCCGCTGATTCCACTTGTGTCCCAAATAAATTCGTAAGGTTCAGTTGTGTCTTCGCCGAGAAGATTCCCATTTTGAAAAAACTCTACTTTTGAAATTCCAAAAGCATCAAAAGCAGAAACTTTAATCAGAACGTTCCCTGTAACCGTTGAAAAATTTGCAGGGTTAACAAGATTTACGCTTAGAGAAGTTTCGCTTTTCACGTAAACGGTAGTTTTTTGAGAAAGAAAAATCTGCCCTTCACTGCTTGTCGCTTCGGCTAAAATTGTTTGTCCGCCTGAAAGCCCGTTTGTATCCCAGTCAAAAGTAAAAGGCGAAGTTTTCAGTGTTACAGCAGAATTTCCGTTGATTAAAATCCTCACAGAGTCCGTTTGGTTTTCAGGTGAAACCAAAACATTGATTGGAACAATTCCTTTTACGTCGTCCCACGAAGCAGGAGTAACGATTTCAGCAGTCAGAAAAATTGCTTTGGAACTGCTCAGGTCTTTTTCTTCAGCACAAGCCAAGACTAAAAATGGCAGTAAAAAAATTAACTTTTTCATTGTGTCTCTCTTTTAATCCTTAATTTCTAAAATCTAACTTAAAATTAACTTAGAAAAATTTATACCAATTAATTTAAAACAAAAAATGGTAAGGTCTAAGTTAATGTTTTTTAAGAAAAAGAGAATTTTAGCTTTTAAAGGCAGTGTACCTTTCCGTACACTAAAACCGTTTGGATTTTGTTTGGCTGTTGTTTACCTTACAAGCCAAAAAAAGGAAAAAAAATGCGTCTGAAATTTTTACCACTTTTACTTTTAGCTTGTTCAAACGACACAAGTGAAGTTCTTTCCATCGCAAACGTTCACTACGCACAAAGGGATTACGACAGAGCAATTGAGTTTTACAACGAGGCAATCGCTAAAAATCCGGAGACAGCGGCGGCTTTCTACGGTTTGGGAGTTTCGTACGCAAGCAAAGAAGATTTTCCAAAAGCACGAACAAACTACGACCAGGCAATTAAATTAAACCCTGATTTTGCACAGGCTTACCACGGTTTGGGAAGTGTTTACTTTCAGGAAGGAGATTTTGATTTGGCAGTTGCTTCTTACCAAAAAGCAATTGAAATAAATCCAAATTACACAGAAGTTTACAAGTATCTTGGAAGTGCTTTTGCTAAAAAAAATGAGAATGAAAAAGCAATTGAAACTTTCAACAAAGCAATCCTGATGGACCCGAACGACTACAAAATTTTCGTAAAACTTGGCGAAGTTTACTCTAAGATTGATAAAAATGAAGACGCAGTAAAATCATACGAAAAAGCCGTAATGCTCAATCCAAACTTAGCCGAAAACCTAAACACACTTGGCGAAACTTACCTGAAAATTCAAGACTTTGAGAAAGCAATTGACACTTTTGACAAAGCTGTAAAAATGAACCCTGATTTTGCGAATTCTTACTTAAACCTTGCAAAAATTTATGAAACAAAAAACAGAAACCTTGAAGCAATTCATTCTTACGAAAATTATTTAAGGCTTTCTGTGGAAAATCAAAAAGAAATCAAAGCAAAAATTGATGAACTTCGAAAAAAATAGCTTTTCTAACCTTGAGACTTTAGAAATCAAAAACAAACAAATTTTCATTTTTGACACTCACAACTTCGCTTTTCCAATTTGGATTTTTGGGCAAAAAACTAAAAGAGCAGCTCAACTTGTAACTCTTGACACTCACGCAGACACGCGGGATTTTTTCAATATTTTTTTCAGAAAACGCTTTCCAAATGCTTCTGATGAAGAAATTTTATCCTTAAGGCAAAAAAGACTCGCTGAAATTAATCTGAAAAATTACACTTCAGTGTTGGAAGCAACGAGTGAACTTGCAAACGATGAACACATTTTAGCTTCTCTCGAACTTGGAATTTTTCAAACTGTTCACGTAGTTAATCACTCGCTTTACGATTCAAAAAACGAAAAACTGAACTTCTACTGCTCAATGAAAATTCCAAATTCTGACGTTTTACCCCACGAGTGCGAAAAAAATAAATGGTTCGTTGAAAACTGTTTTGAAGACGCTTTTTTTGAGAAACTTGGCTTGAAAATTCCACAAACAAATTTTATTTTAGACATTGATTGTGATTACGTTACAAACAAAAAAGCACTTTACCCGAAAAATAAAACTTTCTTTACTGAACTTGTTGGAAAATCTGATTTTATCACACTTGCAAGAGAACCTGATTTTTGTAAAAACGTCTCACAAAAAAAAATAGAAACAAGACTTTTAGAACTCTTTAACGAAATTTTATGAAAGGTAAAAATGGCAATTTTTAATTCTCTGACAGAAAAAATCAAACCTCTTCGCTACGGGATGGAAGTCATTCCAAGTTACGACGAAGACGGAAGCGAAATTTATGTCCTTTACGACACTTTAGGCTACTCAAAGCACCAAATTCTTTTAAGAGACGAATCACTTTTAGTGTTAACATTTTTTGATGGCAAACATTCGGTTCAAAACATTGCCGAAACTTTGCCCCTTCACGATGAAAATGCAGTTTCGGAAAATGTTTTACTTGAATTTGTCCAGCAACTTGACGAAGCTTTGTTTTTTCAAAATGAAAATTTCCAAAATTTTAAAAAGAATTTTGAGGAAAACTTTCTTCAGGCTACAATCAGAAACCCTGCCTGTGCGGGAAATTCTTACTCTGAAAATGCAACTGAACTAACAAATTTTTTGAACGTTCTTTTCAGCGATGATAAAACACAAGCAGACGTGAAAAGCCCTTCAGGAATACTTGTTCCACACATTGATTTGAGAATTGGAGCAAAAACTTACGTGCCTGCCTACAAAAAATTAGAAAATTCTGAAGCTGAAACTTTCGTGATTTTAGGAACTTCGCACTACGGTTACAACGACCTTTTTGTGCCAACCTCAAAGCATTTTCTAACACCTTTAGGGCTTGCTGAAACTGACACAGAACTTGCAAAAATGCTTCAGGAAAATTATAATTTTCCATCGGAATTTGGCGACCTGCCACACAGACAAGAACATTCAATTGAGTTCCAGGTTGTGTTTTTACAACACCTTTTCAAAAAACGACACTTTAAAATTTTGCCAGTTCTTTGCACTTCTTTCTACGATTTTATTGAAAACGAAACTCTGCCAAACAAGGATGAAAACTTCCGTTCTTTCGTAAAAGCACTCAACCAAAGCATTAAAAAACTTGGCAGGAAAGTAACTTTTATCGTTAGTGCTGACCTTTCTCACGTCGGGAAAAAATTTGGTGATGATTTTCCTGCCGAACAAGTGCTTGAAAAAATCCGAGAAGAAGACCAAAACCTTTTGGATTCTGTTGTGGCTTGCGATTCGGAAAAATTTTTCACAAAAATCAGCGAAGTAAAGGATTGTAACAAAGTTTGCGGACTTTCGCCAATTTACAGTTTTTTAGAAATTGTAAAGCCTGAAAAAGCTGAAATTCTTGCTTACCGTCAGTGGAACGAAACCGCAAGAGAATCCGCTGTAACTTTCGCAAGTGCTGTTTTTTACTAAAAAATAAAAATGATTTTAAGACAAGCTGAAAAAAAAGACCTTAAAAAAGTCGCTGAGTTAGTTGTCAGACACTGCAAAGACGAAAAAACTCAGTGTGTCCAAAGCTGTGCAGACCAAAGTGCGGAAAACTTGGAAAAAGAATTTTCAGAACTTTACGACGAGTTAATTTTTATCTTAGCTTTTGAAGGCAAAAAACTCGTCGGAGTTTTGTGCTGTGAGTTCGCTTTAAAAAACGGAAGAGGCTGGACAAAAGGTCCTTTCGCTGAAACAAAAAATTTTGATAAAACCGCAACGGAGCTTTTAGCAAAACTTTTAGAACTTCTGCCACAAAAAATAAGAACCTTAAACTCTTTTCTAAACATCAGAAACGAACAGGGAAACAACTTTTACTTCTCAAAAGGATTTGAAAAAACAGGTTTAAGCCACGTTTACGTTGTCCTTCCACCGAAAGAAATTATTGTTTTTTCTAAACTTTGCCCTTCTTTAGAAAAACAAAACGAAAACGATTTCGTAAAACTTCACGATTCAATTTTTCCGCAAACTCACTTTTCAGGTGAAGACATTTTAACACAACTTGACGAAGACCACAAGGTTTTTCTTTACCTTGAAAAAAATGAACTCTTAGGTTACATTTTTGCAACAACAGAAAAAATAAACCAGGAAGGTTTCATTGAGTTTATCGGAACGAAAGAAAATTTCAGAGGCAAAGGCATCGGAAAAGAACTGCTTTTGAATGCTTTAAAATGGATTTTTGAAGTAAAAAAAATGCCTCAAACTTCTTTAGGCGTAAACGACAAACTCGCTAATGCACGTTCACTCTACGAAAAAGTCGGTTTCAGACTAAAATTCACGGGTTTGCACACAAGAAAAAATTTAGACGCTTAGACCATTCCGCTACGTTTTCGCAAAAACCACTCAAG
>JADZEA010000064.1 GCA_020850775.1 bacterium
AAACATCTTCCGCATCAAGGTCTGCAAAAATATTGTCAAAAATGAAAGTTTCGCTAATGTTTGAACTGTCAGCGTCAAGGGCAGCCAAACCTAAGGCATAAAATCCGTTTTCAGCGTTTAAAACTGGATTAAAAGTAAT
The DNA here is from genome assembly GCA_020850775.1 of bacterium. Taxonomy (GTDB): domain Bacteria; phylum CLD3; class CLD3; order CLD3; family CLD3; genus JADZEA01. Next base: position 140 of record JADZEA010000064.1, read on the forward strand.
CTCAAAGCTTTTCAGTTCGCCGTTTGCGTCCCTTTCTCTGTAAAAAAGACTGTCAAAGTTTATGCTTAAAATCTCAAACTTTGAACCATTTCTTTGTGGAACTTTTGTTGTTGAAGTTGTTGAGAGTTCTTTTCCGTCAATTTTTGCGGTAACTTCCAGTTTGTAAGTTTCGCCTTCAAAAATTTGCAGTGCGGTTTCGTCAGCTTCGTAGGATTTTTTGTTTTCGTTAAAGTTTAGCTGAACACCATTAATTTTTACGGTTGCGTTTTTAATGATTAAAGAATCGCGTTTGATTGCAGCGTTTGAGTTTAAAGGGATGTTGCGGCTGATTCTTATGTTTTCAACTTGTCTGTTTGGGAAAAGGTAGCCTTCAACGACAATTTTGGGGCTGTAATTATTTTCTCCGATTTCTACTGTTGGTTCACCGCAAGCAAAAATTACAACGCTTAGAAAAATTAAAAAACTTATTTTTTGCATTTTTTTATCCTTAGAACTTAAAGTTTACGCCGATTGTTGGTAAGAGTGGAAACATTGGAGTTGTTTTAACTTCCTGAACGATTGTTTCCGAAGTGCTTTTGTCTTCGTAGCTGACAAACCAAATATTTTTTCTGTTTCCGAGATTGTAGATTTGCAGGTAAGGAGCGATTGACCAGGTTTTAAATTCTTTTTCGTAGGTAATGCTTGCGTCAAACCTGATGTAAGCGGGAAGCCTGAAATTGTTGATTTCGCTTGGGTACAAGTCAAAACCGTTCTGAAAATTTCCCGGTGGTGTTGAGTTTACGAAGTAAGCGGAACCGGGAGTTGTGATTGGCTGACCTGTTGAGTAAACGAAGTTTGTTCCTAAAACCCACTTTCCGGAATGTTTTTTAGCTGTTTTTCCTTTTAAGGCTCGGATTCCGTTTTTGATGTCAAGGTTTCCAACAAAATTTACGGTTGAAGTTCTGTCGTGTCTTGGTGAAAATTCTTCGTTGCTGTTTAGTTCCTGAAACCTGTAATTTGTTTTTGCAAAAGAGTAACCAAGCCAGCCTGTAAAAGCTCCGACGTCTTTTCTGAAAAGCATTTCAAAACCGACAGAATTGCCTTTTCCCTGATTGAAAAGCCCTTTTGTGTTGTTGTAAACCGGTTTGTTGTCTTCTGTGTAGCTGCCGGGTTTGATGTCTGTCATGAAAGTTGGGTCAAAAGAATAAATATTTTTGTAAACCTTGTAGAACGTTTCAATTTCAAGTTCGTAATCTTTATCAATTTCTTGTTGAAAACCTAAAATGTAGTGGTAAGAAGTTGATTCTTTTTGATAAGAATTAGAAACCGTCCAAATATCTGAAATAAAAAATCTCGGAATCCGATGCAGGTACTGGTGGTAAATTCCTGTTGCTGCTTTTAAATTTATTGTGTCTGTAAGTTTGTACTTCAGAGAAAACCTTGGCTCAACGTTCTGAAAAGTCTTGTCCGATTTAAAAACATTGTAGCGAACTCCGCTTTCAACGTTCCACAAAATATTTGGCTTGTAGGTTACTGTAAAGTAAGTAACGTAGTGTTTCGGTTTTTCCTGAACGTCAATTTTCCCGTCAGGAAAATCCTGCTTTAAAATCACGCTGAGGTTTTTTTCTTCAAAACCGAACTTTGTGTCTATTTTTTCGGAGTGGTGGTACTCAAGGTTTCCTTTTAGTGTAACGTCTGTAACCATGTTTCTTTCCGAAACTGCGACGGCATCTCCAAGGTCAAAATCAGAAGTGAAGCGGCTTCCTGTAACCCAAAAATTTCCAAACAATTGCGGCGTAAAAACGCTTGTCCATCGGATGCTTCCTGTCTTGTTTCCCCAATCGTAGTTCAAACCTGTTTTTTCGGTTGCGTTGTTGTTAAAAATTACTTTCAGAAAATCCCTTCCGCCGTAAGTGCTGATTGTGAGTTTGTTTCTTGGGCTCAGGTCTAAAAATGCTTTTAAGTTGCCGTCGTAAAAGTAGTAGTCAGGGACTTCGTCAATGCTTTTTGCGATTGTTTGGTCAAAGTAAGTTCGTCTGAACGAACCCGAAAGCGAGCCAAAATTTCCGAGTGGTGTTTGAAGTGTAGTTTTTGCGGAAAGCAGACTGATTGATGCGCTGCCTTCAAATTCTTTTCTGTTCCCGTCAAGGTTTGTGATGTCAAGGATTGAAGAAAGCCTTCCACCGTAATCCGCACTAAAACCGCCTTTTGAAAGTTCAACTTTGCGGATTGCGTCTGTGTTGAACGTTGAAAAGATTCCGAAAGCGTGTTCGGGATTGTACACGTCTGTTCCGTCAAGCAGGTAAAGATTTTGGTCAGGAGTTCCTCCGCGAACGTACAGTGCGGAAGAAAAATCGGAAAGCGGTAAAATTCCCGGTAAAGTTTGCAGGGAACGTAAAAGGTCTGCTTCTGCGACTTGTGGCAAAGCCTTAATCTGAACGGGAGAAAGCTCAACTTTTGAAATTTCTCTTCTGAACAATTTTTCAGAAACTTTTAAAGTTTCAGCTTCTGCGACAATCAGAACCTCTTCAGCCTGAAGTTTTTCGGGTTCAAGGTTAATGTTTACGGATTTTTTTTCGCCTGCTGAAATTTTGATTTTTTCAGCTTTAGTTTTGTAACCTAAGTACTGAAAAACGACAGTGTAATCGCCGGAAGCGATTTTTGGAACGACGTAGTAACCGCTTACGTTTGTCGTCCCACCAATTTTTAGTTCTTGCAGAAAAACGCTTGCACCAATCAGTGCTTCGCCGTTTGAGGCGTCGTAGATGAAACCGTTAAGAGTTCCTTTTTTTTCGTTGGTTTCTGCTTTTACCTGGTTCAGAAGCACAAGGACACAGCAGAAAAGACAAATTATTTTTTTCATTTCTTCCTTTTTTTTAAAATTAAAACGGGCTTCAAAAACGTAGCAAAATTAATTTTGTTTAGAAAAAAAATGAGAAGAGTAAAATTATGGTAGCGAGAGCCTGAATTTTAAAAAAATCAGGTTCTCACTCAATTTTTTATTTATCAGTTAATGCTTCAACACCGGGAAGTTTTTTTCCTTCAAGAAACTCTAAAGAAGCACCTCCGCCTGTTGAAACGTGAGACATTTTTTTAGAAAGCCCTGCTTTTTTTACAGCGGATGCAGAATCACCACCACCGATTACGGTAATTCCGCCGTTTCCTGTGCAAGTTGCCATTGCCTGAGCGATTTCATTTGTTCCGGCTGCAAAGTTTGGCATTTCAAAAACTCCCATCGGACCGTTCCAAATCACTGTTTTGCTCTCTTTAATAATTTTAGAAAAGTTTGCAATTGTTTCTTCACCAATGTCAAGTCCAAGCCATTCGTCAGGGATTTTGCTTACTAAAACGGTTTTTTTGTTTGCTTCGTTAGCGAACTTGTCGGCAACGACGCAATCGGACGGAAGCATTAAATTTACGCCTTTTGATTTTGCTTTTTCCAGAATTTCCTTTGCAAGTTCAATTTTGTCGGTCTCAACCAAAGATTTTCCGATTGACAGCCCTTGTGCTTTGTAGAAAGTAAAAATCATTCCGCCACCAACAAGCAAGTTGTCAACTTTGTCAAGCAAGTGTTCCATCACGTCTATTTTTCCTGAAATTTTTGAACCGCCGATGATTGCCGTAAAAGGTCTTTTCGGGCTTAGAACCGCACTTCCAAGGTAGTCAAGTTCCTTTTTCATCAGGTAACCGCTTGCACAGGGATTTAAAAATTTTGTAACTCCTTCGGTTGAAGCGTGCCCTCTGTGAGCCGTTCCAAAAGCGTCGTTAACGTAAACTTCGCCAAGTTCTGCGAGTTGTTTTGCAAAAACAGGGTCGTTTTCTTCTTCTTCCTTGTGGAAACGCAAGTTTTCAAGCAAAGCAACTTCGCCATTTTCTAAAGAGTTAACGACCTTTTCAGCTGCTTCACCGACACAATCGTTAGCAAATTTTACTTCCTTTCCAAGAATTTCAGCAAGTTTTTTTGCAACAGGTAACAAAGACATTGAAGCGACAACTTTTCCGTCAGGTCTTCCAAGATGGCTCATTAAAATCACTTTTGAGCCTTCAGAAACGAGTTTTTGGATTGTTGGAAGCGTTGCACGGATTCTTTTGTCATCAGTGATGTTTTGGTTTTCGTCAAGCGGAACGTTAAAATCCACTCTTACTAAAATTTTTTTGCCTGAAAGGTTTTTCAGGTCGTCAACAGAAATTTTTCGCATTTATTTTCTCCTGAATTTTTATTGTTTAATTTGTAATTTCCAAAGTTAAGAATTTAAAATTGGAAAAAAAAGCAAAGAACTCTTAGAAAATTTTTTCGTTTTGCTTTAGGAATTTGGTTTTTAAATTAACTAACCCCAAAAATAAATTTTAAAGGTGAAAAATGGCTGTTTTACTTGTGTTGATTTTGCTTTTTGCTCAAAATATTTTTGCTCAAAGCAAACTTTCAAAAGAAGAATTTCAAACAATTGAGCGAGGAATTGACAAGACTTACAGGCTAAAATTCAGTGAAGGGATGGCTTGTTTTGATTCTGTAATCAAAAAATTCCCAAACCGACCTGAAGGTTATTTTTTCAAGGCTTCAAACTATTTTTGGCAAGGAATTGTGAACTCAAAAGATGATTCAAAAATTGAAAAATTCAAGGAATTTTCAGACCTTGCAATTAAAAAAGCAGAAAAACTTGAAAAAACAGAACCTAAAACGGCTCTCTTTTTTCTTGGCGCAAGTTACGGGAATCTCGGACGTTACCACGGAATGAAACAAAATTGGTTGCGAGCTTACTGGCATGGAAAAACAGGTTTGGATTACCTTGAAAACTTAGTTAAAATGGATAAAAATTACTACGACGCTTACTTTGGGCTTGGAATTTTTCATTACTACGGAGACGTGCTGCCTTCGTTTGTCAAAGTTTTAGCAGGACTTTTAGGTTTGACAGGAAGCAGGCAACAAGGCTTGGAAGAGCTAAAACTTGCTTCAGAGAAAGGTACTTTTTCAAAAACAGAAGCAAAGTATTTTTTGAGCGAAATTCTTTTGAACTTTGAAAGTGATTACAATCAGGCAATTCAAATTGCAAACGAACTCGTTACCGAATTTCCTGAAAATCAAGGTTTCCTGCTAAACCTTGCACTGGTTAAACAAGCAAAAGGCGAACTTGAAGAAGCAATTCTGGATTACACAAAAATTGAACTGACGGTTAACAGGTTGCTGACTCCAACTCTTTACTCTCTGGCACTTTTACAGCTTTCGGAAACTTACACACAACTTGACGACTACTCAAAAGCAATTCAAACCACAGAAAAACTTTTGGCTTTTCCGCAAACAAAAGACACCTGGCAAGAAGTTTACGCAACTTTTAACCTTGCCGAATTTCACGAAATTTCGGGAAACAGAACAAAAGCGATTGAGTTTTACAAGCAGGTTCACAAAAAAGATGACTACGAATCCGTTTACGAAAATGCACAAAACAGGCTGAAAAAACCGATGTCAGAAGTAGAAATCCTTTCTGAACGTGCAAAAAAACTTGAACGGGCAAAAAAGTACGAAAAAGTAATTGAAATTTGCGGGAAGGAATTACCAAACAAAAAGACGAAAGAACCAAACAAAAAATTTGTCGCAGAAACTTACTACAGACTTGGAAAATCTTACCTTGAAACAGAAAATTATTTAAAAGCTAAAACTTGTTTTTACGAAGTTCTGACGGTAAAAGAAATTTCATCTTCACGAAAAGGTTTTACTTTTGTTTTTCTCGGAAAAGCACAGTTTTTAAACGGAGACGAAAAATCTGCACGCGAAAGTTTCAACAAAGCGTTGAAGGAAGAAACTCCTCAGTGGTTACTGAAAAAAGAAATCCAAAAAATTATCCCTGATTTTTTTGCTGTAAGGTAAACTTTACCTGGAAATTTATTTTTAATTGTTGCAAAAAGTGTTGCAACCTGTTGCAAGGTTTTGCTGGAAAAATCGCAAAAACCTTGTTCTAAAGCTACTTTCGGCTAAAAACACTTGGTACAGCTTTTGGATTAATCCTTTTGCAAAAATTGAAAGGATTAAAAAAATGGAAACAAATTCTCACAAAAATTTAGTCAAAGAACTTGAAGTAGTTTCCCAATTTTTTGCTGTCTTGTTTGAGTACCCAAACCCTGCAATTTTAAGTTACTTTACAAACGATAAAATTCTTGTAAAAGACCTTTGTAAAATCTCAAACACCGAGTTTCTTTCTTTTCGTTCACTAACTTACCGCGACCTTGAGATTGCTTACAATTCACTTTTTATCGTTGAGCCAACTAAAAACGGTGCTGTTCTTTACGAGTCTTACTACGCTTCCCCGGAAAAAATGCTCAACCAGGAGAGTTCCCGCCAAATCAAAAAATTAGTTGAAGCTGAAAATGGGTTTGTTTCTGAAAATTCTCCTGCTGACTACTTGCCTGTGATTTTGAGTTTGCTGAATCTTTACTGTGAAAAATTTCTTGAAACAAACGAGCAAAACTACTTTCATAAAATTGTTTTTTTGCTTGAGAACCACGTTTTCAACTGGATGGAAAAATTCACTTTTGATGTTTTGAGGCATTCAAATGTTTTTTACGGATTTATCGCAAACCTTTACTACAACTACTTTCAACTTGTAAAATCAAACCTTGAAGAATTGAGGAAAATAAAATGAAAAATTTATCAAGACGTGAATTTTTGAGAAGAACTTCACTTTCAGCTCTTGTTTTGGCTTTTGCTTCTTCGGGAATTCCTGTTTTGTTTTCTGAGGAAACAAAGATTGCAGCTACCACAAAAGGCAAAAAGTACGTTTACACTTCCTGTGAAATTTGCGTGAACAAGTGCGGATTAAAAGCTCACGTTGAAAACGGCAGAATTGTCAGACTTGAGCCAAACCCGCACTTTCCAAAAAGCCGCGGAATGGTTTGTGCAAGAGGAAACGCTGGTGCAAGAGTTCCGTACTCTGCGGACAGATTAAAATTCCCGCTTGTTCGTGTCGGAGAACGCGGTGAAAACAAGTGGCGAAAAGCAAACTGGGACGAAGCACTGAAAATTGTTGGCGAAAATCTGAACAAAGTAGTTGAAACACAAAAAAACCGTTCTGCTGTAATGTTTGCTTCAACCGAAGGTTTTCAGGAAGAATTTTTTAAGACTTTTGCTGAAGCCTTTGGTTCTTACAACGTTGTCAGGCATCCAACTCTCTGCTTAGCTTCAAACATTCAGGGCTTTTCAGCAGTTCTCGGAACTTATCCGGACGCAGACATCAAAAATGCAAACTACGTGATTTTTTGCGGAAGCAACAGGCTTGAAGCATTGATTACTCCGGATTCAATTGACCTTTTGAAAACCGGAAACAAAAAAATTGTTACTCTTGACCCGCGTTTTACAAAAACAGCCGCAAAATCAGGCGAGTGGTTACCAATCAAAGTCGGAACCGATTTAGCCTTTGCACTTGCGATGATTAACGTTTTGATTAACGAGGAGCTTTACGACAAAAAATTTGTTGAAGAAAAAACTTTTGGTTTTGAAGAACTCAAAAACCACGTCAAAAATTACACTCCGGAATGGGCTGAAAAGGAAACGGAAATTCCTGCTGAAACCATCAGAAGAATTGCGACAGAGTTCGCTGAAAACGCACCAAAATCGGTTTACTATCCGGGAAGAAGGTCGTCTTTCAGTAAAAACGACGCAGAACTAAGGCGGGCAATTGCGATGGTTAATGCTTTGGTCGGGAATTTTAATGCGAAAGGCGGTCTCGTTCAATCTCTTTCAATTCCGCTAAAAAAAGTTGAGTTTGAACCGGTTTGGTACGACGACAACGCAGAAGAAAGGCTTGAAGCAGGAACAGTTCAGTTTTTGACTGAAAGTTCAGGAGCGTGGCTTCCTTTCAGAGACGCAGTTTTGAAAGGCGAACCTTACCCGGTTAAAGCGATGGTAACTTACAAAACGAATCCTGTTGCTTCTGTTCCGAACCGTAAAAAAACGCTTGAAATGATGAAAAAGATGGATTTTATCGCAGTGATTGACACAGAAATGTCTGACACGGCTTACTTTGCAGACGTGATTTTACCTGAGTCAACTTACCTTGAAAGATGGGACCCGGCACACGTTTTGAGCGGAATTGAACCTGTAGTAACTTTCAGGCAACCAGTAATTGAGCCACTTTACGACACAAAATCCTGCCTTGAAATTATGCAGGGATTAGTAAAAACTTGCGGGCTTGAGACAAATCCTTTTGATTACACAATCCAAAATTACATCAAAACGCAGGTTGAAAATTACGAAGGAGCTTACGAAAAATTGCTTGAAACAGCGGTTTTTATTCCTGAAAATTTGCCAAATCCTTACGGCGAAAGACCAATCAAAACCCAAACCCAAAAAATTGAGTTTTACAGCGAAAAGTATCTTTCAAAGGGCTTAAACCCAATGCCAACTTACGAAAAGCCAGGTGAAATCCCTGACGGAAAGTTTAAGTTCGTAGTTGGAAGGCACGCATTTTTTACACACAGTTCAACGAATTTGGATTACCTGAACACAATTATGAACCAAAATACTTTGTGGATTAACACGAAAGCGGCTGAAAGGCTTGGCATCAAAAACAACGATTTGGTGCTTGTAAAATCAGCAGTTGGTGAAGGAAAACTCAATGCTTTTGTAACGGAAGGAATCAGACCCGACACAGTTTTTTTCATTCACGGTTTTGGCTCGGTTTCAAAAGGTCTGAGCAAAACTTACGGAGTTGGTGCTTCGGAATCGGAAATTCTTGAAGACCACTACGAACCAATTTCGGGGAATGCACTGTTACACGAAACGATTGTTCAAGTTGAGAAAGTGAGAGGATAAAATGGAAACTAAAAAAAAATACGTGATGGTGATTGACACTCAAAAATGTTTTGATTGCAAAGCCTGTACAATTGCCTGCAAGATGGAAAACAACGTCGCAGACAATTCACAGGAGTACCGAAACTGGGTTGAAACGGGAGAAATCTGCGGAACTTTTCCAAACTTAACGCAAAAATTTATTCCCGGACAGTGTAACCACTGCACAAATGCTCCTTGTGAAAAAGTTTGCCCGACTTCTGCAACTTACAGAAACGAAGATGGATTGATAATGATTGACGCTGAAAAGTGCATTGTTTGTAAGTATTGTATGGTTGCCTGCCCTTACGACGCAAGGTTTGTTTCAACTACAAGGCACGTTGTTGACAAGTGTGATTTTTGTTACGACAGGATTAAAATTGGTGAACTTCCGGCTTGTGTACAAACTTGCCCACCAAAAACGAGGACTTTTGGAGACCTGAACGACCCAAATTCTGAAGTTTCAAAACTCTTGAAAAATCGTGAGTACAAAGTTCTTAAACCCGAAACAGGTGCAGAACCTAATGTTTTTTACCTTTAAAATTTATGAGGAACAAAAGATGTTGACTAAAAAAAATATAATTTACCTTTCAATTTTGTTTGCACTAACCGGAGTTTTTGCGGTTTTTGAAACTTACTACACGGGACGCGAAGAAAGTTTTAACCTGACGCGGGAAGTTCCCTGGGGAATGCACATTGTTGGTTACATTTTTTTCGTAGCAATTTCTACGGGACTTTGTTTGATTGCTTCGCTTGGACACATTTTTAAGATTAAGGATTTTGACCAAATGGGAAAGCACTTGATTTTGCTTTCAATTGTTACGCTTTTTGCGGCGTTTTTTGTGATTGGTCTTGAGCTTGAGTATCCGTTAAGGCTTGTGGTTTACAACGTTGTTTCGCCAAATTTTCACTCTCCGATGTGGTGGATGGGAACGCTTTACGGAGTTTACACTGTTCTTTTGATTGCAGAGTTTTATTTTTTAAACAAAAAACAATTCAAACTTGCGGGGATTTTAGGTTTGATTGGAGTTGGTGCGGACATCGTGGCTCACGCGAACCTTGGAGCTTTGTTTTCGGTTGCGAGACCTTTTTGGAGCGGAGCATTTTTACCACCTTACTTTATCGTTTTAGCGGTTCAGTCCGGAGCTTCCGTGATGGTAATTTTTCTTACTCTAATCAAAAAACACAACAACCTTTCAATTGAAAGTTCAATCGTTGCTGCCGAAAGATTGATGGGAATTGCGATTGGAGTTTTGTTTTTGTTTCAAGCCTCAAGGATTTTGTCTTCAGCGATAATGTCAAGCCCTGATGTTTACCTTGCTGCGATGAGTTTGATTGCGGGACCGCTTGCATTTTATTTTTGGTTTGGCGAAGTTTTTTTGGGAATGATTTTGCCGGTTGTCCTTTTGGTGAAAGCTAAAAAATCAGGGAATTTTGGTTTGCTTGCTGCTTTTGCTTCAATCGCTGGAATGTTTTTTATGCGTTACAACCACGTTGTTGCAGGTCAGCTCGTCCCGATTCGCAAGTACTACAAGTTAGAAATGGCTGGAGATTACGTGATTTACAGTCCTTCTTTGGTTGAAACGGCAACAATCGTCGGTGCTGTTGGTTTCACTTTTCTTTTTTACTACCTCGCTGAAAGGTATTTTAAAATGGAAAAAGAAATTTCTTAAAATCAATTTTTTGAGTAACTTTGGAGAGTAAAAAATTTAATCAGGGTAAAATGACAAATCTTTCAGCAGACACGGTTCTTGAAATCCTGAACAACTTATCGGGAATTATCATTGTTGCGACCGAACAAAGAAAAATTGTTTTTATCAACAAAGAAGGCGAAAAATATTTTAAGTGTAAACTTGAGAGCATTTTTGAAAAAAGCTGTTCGCTAATCATTAATCAGGAGTTCCACGAAACTTTTTGCCTTTTTGAAGAAGTTACCAAAACCGACGAAGTGCTTTACAAGTTCAACGTAAACCTTTTGGGCGAGGCATTTTCGGTAACTGCTTTTAAAATCAGAACTAACGATAACAGAATTTTGATAGTTCATAATTTCAGGTTCGTGAACGACCTTGTTTCGATGATTCGCAAAATTGAAACTGAACGCGACATTTTGCACACAAAATTTAACAACATCGTGAAAATTCTGGATAAACTCAACGAAGCATTTCTGCTTGTAAATTCAAAAGACGAAGTTTCCCTGATGAACCGCTACGCAGAAACCGCAACGGGAATTTCTAAAAAGCAGGTTTTGAACAAAAAATTTGCAACTTTTCTTAACCTGCTAAACCTTGAAAATGGAAAAAACATTCTTCCGCTTCTCAAAGCAAAAGATGAAATTTCAGACCTGAAAGGCGATTTTGTCGATTCGCAGGGCAACAAACACAAAATTTTAATCAATGCTTTTTACATCTCTTCTGACGAAAAAAATTTTGATTACTTAGTAAACATTCGCGACGTTGAACGGATTGAAGGTCAGCTAAGGCTCAAAAGCGAAGGCGAACTAATCCCGGGTTTTATCGGAAAATCAAAATCAATCCTACAAATCGCAAACACGCTCCAAATGGTCAAAAACGGCGACACAACAATCTTAATACAAGGCGAAAGTGGAACGGGAAAAGAAGTCATCGCCCGCGGAATCCATCAAATTGGTGCAAGAAAAGACAAACCTTTCGTCGCCGTAAACTGTGCCGCAATCCCCGAACAACTGATGGAATCCGAACTTTTCGGACACGAAAAAGGCGCTTTCACAGGTGCTTTGGCACAAAAAACCGGTAAGTTTGAGTTTGCAACACAAGGAACAATTTTTCTTGACGAAATCGGCGAAATGCCTTTGCACCTGCAAACAAAATTACTTAGAGTTTTGCAGGAAAAATCTTTTGAGCGAGTTGGAGGAAACAAACAAATCCCGACAAACGCCAGAATCATCGCTGCAACAAACAAAAATTTAGCTGAAGAAGTTGAGAACGGGAATTTTCGCAGAGACTTGTTTTTTCGCCTGAACGTAATTCCAATCAAACTTCCGCCTCTTCGTGAACGGAAAGAAGACATCAAACTTTTGATTGAAAATTTTCTGCCGAAACTCAACAAAAAGTACAACAAAAACATCATCGGAATTGAAAAACAAACGATGGATTTTTTGCTGAACTACGCGTGGCAGGGAAACGTCAGGGAACTGATGAACGTCCTTGAGTACGGCGTGATTTGTTGTCAGGAAAACCAACTTGAGCAAAAATATTTTCAGGGCATTCTGAACTCAAACGAAACTAAAACTACAAACGAAAAATACTCTGACCTTGAACGTGAAAAAATTCTCTCAACGCTTGAAAAAAACAAAGGCTCAATCAGTGAAGCTGCAAAAAATCTTGAAATGCACAGAAGCACGCTTTGGAGAAAAATGCAAAAGTATAAAATTTAAACAACTAAAAATTAAAGATTTAAGAAAATGAACCTAAACGATTTGATTGCCTTTTCAGGGAGCTACTCCAAATTTTTAACCGTAGTTTTTGTTCTGACGCCTTTGTTCGCTTTTGTGTACGGAAAGGTTCACTCCAAAGGTAACGGGACAAATTTTCCGCACAAGTTTGTGTACTCGTTTTTAGTTTACTTTACTTGTGTGCCGGGCATTTTTTCGTCTGTTCTGATTGTTTACTCAATTTTTTTCCTTAAGACAAACCTCTTGCAGGTTAATTTTTTTGTTTACTTTTTGCCGGTACTTTCAATGATTTTCAGCCTTGCAATCATTAAAAAGAATGTTGAACTTGATTTTGTGCCTGGTTTTGACCGTTTGGTTGGCTTGTGCACTTTGCTTTCGATGACTTTTGCGGTTGTGTTTTTTCTTCTGAACACGAGGGTTTGGTTAGTTTTTGGCAGCTCGTTTTTGAGTTTGGTTTTGCTTGTAACTTTTGTGTTTTTGCTTTTGAAGTGGGGATTTTACACTTTTTTTCGTTCTAAAAATGAGCCGAAAATTAAGCCTCCGAAGTTTCCTGAACTCTAATCTTTTTTGCGTTTGGAAAATTCAGGATAAAGTTTTTGGATGCACTGTGGACAAATTCCGTGAGAGAACTGAGCTTCAGAATGCTGACTGATGTAAGTTTCAATTTCGTTCCAGTAGCCTTCGTCGTTGCGGATTTTTTTGCAGCAGGAACAAATTGGGAGCAAGCCGCTTAATCTTTTTACCTCTTTAAGTGTTTCCTGCAATTTTTCGTTGGAAATGAACAATTTTCTTTCGTAGCTCTCACTGATGCGGATAATTTTTACGATTTCTTTGAGCAGCGATTCGTAGTTTTTGGTTAGAAAATCATACTCGTGAAAAAGATACTCTAAGGTTAAGTCTCTGTTTTTCAGCAACTCTTTAGCTTGTTTCAGGGTGCTGAACTCACGTTCAAAGAGTTGATTATCGATTTCTTTTTTGCGTCTTACCATTTTTCAAACCTGATTTTTTCAGAAAAATAACTGATTAGTTCGGTACTTCCTACTTCATTTTTTTGGCATAAACATTGGAAACAATTTTTCTGCTTGTTTTAAGCAAAAGTTAAACCTTTAAAAATGGAGGAAACTAAAATGAAAAGGTTTGTCTTTTTCGGAATTGTCGTTACAGTTCTGGTTGGTTCGCTGCTAATCACTTCTCAGGCACAGCCTTGGCGAGGTTGGAAAGGAAGTGGCGGCTGGGGTTGTAAATCCAACTATCAAAGAAATTACAATCCACAAAAAGTTGTTACCGTAAAAGGTAAGGTTCTTAAAGTTGAGGAAATCACTCCTGCAAGCGGAATGGCTTACGGGATTCACCTTCTTTTCAAAACGGAAGCAGAAACTTTATCGGTTCACCTTGGACCTGTCTGGTTCGTTGAAAGACAAGATTTTGAAGTAAACAAAAACGACGAACTTGAAATCAAAGGCTCAAAAATTACTCTTGACAACAGTAAGGTTTTGATTGCTTCAGAAGTTAAGAAAGGCGAAGACGAATTAATTTTGAGAGATGAAAATGGTTTCCCTCTCTGGTCTGGTTTTGGTCGCAGAGGAAGATTGTTCAAGTAATTTTTTATTTCTTTTAACAAAAGCCTGAAAGGAGCAGAACTCGTTTCAGGCTTTTTTGTTTTGCAACACTTTGCAACAAGCGTTGCAATCCGTCCTGCTCTTCTCTAAATTTTTTCCTGAAAATCCTGCTTGGAATATTCTTAAAAGCCATTTTTGTGTTTGGTACAGGCTTTGACTTAATCTTTATCAAATAAAATTTGGAGGTAAAAAAAATGTGTAGTTCAAGATTTTTAGCAGCTTTAACGATTGGTTTTTTGGGAGTTTTTTCTCTGACCGGTGCAGAAGCGGCAGACAACGCAAAAAAAGGCAAGTTCCTTTACAAAACTTCCTGCAGGTTAGCTTGCCACGAAGGAAAAACCGACGGAGCAAAAGAGCTAAACCCAACTTCAAAAACAAAAGCTCAGTGGGAAAGTTTTTTTAAAGACGGAAACAAAAAACTCCTTAAAGTTCACGGAAAAAAAGAGCTTGAAAAAGTTCAAAATGAATTTAAAGAACAGGATTACAAAGACATTTTAAAATATTTGTACGAACACGCTTCCGATTCCGACCAACCACAAACTTGTGGCTAAACTTGTCTTTTTAAACTAAAAACTAACGAGGTAAAAAAATGAAAACTTTATTTTTAACAATGGTTTTGTCTTCGGCATTGGTTTCCAACGTTTTTGCTGAAGACGAAGAACTAAAAGAAGAAGTGAAAAGCCTTGACGAGAGGCTTTCAAAAGTTGAAGTGAAAACTGCAAACGACAGAGTGAACTTTAACATTGATTTTAGAACGAGGTACGATTACATCAACTACGACGGAATGCAAAGCCTTCCTGAATGGGCTCAAATGATGATGGCTTTGTGGTCTTTTGACAGATTAGCCGTAGCAGGAACACAGCAACAAGGTGCGTTAAACGATGGTGATTATATTTTTAACCCAAATTTTATGGCAAAGTACGGAACGATTTTGCAACCGATGATGCCAAACATGGTTGCCGCAGGTTTTGTAACAGCTAACGAACTTGGAATGTACAAAATCAACACCAACGAACTTGGAAAACCTTACTTCAGCGATACTTTTACGGCAACGGATTTGGCAAAGTATCAAATGCTTTTTTCGGGAATTGCACCTGAAAAATACAACAAAAAAAACAAGGCTTTGTGGACGAACCGTTTGAAACTTGGTTTTGATTCAAAAGTTGACGAGCATCTTTCTTTTGCCGGAAGGCTTTCAATGTACAAAGCGTGGGGCGACGCAACAGGTTACAGGTGGTTTAATGGCTCAATGAGTTCTGTAAACATGGATGGAAACGACGCTTCAATCCCAACAGACGACAAAGTCAGAGTTGACAGAGCTTACTTTGTTTACTCAAACAAGGTTTACAACACGGATTACCACTGGCATTTTTCTTTCGGAAGAAGACCGGCAACAGCAGGAATGCCAAACCAAAACCGTGAAAACTGGAACGTTGCAACAGGCTCACCACTAATCCACATCATTAACTGGCAGTTTGACGGAGCTTCGTTAGGCTTAAACTTTGGCGAAGATTTTATCGTTCCGGGACACGCAATCAAACTTTGTTACGGAAAAGGTTACGAAGGTGGTTGGGGAAATTCAGCTTCTTACAGTGCTGCAGACACAAAAGACGTAGAAATGATGGGATTCATCTGGACACTTTTTGACAACTCAACTTACAAATTAACAACTAACTACGCTTACGGAGACGGAATCACGGATGGATTTACAGGAGTTGTGATTACACCTTTTACAATCAACGGGCTTGACATCAACAGCGACGGAAATTACGACGAGTACTACTTTACAGCTAACGACGGCGGCTACATTTCAAGGTTTGAAGCAAGGTCAAAAATCGGAAACATGCACCTTGGAACACTTTTGGCACAGTACGAAGGCGAACATCTCAATGCTTTTGTTTCTTACGCATTTTCTAAAACAATCGCCGACGGAAAATCAATGAATGCAATGATGCAATTTATGGGAACTGACGGACTTCTAAATTCTTTTGGAACACAAAAAGACAGAAGCGGAAACTCACTCTACGCAGGAATTATTGGAAAAATCGGCGAACACAGAATTGGTTTTGAGTACAACCAAGGCTCAAAATACTGGTTTAATTTTTCCGGTGCCGAAGATTCTCCAATTGCAAGTAAGTTAGCAGTCAGAGGAAAAGTTTACGAAGGTTACTGGCACATTCCAATCCACACAAACAGATTTTTTATGACAATTGCAGGAACTTACTACGATTACGATTACACAGGTTCGGGAAACCCAATGGGCGAGCCAAAGAAAATTTCACAACTTAACGGGCTTGACTCATTAATGCCTGTTGTTGACAAAGTTTACAACTTTAGTGTCGGGCTAAGTTACCGCTACTAAAAACTTCATCAAAATCTCCAAACCCTTAAACAAAAAAGCCGTTGAGTTTTTTCTCAACGGCTTTTTCTTTAAAACAAATGTTTGTTTAGTTGTTAGCTGTTACTTTGTAGTAGTAAGTTGTTCCCAAAGAAGAAACACCAACGTCTGTCCAGCTTGTTCCTGTAACTGTCGTTTGAAGCGTTGTTCCATCGGCAACAAAATCAGGAGTAGAGCCTCTGTAAATTTTGTAAGAAGTAGCAACAGGCGAAGCAGTCCAGGTTAAAGTTGCGTCGTTTCCGCTGTTTTGAACGTTTACAGTAACAGGAGTTGGAGCAGGAATGTAAACAATTTTAAGGTGTGGAACTCTCAGGTGAGAGTTTGAGTTGTTTGTAGTCATCGCGCTTGTTCCTGTTGGAGCTGCACTACTTGCGTAGCTTAAGCCTTTGCTGTCTGTTGTTGTTCCTGCGTAAGCATCGTATCTCCAGTTAAAACCGCCGGTTGTTGGGTTTCCGGTAATTCCTGAAATGTTCCAGTCAGAAATGATTTCAAGGCTTGAACCATTGTAAGTAAAAGGAGTGATTGAACCGAAAGAAAGCCATCCAAGTGTGGAAGGAATGCCTTGTGTTGTTGAAGAATAAACAGAAGTTGCTCCGGCAACTACTGCGTCCCAGGTTGAGTTTGCCGTGTAGTTTGTTACTGTTGAGTTTCTCATCCACAAGTTAAGTGTTGCACCGTTAGAAACGGTTGCTCCGTTGTTGTCTTTGTAGAACTGAATGTCTGTGATTGTTGCACCTGCAGGTAAACCAGCTAAATCTGTTGCTGTGTAAAGGTTTGAAGTGCGGCTGTAGTCAAAAGAACTTGAAGCACTTGAACGGTAAATCGGACGCATTGAAGCTGCGCTGGTTGTTCCGCTACCGAAAGAGATAAAGTACTCGCCCTTAAAAGTTCCGCTTGCAGCGTCATTTGTAGCGTTTAAATCACCAGCAAGTTGTGTTGTAACTGTGTAGGTGTAAGTTTGAGGAGCAAGCGCAAGTGTGTAAGGGTCAAAAATTACAACTTCAGTTCCACCGGCAGCAATAGTTCCTGTCATTTTTGTGTTTGTAAAAACAACGTTTGAACCTGCGTCCCAAATTGTCAGCCCAACAGAAAAAGAGTTTTGTGAGTTTGCACCGACGTTAGCGATAGTTGCAGAAACAGTGTTTGTGTTTCCTGGAATTGTGGAAGCTGTGCTTGAAACGCTGTTACAGGAAACGTCGTCAGAAACCGGAAGTCTGACATCGGCTCTTAGAATGTAATCGTTTCCAGGGTCAACTGTTGCAGTGTAAACTCCGGAAGCGTCAGAAAGAGAATAACCAACAGGTCCCATTTGAGAGTTGTTTGAAGCAAGAGGTGAAGAACTGTCGTAAGACAAAGTTACTGTTCCGTTTTGGCTTACCCAACCAATGAAAAATCTTCCGCTACTAATTGTTACACCAGTAACCGGGATTGTGTTGTCGCCAATAGCAACAGTAGCGATTGTTGAGAAAAGCGGAGTTGTAACGTTAGGTCCGCCGGAACCATTGTCGCCAAAGACTAAGATTTTTACGCTTCCGCCAACGCTTGCAGTTGTTCTTGCAGCGTCAACTTTAACAGGGTAAACACAAGGCTCAAAACCAACGAGTCTTCCACTGTTAATTGTCCAGATTACAGAGCCGTCAACAACTCCGTCGTCGTAACTTAAAGTTGTGGAAGCAACGTTTGTAATTGTAATTGCGTGGTGTTCAAGTGCACTTGTGTTGTTTGTCGGGTCAAAATCAACTGCTCCCGTAAATGAAACGGTAGAATAAATTACGTAATCACCTAAAGACGGAGGAGTCCAGGACGAAGAAGCGGTAACGTCAATTACATCGGTTGTTCCGCCGGCAGCGTCAATTGGTCCGCCAGCAACAGTGTTTGTGTAAATTGTAACGTTTGAAGCATCTTTTACTTCAAAAAGCACACTAAAAGAAGTAACTGCCTGATTTCCCAAACTTGAAATTCGTGCTTGAGGAGTGATTGGAGAAAGTGAACAGTTGAAGAAATCGTTTGTTGTGTTGAAAGTTGCACTACTTGCTAAATCACTAAAAGGAACAGCAGTTGTAGTTCCACCAACTCTAATGATTACTTCGTTGTCGTTTGCGCCAGGTAGCCAGGCGGTTCCGGGAACGAAAGGAGTTCCGCTAATGTAGCCACGGTTGTAGTCATTGTTGTTATCCATCAAGAAATAAGGTCCGGTTCCACCAGTGCTTAAAGGTCCTAAAACTACGTGGTAACTGTTTCCAAAAGTCCAGTTTACAGCTCCGGAAGGAATTGGTAAGTAGATGAAAGAAGTTGTTCCGACAGTGTAGTCAAAGCAGTTTGAGTACAAGATGTTGCTTGCATCAGGAACGCCGGCGTTATCGCCTGTAATCCAAAGATTTACAAAACCGTTGGTTAAAATTCCGTTTGGATTGTAACCTTGAAATCTTACGTCACTAAGAGCAAAATCACCTGTTGGAGTAAATTTCATTGAGCCGTACTGGTTTGAAGAGTTGTAGTACAAAGCGGAGCCGGTATCGTATTGAATTACGTTTGGTGGAGTTGGGGCGGTTGTTGTCAAAGTTAATGAACAACTTGGAGCAACGTACTGAGTAATGTCAAGTGTGTAGGTTCCGTCGCTTAGGTTGTAGCCATCAACAACAATAAAGTAAGTTCCGACAGCAAGTGTTTTGTTTGAAATTCCATCTGCGACTCCAGGTCCGTTTGTGTCAACAACCTGATTGATAAAAGATGGGTTTGTACAATCAGCAGCACCGGAAGTTGTTGGTCCGATGATGATAAAGCCAATATCAAAAAGTGCACTTGGAGTTGCTGAAATGTTTACGGTTGCAGGAGCAATGTTTACATCAAGCTGGTAAACAACGTCTGGACCATCAAGAGCTGAACCTGTTGGGTTGTAATCGTTTGCGTAACCGACAGTAGTTCCGCTTTGGTTGATTGGTAATCCAGTAGTTCCGTTTGTAATTGAAATGTTTGTAGCTCCTGCACAAGTATCAGTTCCCTGATTGATTTGAGCGGGATTTTTTCCTGAGACAGCTACTTTTTTAGCAGCTTGTCCTAATTGTTTAATCATTTTAGCTTGAATGTTTTTTTTCTGTGCTAAAGTAGTAGCATTTTCGTACTGATTAATTAAATCTCCAACTTTAACTGGTGCAGGGAATTCACCAGTTTGTGAAGCAAATGCAGAAGACACTAATCCTAAAGATGTAGTAAAAACTGCACAACGAAGTAAATTTCCGCTTGACATAAGCAGACCCTCCTTAAATGGTTATTTTTTCTACTCATTTTGTAATGAGATAATTTACCTGAATTAATATTTTAGAAATTAGCTTAAAAGAGTTTTAAAATCAAGAAATAAATTAAATCAATACTTAATTGTTTCTAATTCTTTTTGCAATGATTTCGCTTGCAACCAACGAGCCACAAGATAAAATTACGGATAAAATTACAATCCTTAAGGCTGATGCTTCGCCGTTTGGAAACTGAAGGTAAGTAAAAAGTGCTAAAGGAAGCGTTCTTGTTTCACCTTCAATGTTTGAAACGAAAGTGATTGTTGCACCAAATTCGCCAAGGCTTCTTGCAAAAGATAAAATCAATCCTGTCAGAATTCCCGAAAATGCTAAAGGCAAAGTAACTGTAAAAAACACTCTGATTTTGCTTGCTCCAAGTGTAAAAGCTGCTTCTTCAAGTCTTTTTTCAACAAGTTCAATTGACAGCCTGACTGAACGAACCATTAACGGGAAACCAATTACAGCAGAAGCTAAAACAGCTCCTTTCCAGTTGAAAGCTACGGAGAAGCCGAAAAAATCATTCAAAAACTTGCCCAAAAAACCTTGGTTTCCAAAAAATAAAAGTAAAATGTAACCACTAACAATCGGCGGAAGAACTAAAGGCAAGTGAACGAGAACGTCAAAAATTGTTTTTCCAAAAAAATTCTTTCTTGCAAGCAACCAACCACAAAAAACACCGGGAATAAAAGTTACGACGGAACACCAGAAAGCAACTTTGATTGAAAGAAAAAGGGCTGAAGTTTCTTCAGTGTTGAGTGTTAAAAATGAAAAATCCATAAAATTCTCTAAGTTTTGGTTTGTTAAACTAATTAATTGTAAGAAAGAAAGCAAGCCTGAGAGTTGGATTTTGAACAACAAGCTCCAAATCAAATAGAATACAAGTTATTAAATAACAAAAGTATAACACAAATTTTTTTGTTGACAGTCATTATTCTTTATTCTTAAATTTCTTTAGCCAAAAATAAAATCTGAACTTTACCAAAATAAATTAAACTGTCTGATGTTTTTAACCCTGACAAAGGAAAATACAATGAAAAAAATAAGCAAAATAATTCTTTCCATCCTTGGAGTGCTGATACTTGTAATCACTTCTCTGCTCGGTTACGTTAAATTTTTTCTCCCTGACGTTGGCGAACCACCTGATTTAGTCGCAGAAAAAACAACAGAAAATATTGAAAGAGGAAAATATTTGGCAAATCACGTGATGGTTTGCATAGATTGCCATTCAACAAGAGACTGGAATCTGTTTGCTGCTCCGTTAGTACCAGGAACAGAAGGTAAAGGTGGAGAAGTGTTTGACCAACAACTCGGTTTTCCCGGAAAATACGTCGCAGGAAACATCACACCAAAAAACCTCGGAAACTGGACAGACGGGGAAATTTTCAGAGCGATTACTTCCGGCGTTTCAAAAGACGGAACAGCATTATTTTCCATTATGCCTCACCATAATTTTGGACAGCTCGATAAAAAAGATATTGAATCTGTAATTGTTTATCTAAGAACTTTGCAAACAATAGATTTTACACCTGAAAAATCAAAATCAGATTTTCCAATGAATTTTATCGTAAACACCATCCCGAAAAAAGCGGAACTAAAACCAATGCCCTCAAAAAACGATACAGTTAGCTACGGCGAGTACCTTGTTACTGCTTCAGGTTGCAAAGATTGCCACACAAAACAAGAAAAAGGAAAATTTGTTGGTGAACTTTTTGCCGGAGGATTTGATTTCAAATTTCCCGATGGTTCAATCGTAAGTTCCTCAAACATCACTCCACACCAAAACACCGGTATCGGAAACAAAACAAAAGAACAATTTGTTAATTTATTTAAAATGTATGCAGACAGCACCTACTCACCTGCTAAAGTCTCAAAAGGTGATTTTCAAACTGTTATGCCTTGGACAATGTATGCAGGAATGACTAACGAAGATTTGGAAGCAATTTACGACTACCTGAAAACCGTAAAACCCATTGAAAATTCTGTAACGCGTTTTACAGCTGCAAAATAATTTGTATTTTTTGTAAATCAGGCTGATTTGGGAAAATTTCCAAACAGCCTTCAAAAAACTTTACTCTGCCAAGCTAAAACCGTACTTTTGAAAAATTGCTTTAGCTTCCTTTGAAAAAAGAAAATCAAAAAAACCGTTCGCCTGAACGTTTGCATTTTTAACAATCCCAACAGGGTAAACAATTTTTGTGTGGCTTTCCTCAGGAAAAACAGCAAGAATTTCTACTTTTTTTGAAATTTTAGCATCTGTTTGGTAAACGATTCCCAAAGGCACTTCACCAAGTTCCACAAACTTCAGCGCTGAACGAACATCAAAAGCACCAACTACCCTTGATGGTTCCCACCAACCGAAAAAAATCAATGCTTCCTTTCCATAAATTCCTGCAGGAACGTGTGAAGGGTCGCCAAGTGCAATTTTTCCGCTAAAAGAACCTGCAAAATCAAAGCCTTTTTCCATTTTTACCGGAAAACTTTTTCCGGCAGGGCAAACAAGGACTAAAGTATTTTTAAGCAAAATTTCGGATTTGGAGATTTTATTTTTTGTTTGCAGGTGTTTCATCCAATCTAAGTCAGCAGCAAGAAAAATATCAGCATTTGCACCGGCTTCAATTTGTTTTGCTAAAGTTGACGTGGAGGCGAAAGCGGTAACAACCCTGATTTTTTTTTGTTTTTGGTAAAGTTTAGAAATTTCCGTGATTGCTTCTGTCGTGCTTGCGGGAGCGAAAACCGTGATTTTATTTTCAGCTTTAGCAAGGTAAGCGATGAAAAAAATGATTAAAAAAGCATGGGAGAACATTTTCCAATTCCTTAGAAATTAACGTCTGAAAGTAATTTTTTTAGATAAAGTTTCGACTAAATTTCTTGAAGAAGCATCTTTTTTAATTAGCTCTTCAATGGAAGAAATTGCGTGAATTACTGTTGAGTGGTCTCTGCCGCCAAAATTAAATCCGATTGTTTTTAGTGAAAAATCTGTGTGTTCTTTGCAAAGGTGCATTGCAATTTGTCTTGCGTAAACGATTTCTTGTTTGCGTGTTTTGTCTAACAAAAGTCTAAACTCAATTTCAAGTTCAGAAGCAACAAGTTTTTGGATTTCCTCAATTGAAATTCTGACAGGTTTTGGAGTTGAAGAATTTGTTCCGATAATTTTTTCAGCAAGTTCAATTGAGATTGGTTGGTGGGTAAAAGAAGAGCTTGCGATTAATTTTATCAGCGAGCCTTCAAGTTCACGAATGTTTGCTGTGATGTTTATTGCGATGAACTGCACAACTTCGTAAGGGATTTCAATGTTGTCCTGTTCGGCTTTTTTTTGCAAAATTGCAATTCTTGTTTCAAGGTCCGGAGGTTGAATGTCTGTTACAAGTCCCCACTGAAATCTTGAAATTAATCTTTCTTCAAGTTTATCAAGTTCGTTTGGTGGTCTGTCAGAAGTCAAAATAATTTGTTTTCCGGCTTGGTGAAGTGCATTAAAGGTATGAAAAAACTCAATTTGCGTTCTTTCTTTTCCAATAAAAAACTGAATGTCGTCAACAAGTAAAAGGTCAACATTTCTATAAATTGCGTTGAATTCGGCAATTTTTCCAATTTTTATCGCTTTGATAAATTCATTTGTGAAAGTTTCGCTTGAAAGGTAAACGAGGTTTTTTATTTTTCCGTTTTGAAGTGCAAAATTTCCGATTGCCTGAATTAGATGAGTTTTTCCCAAACCTGATTTTCCATAAATCACAAGTGGATTAAATCTTGTTTTTCCCGGTGCTTCTGCGACTGCAACAGAAGCTGCTTTTGCGTATTGGTTACTGCTGCCTTCAATAAAATTTTCAAAGGTATATTTTTCATTTAAGTTGAAATGAGCTTTTGTTGTAACATCTGAAAAATCTGTTGAGTTTGTTATTAAATTTTCTTCGGGTGAAAAAGGTTCTCTGTCAACAATTTGGTAGTTAATTTTCACGTCTTTTTTAATGACAAAATCAAGGCAGGTTTTTAATAAATCAAAATGATGAGATTCAACAAACTCATAACTTAGCTGGCTTGGGAACTCAAGCAGAATTGTATCTTTATCAAATTGAACTGATTTTACGGGAAGGAACCAAGTGCTAAAAGTTTCTGTTGGCAGCTTTGTTCTGATAAGTTTTAGGCAGTCTTGCCAAATAATTTGATGCTCGTCCATGATTTTACCATTTTTAAAAATTAACTTATCCACACCAAAAATAGCTTGTTCACAAGTTATTAACACATTTATTAACAAAGTGTTAACAACTTTTTACACAATCCTAAAATGTGGATTTGGATTTTATCAAAAATCCTTTTGATTGTCAAGCCATAAATCTTAAAAAAATTTTTAGGTTCACAAAAACACAAAAGCTTTGCTAAATTCAGGCGAAAAAACAAAAGGAATTTTTGATGTTAATTGTCATTGAAGCATTCACTCACACTGAAGCTCACAACCAACTTGCAATTAGCCTTAGCGTTAATACTATTGATTTTATGATTTACAATTTTAAACCTTCCGACAAAAAGCACATTGAAGAAATGGGTTTTCGCTGGAATGAACAAGTAGAATTTTATGTCAAACAAATAAAATTTGATAACCACCACAACGCAGAAAGAATTTTACAAATTAACATCGAGATGATTAAATTCTCTCCTGTTGAATTCACTTTGGCAGAAACTAATCTTTCACAACTAACTGAAAACTCACGTTTTAGAATTGAATTTTAAATGAAAATCTACACAAAAACAGGCGATGAAGGACAAACAAGCCTTTACGGTGGACAAAGAGTGCAAAAATCAAACTTGCGAATTGATACTTACGGAACTGTTGACGAGCTAAATTCATTAATCGGAATTGTGCGGGTTTACAACAAAGACAAAGAGCTTGAACAAAAATTTTTCAGGCTTCAAAACGAACTTTTTAATCTTGGAGCAGACCTTGCAACTCCGCTTGAAACAGGAAAAATTTTAAAAATCATAAGAATAGCCGAAGCTGAAATCTTAGCTTTGGAGCAGGAAATTGATTTTTGGGAAACGGAACTTGAACCTTTAAAGACTTTTATTCTTCCCGGTGGAACGGAAACAGGAGCATTTTTGAACCTTGCAAGAACCGTTTGCAGGCGGGCAGAACGTTTAACCGTTGAACTCACTGGTTTGGAAGAATTAAACCCTTGTTGCCTAAAATTTTTAAACCGGCTTTCGGATTGGCTTTTTGTTGTTTCAAGAATCGCAAACAAACGGGAAAATTTTAACGAAACAAAGTGGCAAGTTAGTTTTTAAAGCATTGAACACTTTGATTTTTAGAAAGGGAAAAATAAAATGAGAGAAGTTTTTATTGTTAGTGCAGTTAGAACTCCAATTGGCAAATTTGGTGGAAGTTTAGCTTCTTTTCCAGCAACAAAACTCGGCAGTTTGGCTGCTAAAGAAGCGATTAGAAAAGCAGGTTTGGTTCCCAACCAAATTCAGGAAACAATTTTTGGACACGGAAGGCAAGCAGGTTGCGGACCAAATTCTGCAAGACAAGTTTCGTTTGGAGCAGAAATTCCGGAAACTTCACCCGCTTACACAATCAACAAAGCTTGTGCTTCGGGAATGAAATCCATCGCAAATGGCTTTGCTTCAATACTTTTGGAAGACAACGAAATCGTTTTAGTCGGTGGGATGGAATCAATGAGTAACACTCCTTACCTGCTTCCACAAGCACGTTGGGGAATGAAAATGGGAAATTTTGAACTTTCCGACGGAATGTACTTGGATGGTTTTTCTTGTCCAATTTCAAAACAATTAATGGGGCAAACGGCTGAAAATCTTGCTGACGACTACAAAATCTCACGGCAAGAACAAGACGAGTACGCAGAGTGGACACAAAAAAAGTGTGGAAATGCTTTGGAAAAAGGTTTCTTTAAAAATGAGCTTGTTCCGATTGAGATTTTGACACGAAAAGGAAACGTAATTTTTGAACTTGACGAACACGCAAAACCAGATTCAACTGCTGAATCAATGAAAAAACTTACTCCTGTTTTTAGGAAAGACGGAACTGTTCACGCAGGAAATTCTTCGGGAATTACGGATGGAGCAGCGGCTTTGGTTTTGGCTTCAAAAGAGAAAGTTGAAGAGCTTGGATTAAAGCCGGTTGCAAAAATTATTGCTTACCAAACTGCGGGAGTTCCGGCAAGAATTATGGGAATCGGTCCTGTTCCTGCGACAAGGAAACTTTTTGAAAAGACTGGTTTTAGCTTTGATAAAATTGGGCTTACAGAACTCAACGAAGCTTTTGCTGCTCAAGTTATCGCTTGCGAAAGGGAGCTAAAAATTCCTCGTGAAAAACTCAACGTGAACGGAGGCTCAATTGCTTTGGGTCATCCAATCGGTTGTACGGGAGCAAGGATTGTCGTAACCTTAGTTCACGAGCTTCAAAGGAGAAAAGAGCAGTACGGACTTGCAACACTTTGCGTTTCGGGAGGTTTGGGAATGAGTTTGATAGTTGAATCAATTTATTAAATTTTTGGAAGGTTTTTTTACAACTAAAATAAAATCAATTTTGGTTTGCAGGATTTAAGCAGTTTTACACCTTACAACTGTCCGGTTTTTTGGAAGTGTTACTTAAAAATCAGGTTCATTAAAAAAAGAGGAGAAAAAATGATAACTTTTTTACTAACAATTTTTTTGCTTTGTTTTTCAACTTTTACTTTTGGGGAAGAAAAATTTTACAGGCAAGCTGACGAATTTTACCAGGCAAAAGACTACCAAAACGCAGCGGATTTTTACCTGAAAGCCTTTGAGAAAGACAGAAAAAATGCTGCTGCGTGTTACAACGCGGCTTGTTGTTTTGCACTTATCGGCGAAACAAAACAAGCACTTGAACTTTTAGACAAATCTTACCGGCTTGGGATGTTTGGTTTTAACGACGACAAAGATTTTGACAAAATCAAAAACGAGCCAAAGTTTAAGGAACTTGTAGAAAAAGCAGCCAAAGAACTTGAGACTTTGCAAAAAAACATTCCCGAAAGCATTGTCATTTTGCCAAAAAATTTTGATAAAAACAAAACTTACAAACTGATTTTTGCGTTGCACGGACAAGGCGGAAACCCAAAAGAACTGGAAAAATTTTACCGTGAAGTCGCTGAAAGTTTTGATTGCATTTTAGTTTTGCCGTACGGAACTACTGCTTTGGGAAGAGAAGTTTTTGGTTGGGAAACTTCAACTTCAAGTGCCGAAAAAAAGGTTTTGGCTGAACTTGAAAAGGTTTTTACCAGCTATAAAATTCAAAAAAACAAAGTGGTTTTGACGGGTTTTTCAAGAGGTGCGTACTTAACTTACCAGCTTGGAATGAAAAATTCTGACTTGTTTTGTGGAATTATTCCCGTTGCGGGAAGGTTTGAACTGACCGAAGACGAAACAAAAATTGCTAATCAAACGATGAAAGTTTTTTCAATTTTTGGAAGTCAGGACGACAAAAAATTAATAGAAAGCAATTATCAGGCACAAGATTTTTTTCCGGAAAACGGTGTTGAAATCAGGATTAACGAATTTCCTGTCGGACACGAGTTTCCAAACGACTACAAAGAACTGCTAACGGAAGCGATAGAATGGTTTTGTTCAGAGTAAATTCAAACCAAACCTTTAAATTTAAAGGTTTATTAAAAATATTTTTGGGAACAGTTTTTTTGTTAGTTTTGAGTAGTTCGGTTTTTGGTCAGTACTCAAAAATTTTAAATTCTCTTCCATTTTCAACACAACAAAAGTATGCTTCAACGATTGAAAACTGTGAAATCAGTTACACTTTTCCGAAGTTTGAAATCCAAACGGACTCGTTAACAATGAACAGGATTTTGGAAAATCTTGACCTTGCTTCGCTTTTGTGGCGTGTTTACGGGCTTAAACCAAAGTATGACATTATTTTTCTGAATAAAAAAGGAATGTTTTACCTTGACGACCACAGAACGATTCGCGGAAACATTGAGCTTACTTTCAACGACAGGCACAAAATGGGACTTTGGTTTTCGGGAAAAATGAACAGTTCAAAACCAATTTTAAAAAATATGACAGTTTTGGGAGACGGGATTTTGCTTGCGGATTTTCGTTACGTTAGAAAAAACGGAAAACCTTACGTTGAGGTTGAGTGTTACGCTTTTGCAAAGATTCACAACTCGTTTGTGAGTTTTCTTGCGGGAGTTTTTAACAGTGCGATAAAAACTTTTGCAATCAAGCGGATGGATACTTTAATTAACCGTTCAAAGATAATTTTTACAAGCCTTTACAGTGATGCCGATTACGTTAGTTTCAAATTAGAAAAATCTGGCGAAAAAACACAATCTAACTTTGCAAAGTTTAGAAAAGTGTTTTTTGGCGAAAGCTAAGAAAGAAACATTCTGGTTTTATTTCACCTTTTTTGTCGGTAAACTGACACCAAAAAACACTTTTCCTAAAAACCTGTTTTTGAGCTTTTCACAAAAAAATATTCCGTGAGTTCCTGATTCGTAGCTTTTAGATTAAAATTTGTTTGTGGCACGTTTGTTGGCAAAAGAAAATTGAACTTGATAAACATCTTTTACTTTAGGAGACCAAAAATGAAAAAACAACTTCTGCTTTCAACCTTACTTTTAGCAAACATCAATTCCGTCTTTGCAGAAAGTAAAGTTCTTGTTCTTGACGGAAACAGCGACTACCTAAACCTTTCTTCACACTCAACAAACCTGATTTTTAGCTCTCCCGCAACCATTGAGTTTTGGCTGAAACCAAATTTTGACCACAAAACATCCTCTCTCGGCGGAACCATCTGGTCAATCAGCGACGGAAACGCACTCGGTTTTGGTGAACGTTTTGAAATCCGCTACGGACAAACCTCAACAACAGTCTCCAACGAAAGAATCAGCATTGTTCACGCAAGGAATGCAACCCAAACAATTTATTCGCTCCTTGACACCGGAACTTACACAAACGAGTGGCACCACTACACAATTACTTGTAGCGGAACTGCCTGGACACTTTACGTTGACGGAGTTTTGCAAACTTTGGTTTTAGCTTCTGCAAGTTCTTCTTTTGCCGGCGATTACGGAGAAAGTTTTTCACCTGAAACCTACACAAACATCGGAATCAGACAACTTAGCACAACCGAGTACGACCTGAACGGTTCACTTGACGAAATCCGTTTGTGGAACGTTGTAAAAAACCAAAATGAAATTCAGGCAAGCTACAATCTTTCACTTTTGGGAAACGAAACAAACCTTGTTGGCTACTGGAATTTTGATGACAACACAGCAAACGATGTTACAGCTAACAACTACGACGCAACTTTTGTTGGAAATTCTGCAATCCAAACAGACACAGAAATTTTCCCTGAACCTGGTTACAACCTGCTTGAACCGGTTAACGGAGACACAGTCGGAACTCTGAACATTAAATTTGACTGGAGCAACGCACCAACAGACAGTTTTGCACTTGGTTCACAAATTTTTTACAAACTTGAAGTTGGTTTTGATTCAAGTTTTGCAACCGGTTCGGGAGCGAATTTTCTGAACGCTGACAGCCTGACGAACAGTGAGTACGAAACCGATTACGTTGCGACTTTACAAAGCATTTTGACTTACCTTGATACTTTAATTGACACAACAACTTCAATTAATTTTCCAAAGTACACAAACCAAACAAACGGTTTCGTTTACCCGGCGATTCCGCTTTACTGGCGTGTTTTGGCTTTTGCTGGTTCGGACAGTCTTTCTGCAAACCAAACCGGGTTTTTTAACTACAAACTTGGCACTTTTGACTTGTTTGCTCCGTTTGACTCAACGAACTACCAAACGGCGCCTGACTCAATCAGTTTTTCCTGGGAACAGGTTGGTTCGTCAGTAAACACGGCTTACGTGTTGTTTTTGGCGAAGACTTTGAGTTTTGAAGATTACTTTGTGCTTCCCGTTGCGGATACAAACGCTTCGCAGTCGGACGTAGTTTACGATTTTTCAGAAGCAGACACGCTGGCAGAAGGGAACTACTACTGGTTAGTTGTTGCAGTAACGGGGCTTGTTGGCGGAACGGATTACGAAGTTGAGCTAAGCAAACAGATTCTTTACTTTTCAATTGGAGACACGACGACAGTTATTCCTGACGTAGTGAACGATTTAAAAATTGAGGCAACGGCAACAAGCATTCAACTAACCTGGACAGCCGTTACAAACGCAACGAGCTACAACGTTTACAAGTCTGGTTCGCCAAACGAAATTTACCTGACTACAAATTTAATTGGTAACACGGCAACAAATTCTTACACAATTGACACGAGCAGCGGAGTTTTGACGGGAGGTTACTTTGTAGTTACTTCAGTAAGCAATTGATTTTTCTCTCTCTCTCTTCCTTTTTTCATTTAAGCCTGAAAGGTGTCAGAGCCTTTCAGGCTTAATAATTCTACCCAAACTTGAAATAAAATTTTCTCTTTTAAACATTAAAGACTTATCTTTTAGCAAACCGCTTGCAAAATAAAATAGAAAAAAACAAGCAACTTTTAATGTGAAAAAAGGTAAACTTCCTTTTTTAAAATTCACAAGACTTAGGAGAAAAACAATGTTTAAGAAAATAATTTTTGGATTGCCAATTTTAATGGGTTTGATGGTTGGTTCTTTTTACCTTGGAACTGGAGTTCAGCAGGGAATTGCTACGGATGATTTTTTTCAGCAGTTTGGCAAGTTTAAGGAAGTTGTGCAAAGAGCCAATGCTTTTTACGTTGAGCCAATTAATTGGGATAAAACGATGGAAGGAGCAATCAACGGTTTTTTGGAAGAGCTTGACCCTCATTCGGTTTACATTGACCCGAAAAAACTTGAGAAAGTTACCGAAGATTTTAAAGGTGAATTTTCAGGAATTGGGATTCAGTTTGACATCATTGACAAGTACATAAAAGTTATCACGGCGATTCCGGGAACTCCTGCTTACGATCTTGGATTAGCACCCGGTGATTTGATTGTTGAGATTGAAAAAAAGTCAACTTATGGAATTGATACTGATGAAGTTGTAAAAAAACTTCGCGGGCCGGTTGGAAGTATGGTAAATATTACGGTTCAACGGGAAGGTGAAGATGAATTGCTTTACTACGACATCAGGCGGGCAAAAATTCCACTTTACAGTGTTGAAGCAACTTTTATGATGGATAGTAAAATTGGTTACGTTGCAATCAACCGGTTTGCTGAAAAAACTGCGGAAGAGTTTGAACAGGCAGTTGACAAATTACTTGCACAGGGAATGAAGGAGCTTGTTTTGGATTTACGTGGAAATCCTGGCGGACTTTTAGACCAATCGTTTAAAATCAGTGATCTTTTGCTTAAAAAATCTAATGAAATGATTGTTTACACAAAAGGCAGAGTTGAAGGTTCAGACAGTGAGTATCGTTCAGAAGGCAATGGAAAATTTGGAAACTTACCAATTATTATTTTGATAAACAGAGGTTCAGCAAGTGCTTCGGAAATTGTTTCAGGAGCAATTCAGGACCTTGACAGAGGTTTGGTTGTCGGGAAAGACAGTTTTGGGAAAGGTCTTGTTCAGAAACAGTATCCTTTGAGCGATGGTTCAGCAGTCAGAATTACGACTGCGCGTTACTACACTCCAAGCGGGAGACTAATTCAAAGACCTTACGGCGAAGGTGCACAAGGTAAAATAGATTACTACAAAAATGCTTACAAAGACAGGAACTTTGAAGCAATTAAGGATTCGCTTGACGACGCACATCTTTATTTTGAAACCAAATATTTAAAACGCAAAGTTTACGGTGGTGGTGGAGTTCATCCTGATTACGAAGTTGAAGCAGACACAAGTGGCGATTTTAAATTTATTGGCAAACTAATCACAAAACGAATTCCTTTTGAGTATGCGGCTAAGTTTTGCAGGGAAAACCCACAACACAAAGGGGATTTTGAGAAATTTTTGAATTCATTTGAAATCAGTAGCAAAATGATTGGTGAGTTTAAACAAATTGCCAGGGAAAAGGAAATTAAGTTTGAGGAAAAGGATTTCACGGATGCAGACAATTTAAAATGGGTTTCAAATTTGATAAAATCTGAAATGGCTTTGATTTATTGGGACAGAGACCATTATTACAGAGTTCGTGCAGAGAGAGACAAACAACTCAATGAGTGTTTAAAATATTTCACAGAAGCCAAGCAATTTGCAAATTCTAAATAATTTACAAGTGAAAATGATTTTTGAAAAACCTGCGTTGAATGGAAAAACGCAGGTTTTTTTGTTTTTGCTATTTTTGGATTTGACATCAGGCATAATTTTTTTATTTTTGAGCCAAACTAATTTTGCTTTTACAAGAGTGTTAATTTAAATTTTAACGGAGGCTTTTAAGTTATGGGAGTACTTGAGTTGTACATTAAAGGTGGAGTTTTTATGCATCCTATCCTTTTTTGTTTAATTATTGGGATTGCGTTTGTAATTGAAAGACTTATTTCTCTTACAAAATCGTCAACAGACATTAAAAAGTTTATGGTTTCTTTTAATCAAACTTTAAGAGAAAAGGGTGTTGATTCTGCAATTGAACTTTGCCAAAAAACAACTGGTTCAGCTTCAGCGGTGATTCTTGCCGGGCTTGGTAAGATTAAGTACGGAACGAAACACGTTGAAACAGCTATTGAAAATGCTGCTTCAGTGGAAATGGCTTTTCTTGAAAAAGGGTTAATTTACCTGAACACAGTAATCGCGATGGCTCCAATGCTTGGATTTACGGGAACTGTTTGGGGAATGATTGAAGCTTTTAATGCTATCGCTGCTGCGGGAGACGTTTCACCATCTCTTGTTGCTGATGGTATTTCTCAGGCTTTGATTACGACACTTGGCGGACTTGTAGTTGCGATGATTATCCAACTTTGCACAAACTACTTCATTTCAAAAATCAGCTCAATGATTGTTGAAATTGAAGAAAGTTCAGTAGAAGCAGTTGACGCATTAATTGACCAGGGCATCCTTAAAGTAGATTAAAATTTGGTGTTAAATTTATGATTAGAAAGAAAAAAATTGAACCAACACCAATTCCAACTGCTTCAACAGCGGATATTGCTTTTTTACTTTTGCTTTTCTTTTTGGTTACAACAACTATTAATTCTGATAAAGGTATCAGAATGGTTCTTCCTGAGTACAATCCAAACCCGGAAGAATCAAAAATAGAAATTCACAAGGATTACCTTGCGAAAGTGCTTGTGAATGCTGAAGGAAAAGTTCTTCTTGATGACAAAGAAGTTGCTATTGAAGACATCAAAGGTGCTATTGAAAAAAGAGTTATCAAAGACCACGATGAAGCAATAGAAAAAACTATGGCAACTTTTGCCGATGCAAGGCTTTTAGACCAAAAGCTTTTGAGACAGTACGCAACAGCTAAGTTTTCCAAGCAGGAAGAAGAGATTAAGCAAGAGTACTCCAAAAATTTAAAGTTAGTAATTTCTGTTAAAGTTGATAAAAGTACGCAATACGATGTTTACATCAAAGTACTGGACCAACTTAAACAGTCTAATGCTAAAAAGATTTCAATCGCAGAACCAAATGTTGGGTGATTTATGAAACTAAGAAACAGAATGAGACCAGTTACGGATATTTCTACCGCTTCGCTTC
>JADZEA010000065.1 GCA_020850775.1 bacterium
AAACCATTGTTTTTTTTAGTTTGCTTTCACTTTTCCGCGTTCAAAAAAAACTAAAATCCGATTTTACCACGTGAGTTTGAAAAAATTAAACCAGTTAACACTCTGTTTCAATTTACAAACAACCTTACCAAAAAATGTAGCAGAAAAACTTTGCGGCTCAAAAAAAACAAGCCTTTACTTTTGCACTTTCGCTACCAGTTTCAAAACTGCAACAATCATTTTTGGTAATTTCAGGTGGTCTTTGAGTTGCTGACAAGAAATGTTTTAATTTTGTATGATTTTTTGTTCGTTAAGTTTCTCGTAACTTTTTTGGCATTTTTGACAAGAAGTTTTGCTGTTTTGAAATTTTAATTTTGCTCCACACTCACAAACCCAGGAAACAAATTTTGCAGGAACTCCTAAAACAAGTGCAAAATCAGGAACATCCTTTGAAACAACCGCTCCGGCACCAACAAAAGCTCCTTTTCCAACCGTTACACCACAAACAATTGTGCAGTTTGCTCCAAGTGAAGCTCCTTCTTTTACTAAAGTTTTTGTGTAAAATTCTCCGCCTTTTTGTGGAAATTTGCAACGGGGATTTAAAACGTTTGTAAAAACCATTGAAGGACCACAAAAAACAAAATCCTCCAAAGTTACACCTTCGTAAACTGAAACATTGTTTTGGATTTTCACGCTGTTACCAATTTTCACGTTGTTTCCAATATTCACGTTTTGACCAAAAGAACAATTTTTTCCGATTACTGCTCCACTTTGAACGTGAGAAAAGTGCCAGATTTTTGTCCCTTCGCCAATTTTTACGTTTTCGTCAACACAAGCTGTTTCGTGGACAAAATAATTTTTAGCCGGTGGTAAAAGCTCTGTTTCAGGTTTCCTGAAATCTAAACTTTTTTGTGCCTG
Organism: bacterium; assembly: GCA_020850775.1. GTDB lineage: Bacteria > CLD3 > CLD3 > CLD3 > CLD3 > JADZEA01. Next base: position 898 of record JADZEA010000065.1, read on the forward strand.
CTCAAGCGTTGTAAGAACTTCAACACCATTTTTCCCGTCTGCAAGCGGATTTTTACGCGTTCTTAAACAATGCAAAAATTCTTTAATTTCAAGCAGAAGCGGTTCGTCTTTTTCAAAATCAATCCTAACAAAATCAGCTTCACGTTTTATTGGTTCGCCTTTAACCCAATCAATTCCTTTTTGGTAAAGAATAAGTTTATCTTTTTCATTTGAGTCCTCAAAAACAACCATACTTTTATCGCCAATTACAACAAGCCTGTGTTCTTTGAAAGGATGAAGCCAACTAACGTGAATGTGGGCTTTGACGTTTTCCGGAAATTCCATTGTTGTAAGAGTTACGTCATCAATTTTTGGCTGGAGAAAACATCCGCCAAACGCACTCACAGAAGTTGGTAAACTTTCAAGTAAAAACTGGATTACTGAAACATCGTGAGGAGCAAACGACCAAAGCGAGTTTTCCTCTTTGCGAACAGTTCCAAGATGCAAACGGTTACTGTAAATGTATTGAATTTTACCAAGTTTTCCATTTTTGATTAACTCTTTGATTTTCAAAATTGCAGGATGGTAAAGAAGAATATGTCCAACCATTAAAATTTTGTTTTGGTCTTTTGCCAATTGTGTCAGTTCTTTTGCCTGAACTGAAAACAAGCTGACTGGTTTTTCAACAAAACAATCTTTTTTGCTCAAAAGGACTTGTTTGGCAATTTCGTAGTGAGTTTTTGCAGGAGTTGTAATTGCAATTGCATCGATTTCCGGGTCTTGCAAAACATCCTCAAGGTTCTCAAGGATTTTTACGTTTGGAAAGTTTGAAACAAGCGTTTTACGTTTTTCAGGATTGATTTCAACGATTGAAGCAAGAACTTGTAAAGAATTGTAAATTCTGATGTGATTAATTCCCCAGTTTCCCGCACCAACAACACAAATTTTCATAAAAATTCCTTTAAAAAACTACGTTAAATCTAAAAATTTTTCAAGGTAACCGTACTTTTCAGTCAGTTTTCCTTTCTGTAAAATCATTGCTCGTTTGACGTCTTCAGAAACAGTAAGTTTTTCAAACGGTTGTGAGAAATCTGTCTCCGCAATTTCTACAACGTAAGGAGCTAAAGCCTCGTTAAAAGCAATTGAAGACTCAGTCGGAAGCTCACAGGGAAGGTTCGTGATTGCCATCAGTGCGATTCCTTCGCCGGCAAACCCAAATTTTCGCTCTTTTGTTTTTGGATTGAAAATAAAAACAGGATTGTCAATCCAGGTTGCCTGCGAACATTGGATTGAACCTTCCGGGTCGCAGGAAATGTCGCCAATCGCTTTTAAAGTTGTGCCAAAACTCGTTGTGAAAAGCTGCTCAAAATTTTCGTAAGTCAAAAGCCTTGGATAGTTTTCACTCCAGTTCACTCCGTTTACCCAAATGCTCACAAAATTAATAAAATCAGGCACTGCTGACTCGTAAAGTTCGGGATTTGCTTTGTAGTGTTCAAAAGTAATTTTTTCAGTTGCAGCATTTTTTGGTTTGTAAAGTTCCGTAACGTCCAAGCAAAGTTTGTAAATTTTGTTTCTGGAACCATTTTCAAAAATATTTTGTAAATCACTGATTTTAATTTCTGTTGGAGAAAGCAGGTCAAAAATTTCCTGCGCACCTTTTGAAACTCCGCCGTTTCCCGCAAAAACACAAACTACCGGCGGAAGGTTTGCAGAAGTTCCGTTAAGTTGGATTTTTTTTCCGAGTTCAACAACTTCTTTGCGTGAAAGTTCAAGGTTTGCTTTCTCAATCGTTTGTGAAACAGCGGAAAAATCGTTTTCAATTCCAAGTGCTTCAAGCCTTTTTCCAAAAGCGTGCAAAGTATCAATCATTCCTGAAAAACCTGCAAATTTTGTAAAAGGAGCGACTTTTCGCCTTCCGTTTGCGTCTGTAATCAGTTCGTAATCAATGACGGTGCATTTTTTTTCCATCAAATTTTTGAGCATTCCAAGATTTCGTTTTTGCCCTTTGAAAGTGTGTGAAAAAAATACGTAAGTTTTGTTTTGTTCAATAAAATTTGTTTTAATTTCTTTAAGCCCAAAAATTACAGGCGCCAGAGAAATATTTTCGGTAATTGTGGCTCCTGCCTGAAGGTAATTTTCGTCTGTAAAAATTCTTTTAATTGTTCCATTTTCAACTGAGGTTCTTGGCTGAACAAGAACGGTAAACCCTTTTTTGGTAAGTTTTTCAACTGCTTCAGGAGTAATTGCTGTTCGTAATTCTCCGACTTTGTCTGCATCTTCTCTGCGTAGTGCTAAAATTTTTGCCATTTTTTCCCTAAATTTATTTTGTTTGGATTCCATCCCAAAAGATTAAAAACCAGCCTGCCAAAAATAAAACTCCACCAATTGGAGTAATCATTCCGAGAGTTTTGATTTGAGTAATTGCGAGTGCGTAAAGCGAGCCTGAAAAAAGCATAATTCCTGCTAAAAAACAAAGAATTGTCTTACTGTCTTTTCCAGTTGAGACCAAAAAAACAATTACTGCTGCGTGAATTAAGTGGTAAAGGACACCTGTTTCATAGATTTTTAGCATTTCAGGAGAAATTTTACCCTTCAACCCGTGAGCACCAAAAGCTCCAATCACAACTCCTGAGAATCCGGCAAGCCCTGCAATAATTTTAAAAAAATCCATATTTTTACTTTACAATTTTTGAAATCATTTTGAACTGTTCCGTTCCTGCTTCGGTTAAAAGCTCAAACAAACACATCTCAACAGAAGTGAGTTTTGCTCCAAGGTCTTCGCATTTTTTGATTCCAAGTTCACGGTTTTCCTTTGTTCGTGAAGAAACTGCGTCAGTAACGATTTCCACTTCAAAGCCGCTGTCAACCAAATCCTGAACTGTTTGGTAAACACAGACGTGAGTTTCAATTCCTGCAACCAAAATGTGTTCTGCACCTGTTTTTTCAAGTTCGAAACGAAAGTTTTTTTCCTTGTAACACGAAAAGTGCATTTTCTCAACCGGCACCAAATCTTTTGGTAAAACTTGTTTTAGTTCGCTGATTGTTTCGCCAAGCCCTTTTGGGTACTGTTCAGTCCACAAGACCTGAAGCCCGAGAACTTTTGCACCTTCAATTAAATTTACAAGCGACTTTACTAATTTTTCTTTTTCAAAAATAACGTTGGTGAGTTTTTCCTGAACGTCAATCAAAAGTAAAACAGTTGTTTCTTTTTTAAGCATTTTTCAAAAGCCTTTTTAAGTTATTTTTTTAAACGTTAAACCTGAACAAAATCACGTCGCCATCTTTTACGACGTAGTTTTTTCCTTCTTTTCGCATTAAACCTTGTTCGTTTGCCAAGGTTCTTGAGCCGTTACACTTCAAAAAATCTTCGTAAGAAATTGTTTCAGCAGAGATAAAACCGCGTTCAAAATCTGTGTGAATCACTCCTGCAGCTTTTGGAGCTGTGTCTCCGACGTGAATCGTCCAGGCACGAGCTTCAGGTTCTCCGGCTGTAAAGTAGGTTTGCAAACCAAGTAAAGAATAACCTTTTTGAATTAGTTGGTTCAAGCCGGACTCACTTAAACCGTAATCGGCAAGAAATTCTGATTTTTCACTTTCTTCAAGCTCTGAAAGTTCTGATTCTATTTTTCCGCAAATTACAACAACAATTGCTTTTTCAGTTTTTGCGTGATTGCGGACTTGTTCAACAAAAGCGTTGTTTTTTCCGTCAGGCAAGTCTTTTTCGCCAACGTTTGCGACAAAAATTACGGGTTTGCCTGTGATTAACATTAAGGGTTTCAGGTCATTTTTTTCGTTTTCATCCATTTCAATGCTTCTGAGTGATTTTCCTTCGTTGAGCAAGTCTCTGAATTTTACAAAAGTTTCAACTTGTCTTTTTGCATCTTTGTCACCTGATTTTGTAAGTTTTTGGACTCGTGTAATATTTTTTTCAAGCGTTTCAAGGTCTTTGAGAGCGAGTTCTGTGTCAATCACACCGATGTCTCTCAGCGGATTGACTTCGCCGTCAACGTGAGTAACGTTTGAATCTTCAAAACACCTGACCACGTGAGCGATTGCGTCAACCGATTTAATGTGTCCTAAAAATTGGTTTCCAAGTCCTTCGCCTTTTGAAGCACCTTTAACAAGCCCGGCGATGTCAACAAATTCCATAATTGCAGGCACTGTTTTTTTGGGTTTTACAAGTTCTGTAATTTTATTTAATCTTTCGTCAGGAACTTCTACCATTCCGACGTTTGGTTCAATCGTACAAAAAGGATAGTTTGCAGCTTCAGCACCAGCGGCAGTAATTGCATTAAAAATAGTTGATTTTCCAACGTTTGGCAAACCGACAATTCCACACTTAAAACCCATTTTCACCTCATTTTTTACTAAAAAAAGTAAAGCACAAAATATTGCTTTGTGCAAAAATTCAAGTTAAAAGTTACAAAAAAAACGAGGAAATTAAGAGTTAAAAATTAAGATTAACCATTAGCAATTAAAAAAAGGTAACTTTGCCAACAAGTTTTTTAAAAGCTGCACAATGAAAATTAACCTTTTTGAAAATGACCAAAAACCCGTTTTCCTTGCTCCAATGGAAGGAGTTTCTAATTCTGCTTTTCGCAAAGTGGTTTCTAAAAATGGTGGAATTGACGTAGTTTGCACAGAATTTATACGAGTTACACAAGGCAATTTTAGCCCCAAAAAACTTAAACTTGCCAAACTTGACGGAATTTTTTTAAGTGTTCAACTGATGGGAAACGAACCGGAACATTTTTGTGAATCGGCAAAGTTTTTATCTGAAAACGGAGCTGATTTGATAGATTTGAACCTTGGCTGCCCTTCCAAAAAAGTAAACAGTAACGGTTCCGGAGCTGCACTTTTGGAAAACCCGTTAAAACTTGCAAAAATTGTGGAAGCAATTCGTAAGGCAATTCCAGACCTGACTTTTTCCGTAAAAATTCGTGCAGGTGAAAAATTACCTGAAATTTTAACAATTATCGAAAGCGAAGGAGTTGATTTTATCACAGTCCATCCAAGAACAAAAACACAGTGTTACGAAGGTTTGGCAAAACGTGAAGTCATTGCTTTTGTGAAGAACTTTGTAAAAATTCCCGTTGTTGGAAACGGAGACATTACAAGCCCGGAAAGTGCGAAAGAAATGTTTAAAACAACAAATTGTGATGGAATTATGATTGGCAGAGGCGTTCTGAAAAACCCTTTGCTTTTTAGGGAAGTAAAAGATTTTTTAGCTTTTGGAACTTACCAAAAAGCAAAAGTCAGTGATTGTGCCACGGTGATTTTAGAACTTGGAGAAGAGTTAAAAAATATTGGTTTTAGTGAAAATGCAATTTGTGGAAGGATTAAGGAATTTTCAGGTTTTTTTTGTCAGACACTGAAAGATGGAGTAAAATTCAAAACTAAAATTGCCAAAAGCCAAAATTTACAAGGGATTTTTGATGTTTACAAAAAAATCTGTGAAGAAGGCGTTTTCCTGTAATTTTAAAGTGGAAAAAACCAAATTTTCAACACAAAAAAGTGAGTTTACCGCTTCCGTTGTGAGTTTTTACCGAAAACCAAACCTTGAAAATTTAATTGGTTGTTAACTTGAAACTTGCTTTTTAAAACTCTGCCAATCAGCCTGCAACTTAAAAAAACTCTTAAAAATAAACTTTTAAAATTATTGAAAAATCCTTAACTTTCCACGTTTTAAATAATTGTAGGTTGAAAATGGATTTTGCTACTTTAGGAAGTTTAATTTTAATTTGCCCTTTAATCGGGTTTCTCACCAATGTTTTTTTGGGAAGCAAACTACCACAAAAACTTAGTGCAGGAATTGCAAGTTTTGCGGTTTTTGGTTCGTTTGTTTTTTCGCTTGTTGCTTTCATAAAAATCTTTTCAAGTAATGGAATTCCCGTTGATGTTGATGTTTTTACCTGGATTGCGGCAGGCAAACTCAATGTTTCAATTGGTTTTTTGTTTGACGAACTTTCAGGCGTAATGCTTTTGGTTGTTACGGGAATCGGGTTCTTAATTCACATTTATTCAATTGGTTACATGGAAGGTGAAGTTCGTTACCAACGGTTTTTCACTTACCTGAACCTTTTCATTTTTGCGATGCTAATCCTCGTTTTGGGAAAAAATATTCCGATGATGTTTATCGGTTGGGAAGGAGTTGGGCTTTGTTCCTACCTTTTGATTGGATTTTATTTTGAGAAAGATTTTGCTGCAAGCGCCGCTAAAAAAGCCTTCATCGTTAATCGGATTGGTGATTTCTCGTTTATTCTTGGAACGTTTTTACTTTTTTGGTCTTTGGCAGACAGAGGAATTTTTACACTGAACTTTACTGAAATTTCTGCCAGTGCACACATTTTAAGAGGTGCTACAATTTTTGGAGACTCGCAGCTTACAACAATAATTTGTTTGTTATTTTTTGGCGGAGCAGTTGCAAAATCCGCACAAATTCC
>JADZEA010000066.1 GCA_020850775.1 bacterium
TAAGCCAGGAAATGTTTTCAATTATAATTTTAGTTGCGATTGTAACATCTTTGACAGCTCCTTTAATGCTTAAATTCACAGTAAAAAGAGTTAAGCTAACTCAAGAAGAAACAAAACGTTTACAAAAAGAAACTCTCACGGAAGGAAGTTTGGTTGCAAAAATTCATCGCGTACTTTTACCTGTCAGAAGAAGAGACGAAAAAGGAATTAGTAAAAACCAAATGCTTCAAGCTTTTATTTTGAAAAGGATTGAGAAAAAAACAGAACTTTCAGTAACTCTTTACAATGTTTCTTCAACCAAAACAAAAAAACAAAGCAAGCAATTCTTAACGGATTTAAGCAAATTTTTCACTCAAAAAGAGGTAGTTCCAAAAATTAAAATTAGCCCAACACCTTTCAAAACTATTTTGGAAGAACTGCAAAAGGACTACGATTTATTAGTTTTGGGAGCATCGGAATCAAAAGACGAATTAGTTTTTAATTCATTGATAAATTTTTTGGTGCGAAAATCTCCTTGCCTTACGATGATTGTTAAAGGAACAGAAATTGACGAAAGCTGGTCGCCAAAACGAATTTTAGTTCCAACAAATGGAACCACAGCAGCAAGACAAGCAGCAGAGTTTGCATTTTTTATCAGTTCAGCAGCAAAAAATGAGGAAGTGATTTTGTTAAACATTGCTAACATTGAACAAAACGATGGTGAACGAATAAAAATTAGCAACCAGATTGTTCACGAACTTTCGCATTTAGGAGAAGCATTTGACGCAAAAGCAACGGAAAAAGTAGTTGTTTCTTACCAGACTGAGCAAAGTATAATTTCAGTTTCAGAAAATGAAAATGTTGATTTGATAATTTTAGGCACACACTTACGAGCTGGTTCTGCAGAATTATTTTTGGGAATGAAAGTTGAGTTTATCCTTAAAAATGCAAAATGTCCTGTGATTGTTGTGAATTCAGCTTAAAGAATTAGCCCGCTAATTTCTTTTTTTTCGTTCTTCTTTCAAAAGTTCAATGAAAGGTTTTGCTTCTGCTTTGCTTTTTACCCAAACACACAAAGCAATGTAGTACTGATTTCCTTGCAAGTTTAGTTGCTGCCTAACTTTTTCAAGTTTTTTGCTTAGTTCTACAAAAAGTTTTTGTACATCTTTTTTGTTTTTTGTTTCTGGCAGTTGCTTTTCAAAAAAGGCTAAAAAGGCTTTGTCAAAGATTGAGAGTTCTTTTTTTTGTTTTAAAAAACGAAAAACAGACTTTGCGGAATGCTCCAAAATTTCATAGTTGCCAAGTTCAAAATGAATTGCTAAACTCAAAACTTTTGCAATTGTCTGAAGGTTTTGTTGTGTTTCTTTTTCCGTTTCATTAAGAAGTTTGTTTAAGAAAAACAATGCTTTTTTGAAATCACCAACGACGAAGCAAACGTAAGCAAAGTCTAAGATGAAAAAGATGATAAATTTTTTGTTAAGTTTTGAACCAAAAAACTTAAACTTTTCCTCAAGTTCATCAATTGAATTGTAAAGTTTTTCAAACCAGGCAAGGTAAAGGTGTAAAAGGATGTTAAGCTCTAAACTAAACTCAAAAACTTGAACTTTTAGGTTTTCAGGTAGCCATTTTTGTTCATTTAAACTTTTGATAAGTTTAATTATTGCTTCAAGCTCATTAATTTTTTTATTGTTACGGCAAGCAATTCCATGATTGTAAAGAGCAATCAGGTATTGGTAAGGAGTTTCTTTAATCAGTTCAGGATTGCTTTCCCAAAGTTCAACAAGGTTTGCAGTAAACTTGTGAGATTCTGTATTTTTATTTTGTAAACTTAAATAATTTGCACAACAAGTATTAAAATAAACTTTTGCCTGGAATAAAATCGGTTTTGCATTTTTTCTGAAATCTTCATTGCCCAAAGTGTCTGAGAAATCATCTGAATATTTTTTTGTGTCGCCTTTCTCTAAAAGTAAAAAACCTTGATTGCTCATTACTTTAAAATCAAGATAATTTTTATACTTTTCAACCAGGTTAAACTCTTCTTTTTGTATTTCTAAAACTGATTTTTCCTTTTGCTCAAAGTTTGTTTTTACATTGATTATCCGTGAGAGTTTAGATTCAATGTCTAAAAGTTTCAAGTATTCAAGTGGTTTCTCGTAGGTTTGAGTTAGTTTTTTAGCTTTTGTGATGAGTTTCAGGCATTGTTCGTAAAGTTTTTTTTGTTTGAGAACGTCAATTTGGTTGAGTAGTTCGCGGATTTCTACTTCTACGGAAGGATTTGAAGAGTAGTAAGCGTCAAGGCTTTTTAGGAGCAAGGAGTAGAGTTTATTTTTGGTTGTTGAAATGTGTTTGACAAAATTTTTGTCTTTGAACTTGTTTAAAATTTTAGCTTCGTCATAAATTTCTTGTGATTCAATTGCGTCAAAAAGTTGAATTTGAATACTTTCGCCTTTTAGAATGTGTCTTGAAGCGTAAAGTTTAAAGTAACGTTTCTCAGATTTGTCAAGCGATTTGATTAATAAAAATAAATCATCGGAAATTTGCATTTTAGAACTTTTTACTCCGTTTTTTTCGCAAAGGCTAAAATGTGTCCGTCTAAATCTGCACAGTAGGAAACGGTATCGCCCCAATTTCTTGGTTTTTCTTCGCTTACTTTTTTGGCACCTAAAGTTAATGCTCTTTCAAGGTATTCGGTCGGGTTTTCAACTGGAAGGTAAAGTTCACAACGTGGAATTTGGTTGCCTGATTTTGGGTTTGGAACTGTGTCATTTAGAATCGTTTGAATGCCACTTTCAGGCATTAGTCCAAGAATAGAATTTTCACTTATTTGGAACTCTGTCATTCCCTCAACATCAAGAATTGGTTCAAGCAAAAGTAATTTTTTGTAAAACTCACAGCTTTTTTGTTGGTTTTCAACGTACAAAATAACCAATAAAAAATTGAATTTTAGCATTTGTGTTAATCCTTTTTTTAATAAATTTTAATGTTAGAAAAAGAAGCAAGGTTTTTAGCTGCTTCTATTAGATTCCATATTTGAGTGGGTAAAAGTCAACCAAATCTGAAAATCCGTGATACCTAAAAAGCATTTTTACTCCAATTCCATGCAAACGTGTCCAAGGCATTATAAATTTTCCGAACTGTGAATCTTTGTAGTACGGTTGGTGTTGCTGCCAAAGGAAATCAATTTTTAGTTTGTGAGTTGTCATTTTTACCTTCTAAAAAATATAAAATAGAATACTTACTATCTAAAATGTTTTTGTATAACAATTTTTAATTGTTGGATTTGGCATTGTTAGATTAATCATTAATTTTTTATTGTTAAAATTAAATCTCATACCTATTAATGCTTCCGCTTTCAGTCCTAAATCTCTTTTATAAAGTTCTATGTTTAAAACAAAAAATAGTTTTATTTCAGAATAATCAGTATCAAAAAGTTCTTTAAATTTTTGTTTAATAAAATCTGACAAAGTTATTTCAAATTTTTCTTTGATATTTTGCGTGTCAATGTTTCGTAAAGTTTTAATATTTTTTAATTCTACTAAAGTTAGTCCATACCCAGTTTCCATACATTTTCTAAATATTAAACAGTCAACTGAAGCAGGTGTTTTTTCTAACTTTAAAGAATTATAATATTTATCTACCTTAATTATCACATAAGAATCAGGCGAAATCTTTTCATCAAAAGTTACACCTATTTCATTTTCACAACAAGTATCTTCTATAAAATTAGATAAGATGGAATTTTCTTTGATTTTAGCTATTTTTATCATTTTGTTCTTCCAAATAATTGAGACGTTCATTGTAGAGTTGTACTGAAACATCTTGAAAATTTTCATCATTAATTCCATCTTGGGTAACAACCATTTCGGTATTGATCGTAGAACCTTTTGCTCCTTTAATCAGATGATAAACTGCTACTTTTTTTTCATTTATTTTGTTTGTTATTAATAAATTATTTAGTTTGTTAAACATATAATTACTATGTGAAGTGATGAATATTTTTAAATTTAACTGAGTTAAATTTGCAAATATTTCTATCAATTTTACCTGAATTTCCGGGTGTAAATGTGCTTCTGGTTCTTCAATAAAAAGAATATCATAATATTTTTTAGATGGATTAATTCCGTAAATTTTAGTGCTTTTGTTATATTTATTGTTAATTATATGTTTCAAATAAATCACTAAAGGTGATAATTCAGAAACCATTGAAGATGCTTCAGATAAATTTAATTCCAAATCAATATTTTTAGGTTTATAAATAATTTTTTTGGTTTTGTCATTATACTCAATTTCACCATTTAATATTTCATTTTGGATTTGTTCAATTATCTCTTCAAATTCTTTGTTTGTTCTTTTTTTGTTTACGGTAGATAAATCAAGAAAATAATCTGAAATAGGTTCAGATAACGATGGAAGTTCAATATTTTTATTTCGTTCCATAAAAAATCTATTTTGTGTTAGTGCTGCTATGATTGGTGTAAAAGCGTTTAAAGCCTGATAAAGACCGGAGCGACTTGCCGGCAGGTAATAAATATCACTAATATTCAAGTTCAAACTATTTAATATTTTATTTATTTTACTTCTTATGAAATTTATTAACTTTAAAATAAATTTTCTTTCTATTGCTGAACTAAATTCCTTTTTACTGTTAATATTCAATAAAAATGATGTTGTTTTTGTAACTTTCTTAATTATTTCTAATTTAGTAGAGTGATGCCGATACTTTAATTCTAAATTACCTTCGTCATTTGAACTAAATTCAAGTTTTTCTGATGCTGAAATAGAAATGATAAAAGTATAATTTTTTTGAGAATACTGATTTTTTAGATTTCTTAAGGAAAAAAAAGAATTTGATAGAGAATTTTGTAACTCATTTAAAATCATTTTTCCTAACAAAATTTCAATAAATTTAAAGAAATCATTAGTAAAATCAATAGTTTCGTTATCTCTTTGATCTTTGACTTTTGATTCAATATTTTTTTCGAATTTTAAACTCTCGTTGTTGTCCAAATATAATTTAGCATAATAACTAGAACTAGCATAATTTATACTTTTTCCGATATTTTTGAGTAAACAATAAATACAATAAGTAGCATAAGATTTACCAATTGCATTTTTTCCATAGATAAGATGTAAGTCTTTGTTAAGGTCAAATTTCAAGTTGTCAATTGGACCAAAATTTTTAATTTCTATTTCCATTTTATTATCTTTTTTATGTTATATTTAAAACCTTATTTTCCTGTCAAAAAGGCTCTGAGCATCCAAGCCATTTTTTCGTGCTGTTCCATCAAACCAGTTAGAAAATCACTCGTTCCGTGGTCACCAAAATCTTCTGCACAAGCTACAAGTTCGTTTCTCAGGTTGCAAATTATTGTCTCGTGGTCGTTTAACAAATTTGTAACTGTAGTTCTGAAATCTGTAACCTGGTCACTTGTTTCTGAAAGCCTCGTGTTTGCAAGGAAATCTTTCAAACTTCCTAACGCAAAACCACCCAAAGCACGGCTTCTTTCCGCTACTTCATCAATTATTTCGTCAAGTGCTTCGTACTGTCCTTCAAAAAATTTGTGCAAATCATTAAAAGAATGTCCAACAATGTTCCAATGATAATTTCTCGTTTTGGTGTAGAGAACAAATTCATCTGAAAGCAAAACGTTCAGCATTTTAATTACAGATTCACGATTTGAATCAGAAATTCCAATGTTAGGTCTCATTTTTCTATCCTTTATTTTTTAAGTTCAACTTTTATCAATAATTTTAAGCTAAAAATCCTTAACTTCAAACACTAAAAATTTAACTCTGAAAATGCCTTTTTGAAAGGAAAACTTTTGATTTTTATTTGGCTAATTTTATGTTTTTACGCTTCTTTGGTTTTGCTTCTGTGCGTTGGTCTGCTAAAAACTCGTAAAATTAATGACCCAAAACAAGTTTTTGTCAGTGTGATTGTCGCTGCACGGAACGAAGAACAAAACTTGTTAAACCTGATTAATTCGTTCAAAAATCAAACTTACCAAAACTTTGAGTTAATTGTTGTCAACGACCGTTCAACGGACAAAACTTTGGAGATTTTGGAGGCTTTGCAAAAGAGTTTTTCAAAATTAAAAGTTGTTTCAGTAACTGAAGTTTTAATTGCTCCAAAAAAAAATGCACTGACTTTAGGGATTTCGCAAGCAAAAGGTGAAATTCTGTTTTTCACTGACGCTGATTGTTTTCCACAAAAAAACTGGATTGAAAAAACATTAGCTTATTTTAGTAAAAACACAGGTTTAGTCGTTGGTTTTTCTCCTGTGAAAAATGATGTTTTTAGCTTGAAGTCCTTACTTTTTGAGCTTGACAGCCTGAGTTTGGCTTGCGTTAGTGCGGGAACGATTGGCTTAGGTTTTCCAATGACTTGCACTGGCAGAAACCTCGCTTACCGAAAGGAAGTTTTTGATGAAGTCGGAGGTTTTAGCAAAATTGCAAACTTTGTTTCAGGCGATGACGACCTTTTTTTGCACTTAGTCAGAGATTTGACAAAATGGGAAATTGTTTTTTGCACTGAAAGTTTTGTTGGAACAAATCCGCCAAAAACCTTAAAAGCATTTGTAAACCAACGACTTAGGCATGCTTCAAAAAGTAAAAGTTACAATTTCAAAAGCATTTTAGTCTTGCTTTGCGTGTACGTTTTAAACTTGTGGCTTTTTTTGTTTCCGTTGTTTTACTTCGCAAACCTTGTGAGTTTGGAAAATTTTTTGAGCGTTCTGCTTGTGAAAAGTTTGGTTGAGTTTTTAGTGGTTTTTTGGGGAATTTGGGTTTACAAAAATTGGAAACTCTTGTTAATTTTTCCACTGCTGGAAGTTTTGCACGTTCCTTACGTTGTGATTTTAGGTTTTTTAGGGCAGTTTGCAAGTTTTGACTGGAAACAGCAAGGCTTCAAAGCAAAAATTTAAAGCTAAAAAAAATTAGAAAAACTGAAAAAATAAAAGTAAATTAATTTGAAAACCTAAAGGTAAAACTATGAAAGAATTGACTTTAAACTTAGCACCAAAATTTAGCAAAAAACTTGAAAAGCTAATCCAAACTGTAGGCAACGAACAACAGGTTTTAGAAGATTTGAGCGTAGAATTTCAAGGTTTTCTTGAAAATTTTTTAGAAAACCCACTTCGCTGGAAAGTTGGTAAAGTTGTTTGCAAGGATACTTCCCGTGTTGTTGAGGGGACAAAAAATATTGTAAAATTTGAGCTTTTGCCATTTACACACGAAAAAGTAACCTTGGGAAAAAAAATTTGGATAAAAGTAGAACACAGTGAAGGCTTTGTTTTTGAAGCCGAGGATTTCTCTGTTTTTTCTTCGGGCAAAATTTTTGAGGAAGCGGTTGAAAACTTTATTGAAGAATTGGTTTTTGTATTTCAATCATTTAAAATGAGTAAGAATTTAGATGCACAAAACCAAAAAGAATTTGAAAAAATGAAGCAAGTTCTTGTGAGTGAAACTTCTGATTTACCACAAAAAAGTTTAGAAAATGAAAAAATTTGGAAAGAAAAATTTAAAAAATCAAAAGATACTTTAGAAAAAATTGGTTTTGAAGCGTTGAAAGATTTTAAAGCAAAAATGGTAGAAGAAGTTGGCTGGGAAAAATTATGATTTCACTAATCAACAAAAGATTTCGTGAATGCTTTAAAAAATTACCAAAAGAAACTCAATTACTTGCCCAAAAAAACTATAAATTATGGAAAAACAATCCTTTCCATCTTTCTCTACAATTCAAACAAGTTGCACCGGAAATTTATTCAGTTAGAATCGGTGCTTCTTACAGAGCCTTGGGAATAAAAATTGAAGATAAAATTGTTTGGTTCTGGATAGGTCATCACTCTGATTACGATAAAATTTTAGTGAAAATCAATAAAAATTAAAAAATGCCAAAAACAGTTTGCAAGTTTTGACTGGAAACAGCAAGGCTTCAAAGCAAAAATTTAAAGCGTTAGTTTTTGTTGGTTCAGTTCGGCGTAAATTCTGCTTTTAGAAAGGTTTACGTAGCTTTCGTTTGTTTCGTAACCGACAAATTTTCGTCCTGTTTTGACAGAAACTAAAGCACTTGTCCCACTTCCCAAAAACGGGTCAAGCACAACATCGTTTTTGAAGGAGTAAAGTTGGATTAGTCTGTAAGGCAATTCTTCAGGAAAAGGTGCAGGATGACCAATTCTTTTGGCGCTTTCAGCTTTAAAAACCCAAACGGATTTCGTCCACTCTAAAAACTGTTCTTTTGTGATTGTGTTGATTTTACCGTTGGTTTCACGCTTGAAATCGCCTTTTGAAAAAACCAAAATGTACTCGTGAACGTCCCGTAAAATCGGATTTGAAGCGGATTGCCAACTTCCCCAGGCAGTTGAAGGACTTGAACTTGCAGCTTTGTTCCAAATAATTTCGCCACGCATTTTAAAACCAATTTCAAGCATTAACCTTGAGACAAAATCAGACAACGGCAAGTAAGGTTTTCTACCAATGTTTGCAATGTTTACACAAGCTCTGCCTCCGTTTACCAAAACTCTGTAAGTTTCTGTAAAAACGCTTCTTAACAGTGCAAGGTACTCATCAAGTGAAAGGTTTTCATCGTAATCTTTTGAAACGTTGTACGGTGGAGAAGTAACCATTAAATGGATTGAGTTGGAAGGAAGTTTCTGCATTTTTTCGGAAGAACCCAGAAAAATTTTATTCTCTAATTCTTCAGGTAAAGTTGTGTCTTCGGAAATGGAAACTTCTGTTTTTTCTAAGTTTTGGTAGAGTTTTGAATTGTAAAATTTTGTAGAATCGTGGTTAATTCTTCCGTTTGTTCCAAAAGTGCTTGTTTGAGTTCCTTTTCGCATTTTTACCTTCTGATTAGTTCTAAAAATTTTTCTGCTTTTAAAATTTTTCCTGTAAACTAAAACCTTTAATGCAAAAACTGAAATTTTTATTTTTTCCACCAACCTAAAAGCGTAAATTTATTTTTTTAAATTTGAATTTTAAAATGCTTACAACTGAAGAACAATTTGAATGGTTACAACTTACTGATAAAATTGAGGAAGAAGCGGATGAAAAAATCGCTGAAGCCAAAGCCTCTAAACGCTGTCCAAAATGCAATTGGCTTGACCAGGAAGACGTAATTGAGTGTTTTCGTTGTGGCTTTAATTTTGAAACTTTGCCTCAACACACAGAGTTTTTCGCCAAAGAA
>JADZEA010000067.1 GCA_020850775.1 bacterium
CTTACAACTTCAGTGCAAACACACATTTTGTAAAACAAGGGACAACCTGGTCAAACATTGAAAATCTTGTTCCGGTTTTTGGAGAAATAATTCCAATGATTCGTTGTTTCGTTGAACCAATTCAAACTTTACAAGCAAAATTAATAATGCCAAAAACGCAAAACAGCCAAACAATAACCTGGCAAGTTTTGTCTTACAATCTTTACAAACTAAACGGGCAAGCAAGCTCTGCAAACGATGTTTTGGCTTCAGGAACACAAATTTATTCGGGTTTGAGCCTTGAGTTTGAGGATTTACAAGTTGCAGACAGTAGTTTTTATTCTTACACGGTAACTACAACTTACGACGTAAACGGAACAGCTTTAACTTCCGAAGCAAACAATCTTGCCGTGGTTTTTACAGGTGATTTATTGATTTCAGTTGGTAAAAATGAGAACAAAAAAATTACTTACAAACTCAGCCAAAATTTCCCGAATCCATTCAATCCAAGCACAAAAATTACGTACGAACTTCCGCAAAAAGGACAGGCTAAGCTAATAATTTTCAATATTCTTGGCGAAAGAGTAAAAGACTTTGAACTTGAACAAACAAAAAATTTTGTTGTTTGGAACGGAACTGATTTTAGTGGAAACTTAGTTAGTTCGGGAGTTTATTTTTACAGGCTTGAAAGCGGAAATTTTAGCCAAACAAAAAAAATGCTGCTTTTGAGGTAACTCTTCAATGAAACTGCTTACACGAAGAACGAAGTTTTACTTTCTTGCGTTTTTAAAACACGATTTTAAGGCAAGCATCACGCTTTTTTTGGTAGCTTTGCCTCTTGCACTTGGGATTTCTTTAGCTTCTAACTCGCCGATTTATTCGGGTCTTGTTGCAGCGGTTGTTGGCGGAATTTTGGTAACAGTGCTTAGCGGTTCTGGTTTAAGTGTCAGCGGGCCAGCAGCAGGTTTGACGGCGATTTGTGCGGCTGCGATTACAGAACTTGGCAGCGTTGAGGCTTTGTTTTTATCGGTAACGGTTGCGGGAATTTTACAAATTTTCCTTGGCATTTTCAGGCTTGGCGGGTTCACTCATTTTATTCCTTCTGCGGTCATCAAAGGAATGCTTGCGGCTATCGGAATCATTTTAATTTCAAAACAGGCTCCACTTCTAATCGGTTACGGGTTGCCTGATTTTTGGTCAAAAGAAATGATTAACATCATCACTTTAAACCATATTTTTGAACACCTTGACAGTGTTTACATAAATTCATCGTTTGGAGTTGCTTTTATCAGTTTGGTTTCCTTCGCAACTTTAATTTTCATCAAACCAATTTTAGATAAAAAAATCACCTTCGTTCCGACTGCATTTTTCATAGTAATTTTTGGGATTCTGACTCCGGTATTTTTTGAAAAATACGTTCCCGCGCTCAGTTTAAAGCCAAGTCAGTTTGTCAGTGTACCAGAAAATTTGTTTACAGAAATAAAATTTCCGGATTACGACGCTGTTTTCAGCAACGTAAACATCCTGAAAAATGCTTTTTTAATTTGTTTTGTTGCGACACTTGAAACTTTGCTTAGCGTTGAAGCGATTGACAAACTTGACCCTTTCAACAGAATCACGCCACAAAACAGAGAACTTGTCGCTCAGGGAACAGGAAACTTTGTCAGCGGTTTGCTTGGCGGACTTCCGATAACTGCTGTAATCGTCAGGAGTTCCGCAAACGCAGAAGCAGGTGCAAGGACGAAACTTTCAGCTTTTTTTCACGGTGTCTGGCTGTTTGTTTTGATTTTGTTCGCGGGGAAAATCCTTAACAAAATCCCTTACTGCGTGCTTGCCGTAATCTTGGTGCGAACAGGTTACAACCTCGCAAAACCTAAAATGATTTTTTCTGTTTACAAGCTGGGAAAAGAACAATTTTTCCCGTTTGCCTTTACAGTTGTGGCAACTTTGCTAACCGATTTGCTTCTCGGAGTCTGCATCGGAATCGCTTACGCAACTTATTTTATCCTGAAAAACACCTACAAAGCTGGTTACCTGCTTGAAGAAGTGCTGAAAGGTGAAACCAAACACTACAGTTTCCGGCTTGCTGACAACGTAAGTTTCATCAACAAAAAAAGGCTGAAAGATGAATTAGAAAAGGTGCCTGATTTTTCTGTCGTAAAAATTGACGGTTCGCACTGCGTTTACATTGATTACGACGTGCTGGAAATCATCAGCGAGTTCAAAACAAAAGCACACCACAAACACATTGAACTTAACCTTTCGGGAGTTCCTGAAGTTGAAACAATCGTGGTTCACTAAAGATTTTCAATAATTTTCAGGATTTCACTAAAATCATCAATCAAAAAATCAGGCTTGAGTTTCTTAATTTCTACAAGGTTTCCAAGCCCATAAGTTACGATGCAGGATGAAATTTTCGCATTTTTTGCCGTCTCAAGGTCAACCAAACTATCGCCGACAAACAAAATTTTTTGTGCGTTTCCCCTGCATTTTTTAATCAGAACCGGGTCTGGTTTCAGGCTTCCCAAAACGTCTGTTCCGTAAACGAAGTCAAAACAGTTTTTGAGACTTGAATTTTCAATCAAAGCCTTCGTAAAAACATCAGGTTTGTTTGAAAGGACGCCAAGTTTTACGTTTTTAATTTGCAAAATCGTTTCCTCAACTTTTGGGTAAAACCTTGTGTTTTCCAAAAACCTGACGC
>JADZEA010000068.1 GCA_020850775.1 bacterium
ATGTCTGTTCCACCGTCACTTTGAACTTTTTCAATATTAACATTTCCTAAACCATTGTAATTATCTGCATTAGGAATAAACGAACTTGGATTGTACGTAATGTTAAATCCAGCTAAGTATTGGGCTTTTCCCCAATCAATATTTGGTTTTACGGCTCTGACAAGCGAATTGTAACCTTTTAAAAGGTAAGTATTTCTAATTCCTTCAATCTTTAAAACGGTAGTATCAAATTGGCTTGATGCGAAGTAAGCCCAGGAAGTTGCAAGCAACAAGGTTACTAAGTTGAAAGTAATTGAAGCTACAAGAGAAATTCCTTCTTCTTGTCTAAGAAATTTATTGAATAAAATTTTTATATTTTTCATTTTGTAATCCTTTCTTAACATCCACCAGGGCAAACTGATTCATAACTTGTTGTGGTTACGTTTTGTGAATTTGTCAAGCCGTTTGGAATTTGGCATCCGGACAAGCTGAAAAATTCAATCACAAAACCATCTAAACCATTGTTATTTGGATTGTTAAAACGGCTACCAGTAAAGTAGTCTGTTTGATTATTTCCAAAACTTCCTCTGCCTTCACGGTCTAAATTAGCACTTACTTCAAACCAATATTTTATCAAACCTGAAAAGGAAAACATTGGGTCTCGTGGTAAATAACTAAGGACAGGATTACTTTTTACAACACTTTCAGGGTCTGAAAATGCTTCAGAGATGTAACGGGAAAATTTCAAAGTTTCAACTCTGATTTCATATTTTTCACCTTCTGTGTTGTCTTCAAGGATATTTTTAAAGTAAACTGCCTGATTGTAGCCTGGATTGTACAAGTAATCAATTTTTCTACCGTCAGCACGACCTTCTCTAATATCACGGTCTAAAAGAACTTTTTCTTTTTGATAAAGATAATCTAAAGCTACTCTATCATTTGAAGATTTACCAAGGAAATGAACTTCACCGTTATCAAGTCTGATTTCTCCAATAATTGGAATGTTAGCACCTTTAATCTGGTCACTAACAGAAAAATTTACAGCAGGATTGTCTTCTGGTTCCGGATAATCAAAAATTGCAACTTCTATCGCATTTCCATTATTAATAATGTTTGGATAGTAAAGATTGGTATCGTTAGCATCAACATAAAAACTTGATCTGTTTATTACGTCATGAATTGAGGTAAGCAATCGTGAAGATGCTGAATTTAGTTGGCTGATTATAAAATCCTGCTCAAAAAAGTAACTGTACTGTGCAACTAAAGCTGCAGAGCCTGCCAACACAGTTCCAGTAATAATTGTAGAAGCTAAAAGTTCTATCAAAGTAAAACCAGCTTCTGATTTGATGTTTTTTAAGTTTAACATTTTTAGCTCCTTTTACTTTCTTTGGGTAAAGTAATCTGCGTAAAGAATGACTAAATCCTCTCTTTTGCCAAAGAGATAATTTTGTGATTCCCAATCTACTGTAATTTCGACTGGGAAACGACTTAAAGGAACAGTACTAATTGTCCCTCTCGCAATACGATTTGACAGATTTACATCGTCAGGCAAACCGCTTGGAGGGATTGGACGCATAGAAATATTAAACTCAACTTCTTTGCCATTAATTTGTGCAAGTTTAAGACGTGACCTTCCTGAAAAAATTTCCCTTACTTCGTTGTTACTTTCAAGGTCAATTCTTCCGGACCTGACTTCCGAAGCTTCGGTAACGTACTTAACAAACTCCATTGTATCCATAGCAAAGCCTAAAGCAACATTAGCCTGAACATCGTAAAGAACCATAGAATCCGCAAAGCCCATAAGAGTTGTAAAACCTGTAATTCCAATAGTAGAAATTACAGTTGCGGCCATTGCTTCAATCAGCGTAAAGCCACACTCTTTTTTGAACTTACGGAAAAGTTCTTTGGTTGATAAAAAAATCATTTTAAACCTCCGCGGTTATTAAAATTAGACTTTTCAGGTCAAAATGTTTGCACTTTTTACAGAACAAAACTAAAAAATTGCTTCGCT
Organism: bacterium; assembly: GCA_020850775.1. Classification (GTDB taxonomy): domain Bacteria; phylum CLD3; class CLD3; order CLD3; family CLD3; genus JADZEA01. The sequence goes on from JADZEA010000068.1 coordinate 1,991, forward strand.
TTCAAAAAGTTTAGCGTTATCAGCACGTTTAGCAGCTTCAGCTCTGTCAACTTTACCTTCCATAACAAGTCTTTGTAAATCTTGGTCAAGCGATTGCATTCCTGACTTACCGCCAGCTTGAATAACTGAAGGGATTTGATAAACTTTATCTTCACGAACTAAGTTACGAATAGCTGTTGTAGCCAACATAATTTCCATTGCTGAGACTCTGCCTCTTCCATCTTTTGTTGGTAAGAGTTTTTGTGCGATAACTGCTTCCAAAGATTCAGAAAGCATTGAACGAACTTGCCCTTGCTGTCCTGTTGGGAAGATATCAATAATTCTGTCTATAGTTTTAGCAGCACTGTTTGTGTGCAGTGTAGCCAAAACAAGGTGTCCTGTTTCAGCGGCTGTAAGAGCCAAAGAAACCGTTTCAAGGTCTCTCATCTCACCCACTAAAATCACATCCGGGTCTTCACGTAAAGCTACACGAAGAGCGTTTGCGAAAGAGTGAGTTGTTGCACCTACTTCTCTTTGATTGACAAGGCTATTTTTTGATTTGTGGACAAATTCCACCGGATCTTCGATAGTAATAATGTGACAATGTTTGTTTTCATTAATGTAGTCAACCATAGTTGCAAGTGTAGTGGATTTTCCGCTGCCAGTCGGACCCGTAAGAAGAATTAAACCTTTTTCTTTTAGAGCTAAACTTTTGATAACATTAGGTAAACCAAGTTCCTGGAACGTTTTAATTTCAGTTGGAATCGTTCTGAAAACTGCAGCAATACCATTAATTTGTTGAAAAACGTTTACTCTAAAACGAGTATCTTCATCTAACTTTTTAGAAAAGTCAATTTCATGATTTTTTGAGAAAATCATCCTTTGTTCGTTAGTCATTATTGCAAAAATAAGTTGTTCAAACTGATCTTTACTAAAATTTGGCATGTTGATTTTTTGCATTTTGCCATTAATTCTGAGCATTGGTGCAGAACCAACGCTCAAGTGAAGATCAGAAGCTTTGTTATCTTTGGTAAACTTTAGCAATTCTTCTATTGTCATAATTTCTTGATTCTTTTTTTAAAATTTTCAGTTAGTTAAACTTTTAATTCAAAACTAGTTTTATTCGTCTTCTTTCTTAGCCCAACCTGTTGCTGTGTTGTAACTAACTTCAATACCAGCATTGCCACCGTCTGCCGCAATTCCTACTGCAGTAACTGTAACATTGTCGCCGTCATCAATGATTTGAATATCCCATTCATTTTTCATTGTTTGTTCAACATCAATTCCCAAATCTTCTTTTTCAATACTTGCTGGCCAAGTACCTTTTTCGTTTTTGCGAACCTTAGCAGCGCTAATAATTGACGATACTACTGATTCCGCTTCTGACTTTTTTGCTTTTTCTACGTAACCAAAGTAAATCGGCGCAGCAACTGCAGCCAAAATAGCCACGATAATTACCACAACAAGGATTTCAATAAGTGTAAAACCTTTTTCTTCCTTGCGGAAACTTTTGAATACTTTCATTTTAGTACTCTCCTTTTTTAATTTTTTTACAATTTAAACTTTAGCCACTTTTTCAGGGCATTCCTAAAATCAACGGCTAAAATTAATTAGTTCTACGAAAAAGAATCAAGAAAAAAGTGCGTTTTTGACCTAACACATTTTTCAAAATAGTGTTACAAAAATCAAGCCTGATATTTGCAAATCCAACAACCAACCCAAAATTATTAAATCAGTTCTGAAACGCTGTTTTTTAGCAAGTGAGAAAAATAAACGTGTCCAAAATCAGTCGCTATGTCAACAATCCGACTATTTTTTTTGTTTCTATAAAAATCAGGCAATAAGCGGCAAGACAAAGTGAGGGTCCAAAAGCAAACTTACTTATTTCTCGTTTTAGCAATAATTTAAAAACCAAAAAAATGAAAATCCCGATAAAAGAAGCAAGAAAAAATAGCACAACAGCCTTAAAACCACCTAAAAAACCACCTAAAAAAAACATCAACTTAAAATCTCCCATTCCAAAACCTGCTTTTTTAGTCAAAAAGAAAAAAAGAAAAAAATGAAAAGCAATAATTCCAATCCCAAAACCTCCACCAAGTAAAAAAGCTAAAAGGTTCTCAAAAACCATCCCATCAAGAAATCCCAAAATCAAACGGCTCATAAAAATCATTACGGTTCCAATCAGGAGAACAACGTTTGGAATGATTTGGTGCTCAAAATCAATAAAACTTACAACGAGCAAAACAGAAACAAAAATTAATGCTTCAGGTAAATTCTTTGTCAAACCAAACTTGTAAAAAACCGTTAAAAATAAAATTCCCGTCAACAACTCTCCAAAAGGATAGATTTTCGAAATCGGATTTTTACAGTTACGGCACTTCCCTCCAAGTAAAACCCAACTCAAAACAGGAAAATTATCGTAAAATCTAATTTTATTTTGGCATTCCGGACACTCCGACCTTCCTTCCGAAATCTTTTTTTTGGCAGGAATTCGCAAAATGCAAACATTTAAAAAACTCCCGATTGCCAAACCAAAAATAAAAATAAAAACTTGCGGCAAGTAGTAAAGCATAAAACCTCTAAAAATTTCAGAATAAAAATTAAGAATTTAAAATGGAAAAAGGCTCAATATTTTTTTAATTCTTACTTTTGTTTTTTTTCGTAACTTTAACTTATGGAAAAAACAAACCTTAAAGGACTAAACCTCACACAGTTAGAAAATTTTTTTGAAAAGATTGGTGAAAAAAAATTCCGTGCAACTCAAATGTTTCTCTGGATTTACAATAAAAAAGCTAAATCCTTTGATGAGATGACCAACCTTTCAAAAAAAACTAAAACAAAATTAGATGAGTTTGCTTTCATTGAAAACATTGAACTTGTGGAAGTTAAAATTGATGAAATTTCTAAAACTCACAAATTTCTGTTCCGCCTTGCTGACGGAAGAAAAATTGAAAGCGTTTTACTTTACGACGGTAAACGAAAAACAATTTGTGTTTCCTCTCAAGTCGGTTGTGCGGTTGACTGTAAATTTTGTGCAACAGGAAAAATGGGACTTCTGCGAAACCTGACACTTAGCGAAATCCTTGACCAAATCATCGTAATTAGCAGAGATTTTGAAACTGAAATCACAAACATTGTTTTTATGGGAATGGGAGAACCGTTTCACAACTACAACAACGTAATTGAAAGTGCAAAAATCCTTTGCGACCCGCAAGCATTCTCAATTTCTCAAAGAAAAATTACAATTTCAACAAGTGGAGTTTTACCAAAAATCCAAAAGTTTATTGAAGAAGAACACAATTTTAAACTTGCAATTTCGCTAAATGCAACCGACAACCTGACAAGAACTGCTTTGATGCCTTTGAATGAAAAATGGCAAATTGAAACCATTTTCGCTGAAATCCAAAAATACAACAAAACCAACAGAAACCGTGTTACACTTGAATACGTTTTGCTTGCCGGAATTAACGACACCGACGAAGACGCAAAAAAACTCGCAAAATGGATTAAAGACTACAATTGTAAAATCAACGTAATTCCTTACAACCCAACAAACACCGATTTTGAACGACCGACTAAAGAACGAATTGAAAAATTTATGGCTGTTCTTGGAAAAGCTACTCCTTCCGCAACACTACGAAACACCGGCGGAAGACAAATTCAAGCCGCTTGCGGACAGCTTGCAACAACTAATTAATTAAGAACTTTTTAACCACTAACTCTTAATTTTATGAAAATCTTTCACGTAATTTCAGGCTTAAACCGTGGTGGAGCTGAAACTCTGCTTTACGACTTAATCAAAAATTCATCCGATAATTTTCAACACACGGTTTTCTACTACGAAACTGATGAAAAACAAGAACTTGTTACTCAGTTTGAACAACTTGGCGTAAAAATTATCAACTCAAACATTTTCAGAAACTGGAAAAATTTTGGCGACTTCCCTGATTTTCGCAAAATTATAAAAAACATAAAACCTGACGTTGTTCACCTTCACAACTCACTTGGCTGGAAATTCTCATTCGCAATCGCTTCAAAACTTTGTGGAATCAAAAAAATAATCTCTTCAATTCACGGAACACCTAAAGAACTTTCAAAATTTGACTTTTTCGTTTACAAAAACCTTGAAAAAATCTCAAGCTGTTTGGTTACAAATTTTGTCGCAATTTCAAACGAAGTTACAAACTTTGAACACAAAACTTTTGGCGTTCCCTTGAAAAAAATCGTTTTAATCCACAACGGAATTGATGCCTCAAGGCTAAAAATTACTCAAAACAAGGAAAATTTACGAGCCGAACTTGGGATTTTGCAAAATGATTTTGTACTTGGAACAATTGGAAACTTGCGTTTTATCAAAGGAGCAGACCTTTTGATTAAAGCCGTTTCTTACTTTGAAAAAGATTTTCCAAACTTAAAAATTGTTTTTGTCGGGAAAGCAAGCGAACTACAGCACTTTAAGGAACTTCAAAAACTTGCTGAAAAGCTAAAACTAACCAAAAAAATAATTTTTGCAGGTTTGAGAAATGACGTTGCAGACTTGCTGAATATTTTTGACGTTTACGTTCAACCTTCAAGGCGGGAAGGTTTTGGAATTGCTTTGGCTGAAGCAATGTTTTTAGAAAAACCTTGTGTGGCTTTCAAAATTGGCGGAATTCCTGAAATTTTGACTAACGAAAAAATTGGGTTTTTAGCAGAAGCTGAAAACACAAAAAGCCTTTCAGAACAAATTAAACGAATGATTTTATTAAAAGATGAAGAACGTTTGGAACTTGGAAAAAGTGCCAAAACTTTCGTAACTGAAAATTTTCTGGTTGAAAAAATGGTTGCGAAGTACGAAAAACTTTACTGCCTGCAAAAGTTTTAGCCAAACTGAATTTAACGAACCAAAATTAAGGAAGTGAAACAGTTCGTAATTGTTCGTAAAGTCTCACAAGTTGCTTTCCGTAGCTTTCCCAGGTGTATTTTTCAAGTGCCTCTTTTTGAATTGCTTTCCCCATTTCCCTGTTTTTTTCTTTTGACTGCAAAGAAATTTTCAAAATCCCTTCAGTGATTGACCCAACATCGTTTGGCTCAAAAAGAATTCCTGTTTTCCCGTCTTCAATCACTTCAGCAATTTGCCCAAGTCGCGGAGCTAAAATCGCACTTCCAGCCATTCCGTACTCAAAAATTTTTATCGCAGAAGAAAAGAACTTCGTTGGTAACTTTCTAAAAGGTGCAATCGCACAGTCAGAAGCCTTCAGGTAAACGGGAACTTGCTCGTGTTTCACTCTTCCGACAAAATTTATAGCTTCCGCAAAACCTGATTTTTGTGCAATTCCACGAAGCTCGTTTTCAATTTTGCCTTCTCCAACCATCAAAAGCCGTAAAGTTTTATTTTTTTCGTAAGCCTTTCCAAAAGCCTCAAAAAAAATCTCCAAGCCGTACCAAGGAAAAAATGAGCCAATAAAACACGCTACAAACTCGTTTTCAGTGTAACCAAGTGATTTTCGTAGAATTTCACCTTCCTCTTCCAAACCAACGCGTGCAAAAACTTTGTGGTCAGCACAATTTGGCATTACAAAAATTTTTTCAGACGGTAATTTCCACTCTTCAACCATAATTTCTTTCATCAGGTTTGAAATTGTTACGTAGGCATCAGCATTTCGCAAAGCAATGTAACGACTTATTTTTGCAGAAATTAGCTCCAATCCTTTTAACGCTTCCGTGTGATTTTGTTTTTCCTCAATCACCGGACCATTCACCTCAAAAATTATTGGAATTCCCATAAGTTTTGCTGCTAAAAATCCGCCGTAACTGTAAAGCCCAAACCTTTCGTGGATAATTTCAAACTTTGTTTGTTTGTGAAGTTTTAAGGCAGTTTTTAAAAGCCTGAAACTGTTTAAAATCCCCGTAAAAGGCAAAAATTTATGAACAAAAAACCTTGCGTAAACGTGGGGAATTTGAGTATTTTCGCCAAATTCTTCCAGACGTTTTTCGCCGATACAAAGCAAGTGAACCTTGTTTTCCGTTTCCCGGACAGCTTCAATCAGTTTGTAAACATGAGTGTAGTAACCGCCTTTTTTAGAAAGGTCAATTCCTCTGTTTCCGATGTAGTAAAGAATATTCATTTTCTGTTCTTTTGGGTTTGCGAAGTTAAACTGCTAATTCCAGTTGCTGCACAAATCATTAGTACCGGAACAAAAGGAATCCTGAATTTTGGTTTTGGCTCTGAAAGACAAGCGTAAACTGAAAAATAAACAAAAGTAAAAATTGCTAAAACCTTAAAAGGGTGCTTTTTTCTGGCAAAAGTAAAGAACCCTAAAAAAGCAAAAAAATAAATCCCAAAATCAAAAATGAATTGGCTAATCAAGAGAACAACCTGCAAAAATCCAATTTTTCCTCTGTAAAAAATCGTAAAAACTGTTTGAAAAACGCCTTTGGTAACGTAAGTGTCGTAAAGTGAGGTTTCCCAATCTTTGTTACAGGTAATAATTTTACTCAATTTTTTTTCAGGTAAAAATGAGCCTTTAAAACCTTCAAAAGCATTTTCTATAATTTTTTCAGGATAAATTTTTAAAACTCCAATAAAATCTTTTTTTAAAAACGGCTCTTCGTAGTAAAATTTTTGTTCGTTAAGCAAGTTGTCAGCAACTCTTCGTAAAAATATTTCCGTTTGCCTGTACTGTGTAAACTCAAAGTAACCAAGGTCAAGATAATTTCTAATCAGCCAGGGAAAAAGAGTTAAAAAATAAATAAAAATGATTGTCAAAGTTAGCCGCGGTGTTCTCGGTAAATCTTTTCTGTGGTAAAAAATCAAAGTGAAAATTGCAACAAAAAAAAAATAGTAACTAATTGGTTTGCAAAGAGTTGTAAGCCCTAAAAACAGAGAAGCAACCGCCATTTTTCTGACTGATTTTTCTAAAACTGCTTCCGAAAAGTAAAG
>JADZEA010000069.1 GCA_020850775.1 bacterium
CCGCTACCTTTTTCCACTTCGTAACCTTTAATCACTTTTTCCAATCTTTTAGCCGTTACGTTCTGTGCGATTTCCGTTTCCAACTCAATTAAAATAAATTTCCTGTTTCCGCCGTCTGACTTGTTCAATTCCAAAACCGAATGACCTGTCGTCCCGCTTCCTGCAAAACTATCCAAAATGATGGCTTGAAAATCAAACCTAACAACAGCATTAACAAGAAGTTCTATGAGTTTAGATGGTTTAGGATAATCAAAAACTACATTAACTTCATTAGAAAATAACTTTTTTATCTCAGCATTAGCGTCATGGCTTGTTTCAATCCTTGAATCTATCTTTTTACTTAGTAAATCTACAATTGGACGAAAAGGTATGTTTCTATCATTTTGTTCTCTGAAAAAAATAGGCTTAAAGGATTTAATAGTTTTAATTTCTATTTTTCCACCTTCGGCAATTTCTTCCTCAATTTTTTTTTGAGACCAACTAAATCTACCTTTCATTTTTATGTCTGACAAAGAAAAACCATTTTTTACCTCAAACGGTTCAAGAACTTCAATAAAAAATTGTTCTGAACCATACTTGCCCGCATCAACTTTTCCTGAAAAATTACCATTTTCAATTAAAACATTTTCTTTAGGTAAAATCCTGGATTGAACATTGTTTGAAATGTTTATTAATTCACGATGCCTGCTTAAATCAATCTCTTTATCAAAAGTTCCTTCAAAATTATTACTTTTTTTATACATCAAAATATATTCTTTAAGTGTAACAATTTCTTTGCTTAAAAAGGAAGCATTATCTTTTTTATGCCACACAAACTGTCCAACAAAATTATTTTCCCCAAAAATTTCATCACAAATCAATTTCAGATGCGCCTGCTCGTTGTCATCAATTGAAATAAAAATCACTCCGTCGTCGCTTAGCAGTTCCCGAAGCAAAACGATTCTCGGATACATCAGACAAAGCCATTTGTCGTGCTTGTTAAGGTCTTCTTTTCCAACTACGTTTCCGAGCCATTCTTTCATTTTCGGGCTGTTAACGTTGTCGTTGTAAATCCAGTTTTCGTTTCCCGTGTTGTAAGGCGGATCAATGTAAACGCACTTAATTTTACCTTTGTAGTGTGGCAAAAGCGATTTTAAGGCTTCAAGATTATCACCTTCAATCAAAAAATTTCCGCTTTCCGAATCGCCAACAGACAAATTTTCGTCTTTTTCCAAAAGTTTAAAAGGGACTTCTTTGTGGTGTCCAACAACAGTTTCCTTACCAATCCAGTTTAAAGTTGGCATCTTTTCTCCTGATTTTTTTCTAAAACTTCAACACAACTTTTCCCAGGTTTTCACGGTTTTCAAGCATCTCGTGAGCTGCTTTCACTTCCGTAAAAGGCAAAATTTTGTGGATTACAGCCTTTAGTTCGCCACTTTCAAAAAATTTAATAATTTTATGAAAATCACCTTTACTTCCCATTGTTGAACCAAAAAGCCGGTAGTTTTTGATGAACAAAAAACGCAAATCAATTTTCACGTCAAAACCTGTCGTTGCTCCACAAGTTACAAGCCTGCCAAAATTTTTCAAACACTGTAAAGACTGGTTCCAGGTTGCTTCTCCAACGTGTTCAACAACAACATCAACTCCTTGTTTTTTTGTGATTTCACGAACACTCTTTACAAAGTTTTCCGAGTGGTTAACCACAAAATCCGCACCAAGTTTTTTGGCAAACCCAAACTTGCTTTCGCTGCCAACAGTCGTAATCACTTTTGCACCAAAAACTTTTGCAATTTGGATTGCTGAACTTCCAATTCCGCTTCCGGCACCCAAAACCAAAACTGTTTCGCCAGCTTTAATTTTGGCTTTTCTGACAAGCATTTCGTAGGAAGTCTGGAAAACAAGCGGAATCGCAGCTGCTTCTTCAAAAGTCATTGAAGCGGGAATTTTGACAAGGTTTTGCGGCGGAACGTTGACGAACTCAGCGTTGAAACCATCGCAGTGTTCGCCGCTGATTTTGTAATTTTTGCAGTAGTGGTCTTCTCCGCAAAGGCAAAAGCTGCAAAACCCGCAGGAAATTCCCGGTTGCAACAAAACTCTTTCGCCTTCGGAAAAACCTGTAACGAGTTTTCCGACTTTTTCAACGGTTCCGCTTCCGTCACAGCCTAAAATTCGCGGAAAAGTAATCGGAAGTCCCGGCATTCCCTTGCGAACCCAAAGGTCAAGGTGGTTCAGCGAAGTTGCTTTGATTTTTACAAGAATTTTGTCGTCTTCCACGTTTGGAAGCGGAATTTCGTCAACCGACAAAACTTCTGTTCCGCCGTGTTTGTGGATTCTGATAGCTTTCATTTTTCAGTTTTTCCTGTAATTTTCAGAAGCAAGCCCAAGCCTCAGAGTTTGGCAAACGGTGATTGGAAAGAAGCCTTTGTCGGTTTCAACGGCTGCTTTGTTAAACTTTAGTTGCGGATTTTCAAGTTGTAAGTGAAAATCCTTAAATTTCGCTTTGAATGGTTCAATTGGAATCCAGATTTCTTCGTAAGGTTCGGGAATTCGGTAAACGACTCCGTCAACAGTTACAGTCATTTTTTTCTCCGTTATTTTTTTAGTGTTACCAATTTAAGCAAAAACTTTATTTTTTCAAACTATTGGGATGCGTTTTCAAGGTCGTTAAGTTCCTGAACAATTTGCCAGATTTTTTCTTTTGGTTCGGTTCGCTCAAACCTTGCGATTGCGGCGCCTTCGTGTCCTCCGCCGTTGTATTTTTTACAAAAATCTCCGACGTGAACTTTTGAAACTCTGTTAAAAATATTGTGGCTGACTGAAAGGATTGTGTGGTTTGGTTCCTGTTGTGTGTGAAAGGCTTTTAGCGCTAAAGTGGCTTCAGGAAAAAGTGTGTAAACAAAAAATCTATCACCTTTAGGGAAATTTTTCAGGAAACGAATATCTGTAACTACAATTTTCCCAATAAGTTCCGAATGTTTTTTTACCATCTCTCTAAAGTAATTCTGATTGCTAAGGAAAATTTTTACTCTTTTTGCAACTTCCGGGTCGTTGAGAATTTCTTGTGGATTTATTGTTTTTTCGTAAAGTTCAATTAACCTGAGATTAAATTCCTGTGAACGTTCGAGGTAAATTTTAGATTCAATTGTTTTTGCAACCAAAACGTGGTTTTTTGGTTCAAGAACCTCGTCAAAAGTCAAATCACCGGAATCAATTCTGTCCGTAAAATCAATTAAATCTTTTAGGTTTGGGAAATTTTTTTCTGCTCCAAAGTATTCGTAAACCAAACTTGCAGCGCTTGGGTTAATGCGAAAAATCCCCTTAAAATCATTTTTTGGTGGAGAATTGGTTGCGTGGTGGTCAAACCAAAACTCACAACCTTCAAGGTAAGGCAAGTTTGCAACGATGTCATTTTTCTGCGAACTGATGGTTTTAGAAAGGATTTCAAGCGGAGTAGTAAAACGGATTTCAGAGATTGGCAGGACTTTTTTGAGCAAAAAAGCACAAATTATTCCATCAAAATCAATTTTTACAAGGAGGCGCATTTTAGCTTACTTTATCAAAACAAAAAAATATAAAATTTTTACTTGATTAAACTTCCAATTCTTGTCCATCTTACCAAATCAAAAAAAGTTCCGTCGGAGTTCCAGGAGAAATAAATTACCAGTGCTTCCCCGACGATTTCTTCGCGTTTCACAAATCCCCAAAAACGACTGTCAAGGCTGTTGTCGCGGTTGTCTCCCATCATAAAAAAGTGTCCTTCAGGAACTTTAATTGGTCCGTAATTATCTTTGTTCCAAGGTTTTGTTTGTGGCCAAATTCCGTAATCGCCGTGTCCTGCGGGTCTTCTTGGTCTTCCGTCAAATTTTGCGAGAGGCGGATTTATAAATTCTTTTCCGTCAATGTACAAAACACCATTTTTTATCTCGAGGCTTTGTCCACCAACTGCAACACAGCGTTTGATGTAGTTATCTTTTTGGTTTACAGGATAAATAAAAACAACAACGTCTCCGGGTTTTGGGTCTTTAACTGCCGGAAGCGAGAAACCAAGGTCAATGTTTACGTCAACAATTGGAATATTTATTTTTGATTTTGCACCGTAAACAAACTTGTTTACCAAAAGGAAATCACCAACTAAAAGTGTGTCTTCCATTGAACCTGTAGGAATTCTAAAGGCTTCAACAGCAAAAGTTCGTAAAGCCATTGCCATTAAAAACGCAACTGCAAGTGCTTCTGAATACTCACGGAATAAACTTTTTGACTTAGTCATTTTCATCTCCATAAATTGAACTGCTAAAAAAATACAAGCCGTTGCATTTTTTGTTTCAAAGGAGTTTAAATATAATTTCAGTATTAAATTTTTTGCAACGTAAAATTAATTTTCTTACAGGCAACTTTTAAAAAGATTGTTTTCACAAGTTTCATTAGTTAAATTTTTGAATGAACAAAAACGTTTTTACAGTTACGAACCTTACCCGTGAAATCAAGGAAATTCTTGAGACAACCTTTAGTCAGGTGCTTGTTGAAGGGCAAATTTCAAACCTTACAAAATCTTCTTCGGGACACGTTTATTTTTCTTTAAAAGATGAAAATGCCCAGATTGACTGTGTGATTTGGCGTTCTGCTGCAATCAAAATACTTAACATTCCACAAAACGGAAAGTCTGTCGTTTTACGCGGACAAATTTCTCTTTACGAAAAATCAGGTCGTTACCAGATTTCAGTTTGGGATTTGTTTGAGACAGGAGTTGGCGAACTGCAACGAAAATTTGAGGAAATGAAAACAAAACTTTTTGCTGAAGGGCTTTTTGACGAAACGAGAAAAAAGACGCTTCCAAACTTCCCGCTAACTGTTGGAATTGTAACTTCTCCAACCGGAGCAGCGATTCACGACATCCACAGCGTTTTTTTAAGAAATGCTCCCTGTGTAAAACTGATTTTATTTCCCGCAAAAGTTCAGGGCGAAGGAGCAGCTTTGGAAATTGCAAATGCAATTGAAAAATTTAACGAAAAAAATAACGTTGACGTGTTAATCGTTGGTCGTGGTGGAGGTTCTTTGGAGGATTTGTGGTGTTTCAACGAAGAAATTGTTGCAAGGGCAATTGCAAACTCAAAAATTCCAGTTGTTTCAGCAGTCGGGCACGAAGTTGATTTTTCAATTTCTGATTTTGTAGCTGATTGCCGCGCTGCAACTCCAACTGCCGCTGCAGAACTTCTTAGTAAACCAATAAAACTTGCGAAAGACTGGATTGAAAATCTCAAAGAAAAACTTAACTACACAATTAAGGAAAAAATCCGTTCTAACCGTGAAAAAATAGATTTTTACAAAAAAATGATTTCTAAAGAACGGGTTTTGAGCAAGTTACGTTACCACCAGCAAACACTTGACGGATTTGAAAAAACACTAAAAAAATGCCTTGAGTTTCAACTCCAAAGTAAAAAAAATGTAATTTTACAGCTTGAAACAAAACTCAAAACCCTGAATCCGGAAGCATTTTTAAAACGTGGTTTTACGATTTGTACGGATGAAAACGGTAAAATAATTAATTCTGCAAGGCTTTTGGAACAAAACCAAAAGGTAAAAATTAGTTTTGTTGATGGGAAAGTTTTGGCGGAAATTTTAGATTTAGAATTGGAAAAACAATAATTTTATTCTTAGATTTAGAAAGTGAGAGTGAAAAATGGAAAACAGTTTGAGTTTCGAAAAAAATATTTTGGTTCTAAAACAAATCGTTGAGGAACTGGAAACAGGTAACTTAAATTTAGAAAAATTAGTGCAAAACTACGAAAAAGGAATGAACTTGATTAATGAGTGCAATGGCATTCTTAACATAGTTGAAGAAAAAATTGAGAGCTTTGAAACTAAGTAAAAACCTTACGGACTTACTTTTTTAAACTTTTGTAAAAGGATTTAAATGTCTGATTTTTTTGAAAAAATAAATTTTCCTTCTGACCTTCGTAAAATGAACAAAGAAGATTTGCCCGTACTTGCTCAGGAAGTTCGTGATTTTTTGATTGATTACAAATCAAAAGAATCAGGAACAGGGCATTTTGGAGCAGGACTTGGAGTCGTTGAACTAACGATTGCAATTCATTACGTTTTTGATACTCCAAAGGACAAACTTGTTTGGGACGTTGGTCATCAGGCTTACCCACACAAAATTCTTACTGGCAGAAAAAATATTTTCAACACAAACAGAAAGTATGGCGGACTTGCAGGTTTTCCAAAAATCTCTGAAAGTGAGTACGATACTTTTGGAGTTGGGCACGCAAGCACTTCAATTTCAGCAGGTTTAGGTTTCGCTTGTGGAATGGCTTTAAACGGCGTAAACAACAACACAATTGCAGTTATCGGAGATGGTGCAATGACTGGCGGAATCGCTTTTGAAGGTTTAAACAATGCAGGTGCTTTAAATAAAAAATTGATAGTTGTTCTCAACGACAACAAAATGTCAATCTCGCCAAACGTTGGTGCAATCAATAATTACCTGACAAGTGTGATGGCAACTTCAACTTACAAAAGGCTAAAAGATGGAATTTGGGAAGTAGCCGGAAGCATTAAACCAATTGGAAGACAATTACAAAAAATTGCGGGCAGAATTGAAGAAGGATTAAAAGGTCTCGTTTCTCCCGGAGTTTTGTTTGAAAGGCTTGGTTTTAACTACTTTGGACCGATTGACGGACACGACGTAATCCATCTCGTTGATGTTTTGGAACACTTGAAAACACTCGAAGGACCTATTCTTTTGCACACTTTGACAGTCAAAGGTAAAGGTTTCAAGTTTGCCGAAGACGACGCTGTAAAGTGGCACGCAACAGGTGATTTTGATAAAGAAACAGGTTTACCACTCAAAAAATCCAAAGGAACTTCGTATCCAAAGTATCAGGATGTTTTTGGTGAAACTATGGCTGAGCTTGGCGAAAAAAATAAAAAAATTGTTGCCGTAACCGCTGCAATGCTTGAAGGAACTGGCTTGGCACCTTTTGCGGATAAGTTTCCTGAAAGGTTTTTTGATGTTGGAATTGCTGAACAACACGCTGTAACTTTTTGTGGTTCCTTAGCAATTGAAGGTTTGGTTCCTGTTTGTGCAATTTATTCATCATTTTTACAAAGAGCCTTTGACCAGTTAATCCACGACATTGCACTGCAAAATCTAAACGTTGTTTTTGCGATGGACCGTTCCGGACTTGTTGGCGAAGACGGACCAACTCATCACGGAAGTTTTGACCTTAGTTACCTGAGGTTAATTCCAAACTTCGTTGTTTTAGCTCCAAAAGACCAGGACGAAATGCGTGGAATGCTAAAATTTGCCACGGAATACAAAAAAGGACCTGTTGCAATTCGCTATCCAAGAGGAAACGCTTTGGATTTGCCAAAAGCTGGTTTTATGAACATTGAATTTGGTAAGTCTGAAAAATTGCGTGAAGGTAAAAATATTGTAATTATTGGAGTTGGAACGACTGTAAACTGGTGCCTTGAAGCTGCAGCAGAACTTGAAAAAGAAGGAATTTTTTGTGAAGTGATTAATTTGCGGTTTGTGAAACCAATTGACAGAGAAATGCTTTTGGAGGTCGCCGCAAAATTTGACAAAATGCTGACCGTTGAGGAAAACACTTTGGTTGGCGGAGCCGGAAGTGCAATTTTAGAATTTTATCAGGAGAATAAAATCAAACACTTAGACATTGTCAGGTTGGGAATTCCTGATAAATTTATTGAACACGGTTCACCAAAAGAACTTTACGAAGAAATTGGTTTGACACCTTCAAACATTCGCGCACAAGTAAGAAAACTGTTAAACCTTCCTGCAACAAACAAAAATTTAGCTGAAAGCTTTAAGTGATTAATTTGAATGACAAAATTTGAAAAGGTGTTAAAAAGAGCTAAGTGAACTTTATGATTTTTAACTGAAAATCCAAAAATTCAAGTTCCAAAAACTCACGCTAAAAAAATCACACGGCTTAACGGCAAAAACCAAGTGAAAATTCCACGGAAAACGGACAAGGTAATTTCACTAAAAAACTTTTCCGCTTGAAAAAATGCTTCTAAACTTTATCTTTCCACTAAAAATTTTAGCCAAAAAATGCTCGCAAACCGTTACAAAATCATTTCTGAACTCGGATTTGGTGGAATGGGAACTGTTTACAAAGTTTCTGATTCGCTCAATGAAAATAATTTTTATGCCTTAAAAATGCTTCGTGAAGGTAATTTTGGTGTAAACCGTTTCAAACGTGAGTTCTCAAGAATTGCAAAACTTAGACACGAAAACATTGTTCAAGTTTACGATTTTGGCTCTTTCAATGAGCAAAACACAGACAAATATTTTTTTGTGATGGAACTTTTAGAAGGGAAGGCACTCAAAGAAATTGAAATTTCTGACCTCACGCAAGTTTACAAAATTATCACAAAAATTTGTTTGGCTCTTTCCTACGTTCACTCCCGACAAATTATTCACTGCGACCTGAAACCTGCAAACATTTTTGTTACTAACTCCAATGAAATTAAGCTGATGGATTTTGGGCTTGCAGAAAGTTTTGATTTTGAAAACAAAGGCAAAATAAGTGGAACAATCGCTTACATTCCTCCTGAAAGGATAAAAGGTTTGAGCCTTGACCAACGTTCCGACCTTTACTCACTTGGTGTGATTTTTTACGAACTTTTGACAAACAAAAATCCTTTTGACACGTCGTCAGTTTTTGGCTTGTTAAGGCAACAACTCAATACTTTTCCACAAACACCAAAAATTTTCAATAAAAATATTCCCGATAAAGTTGAGAAAATTGTTCTGAAATTGCTCGAAAAAGAACCTTCAAAACGTTTTCTAAACGCTTTGGAAGTCTTGCAAGAACTTTCACAAGTGATGGATTTTTCAGTTGAACTTCAGGAAAAACAAGAAACTAACCTTGAAACTCTCACAAACAGTTCAGCTTTTTGTGGCAGAGAAACAGAGTTTGCTTTGGTAAAATCAGAGTTTGAAAAAAATCAAACTTACTTTTGTGAACTTGTTGGAGAGACAGGTTCAGGGAAATCAAGGTTTCTTTCAGAAGTAAAATTTTTTGCACAGTTACAAGATTTCAAAGTTGTTTTTTGCGACGCAAGCGAACAGCTAAACTCACCTTTTTCCACGCTTTCTGTGGTTTTAGAAAGGTTTTTGAGGTTTTTTGACAAAACAAAAATTAACCTGCTAAGTGAAAAATTTGGTAAAGTTCTCGGCAAAATTTTACCAGCTTTTCCCAAGGTTTCAGCTGAACTTTCGCACTTTGAAGAAGAAAAACTTTTAGTAGAAGCTGTGAATTTTATTTTCAACACTTTTGAAAAAAAGTTTTTGATTTTGCTTGAAAACTTTGACCTCTGCGATTTTCAGTCTTTAGA
>JADZEA010000070.1 GCA_020850775.1 bacterium
GAAGCCTTCAAACTCTACGATACTTTTGGGTTTCCACTTGATTTAACTGAAGTTATGGCTCGTGAAAGAGGTTTGGCAGTTGACACAAAAACCTACAATGAAAAAATGGAAGAACAGCGTTCCCGTTCTCGTGAAAACGCAAAATTCATCGCAACCGAACTAAAACTTGAAACAATTTCTGAAGGCGAAAACTCCTGCTTTGTTGGTTACCAAACTTTGGAAGCAGAAGCAAAAATCCGTTTGGCAAAAGTTGAAAGCGAAAAAATTATTTTTGTAACTGACGTAACACCTTTCTACGCTGAAAGCGGCGGACAAACCGGCGACAAAGGAAAATTTATCACCGAAAACGGCGAATTTGAAATTTTTGACACACAAAAACAAGGCGACCTGATTCTTCACTTCGGAAAACCTGACAAAAATTTTGACACGAAAACTACCAGTGGAAAACTCGTTGTTGACGCACAAAAACGCAAAGAAACAGCCCAAAACCACACTGCAACTCACTTGCTTCACGCAGCACTCAGGAAAATTTTGGGTACACACGTTCAACAAAAAGGAAGTTTGGTTTGTTCGGATTACTTGCGTTTTGATTTTACACACTTTGAAAAAATTCAAACTGAAACTCTCAAAGAAATTGAAAAACTTGTGAATTTTGAAATCCAAAAAGCTACAAACCTTCAAGTTAGCGAAATGCCCTTTGACGAAGCTAAAAAAACAGGTGCGATGGCTTTGTTTGGCGAAAAGTACGGCGAAGTCGTCAGAGTTGTGAAAGCAGGTGATTTTTCAACTGAACTTTGTGGTGGAACTCACCTGCTTTCAACCGGAGAAATTGGTTTTTTCAGGCTTTTGAATGAGTCTTCAATCGCTTCGGGAGTCAGAAGAATTGAAGCAGTTTCAGGAATGAAAGCAGTCGAATTTTCCCAAAAAGAAAGTGCGGTTCTTGACTTTGTGAAAAAGACGCTTTCCGCAAACGAAGACGTTGAAACGAAATTTTTACAGGTTTTTGAAGATAAAAAAGCAGTTGAAAAAGAACTTGCAAATGCAAAAAAAGAATTGGCAAAATCGGGAATTGAAACCTTGTTAAGGGACGCTTTTGAACTGAAAGGTTTTAGAGTTTTAGCTAAAGAAGTCAGCTCAAATTCGGTTGACGAGCTAAGAACTTTGGCGGAAGCCTTGAGAGAAAAGCTAACTTCGGGAATCGGAGTTTTGGGAGCAAAGTTAGGTGGAAAAGCGAGTTTTGTCGTTGTTGTAACGGATGACTTGGTTGGCAAAGGTTTTAAGGCAGGCGAAATCGTCAGAGAAATCGCAAAAATTGCAGACGGAAACGGTGGCGGAAAACCAAACCTTGCGATGGCTGGCGGAAACGAAAACAAACTTTCCGAAGCTTTAGAAAGCGTGAGAAAAATTTTGGAGTGAGTTTCAGCGTGTTTTTAAAATTTTAGCTTAAAACTTTTAAAAATGATTTTGTGAAAGGGAAAAAATGAAAGCATTAATTTTTTTAATTCTGACATTTTTACTGCTTGCAGTAAACGTACTTTTGGGAAGCCAGCAAGACCAAACTAAAATTTTAAAAGCGTTAGCTTCGGACTCAATTTCTGCGGATTCGTTTTACAAACTACTTGACACTTTGAAGGTTGAAAACCAGCAGAAAATTTTGGAAAGCGATTCTACAGCTAAAAAAATTTTGGAAAACGTGAAAAAATTTACTGGCTCCGATTCAATTCCTTTGGATTCCGTCAAAAAGCGTGTTTTTTTGAAAAGTTACGAGCCAAACTTAATTGGTTACACTTTTGACAGCGATGACGAACCTTTTCTGGAAGCCAAAATTTCTTTGATGTTTCCGCTTGACTGGCAATGCTGGAGAGAAAAATTCGGAACTGTGCTGACACCTTACTTCGCAGTTACAACGAGGTTTGGTCAGTACATCGGAACAAGAAAATCAAGTCCTGTTGTTGGCAAGCAGTTCAAACCAAAACTTTTTCTGAGGTTTGACCCGGGAAAATTTTGGAAACGTTTGGAATACTTTGATTTTGGTTACGGACACGAATCAAACGGACAAGACATCACCGATTCTTTGCAGTTTAAAGCGAAAGATGATTTTGAAGACAAAAGGCACGGAAAAGACACAGACTACGCAAAGGATTTTTTAAGCAGGAGCTGGAACTACTGGGATTTTGAGCTAAAAATCAAAACAGGCGATTTTTCGTTTTACCCAAGCCTGACACTGTTTAACAAGGTAATCAACAAGGAAGAGTACAAAAGTTGGGAAAACGACACGGAAGGAAAGCCGCGAAATCAGGTTGACGGAGTAAAATTAATCGTGAAGTACGAAAAAAAATTAAACTTTGGCAAAAATCAAAAATGCAGAATCAAGGATTTTTTTAAGTCTTTCAAAGAACTAAAAACTGCACTGATTTTTACTACAGGTTACAAAAAAATTGGAAGTTACAAGTCTTACAAAGGTGAAGTGGCTCTGACTTATGAAAATTTACCGGTAATGTTTTGGTTTTTTGATGGTTACGGAAACGATTTGGCTCAGTACTACAAAAAATCCAAAAGCTGGGGAGTAGCACTTGAACTGAAAACTTTCAAGACGTTTTTTTAAAAAAAAGGGAAAAAAAATTGATTGAGTACGTCAGCGGAACTTTAGTTTCCAAAAACCCGACTTCCGTTGTCGTTGAAACAAACGGAATCGGCTACAAAATTTTAATTTCAGTCAGCACTTACCAAAAACTGCCACACAGAAATGAAAAGTGTAAGTTGCTGACTTACTTTCACGTGAGAGAAGACCAGCAAACACTTTTTGGCTTTGCAACTGAAGAAGAGCGGGAACTTTTTTTACAACTGCTTTCGGTTTCAGGAATTGGACCTAAAATCGCACAAGGCATTCTTTCGGGAGCTTCCACAAAAGAACTCAAAAAAGCAATCATCGCAGACGACTACAATTACCTGCTTGCAATTCCGGGAATTGGTAAAAAAACTGCTCAAAGGATTGTCGTTGAACTAAAGGAAAAATTCAGCAAAGAGGCAGGAATTCCTGTTTCAGAACTTACAATTAATTCTTTTGCTGAAGTTTTTGACGAGAACCAGGAACTTGACAGTGCAAACGAAGCAGCTTTAGCTTTGGTGAGTTTAGGTTACTCAAGGCAAATTGCTTTTAGTGCTGTAGCCAAGGTTGTCAAGTCAAATCCTGACGGTTTAGCTGTTTCTGAAATTATTAAAAGAGCTTTGAGGCACACTGCCTAAAGCTGCCTTAAAACTGCTCTGACGGGTGAGGCTTCAAAGTTTTTCAGCTTCAGCGGGAATGCAATCAGTTCGTAAACTCCTTCCTGAACTTGTGAGAGGTCAAGTCCTTCAAGAATTACAATTCCGTTCTGAAGCAAACGCCTGTGGATTTTCAGGTCTGTACTTTCAGTTTTGTCAACAGACATTGAGTCAGTTCCAACCAAAATGACTCCATTTTTTACAAGGAATTCTGCAAGTTCAGAACTAAGTGAAGAAGCAGTTTCAGGAGAGGTTAAAGTTTTAAAAAGCACACGTTTAACGTTTTGCAGTTTCTTTTCTAAAGACGCAGTCAGAGAAATTTCCGGTTTTTCTGTTTGAATCACTTTTGCAGTCCCGCAAAAACAGGAAAGTGGGATTTCGGTGATTTTTTTCCCGTCCTGTTCAGTGTGAAAGGGAGCGTCAGCGTGAGTAGCGACGTGTGAAGTAGTGTGAAATTCAGAGACGTTGCAAACACTTCCATTTTTGATTTCTGAAGTCCACTTGCAGGAAAAATTCCTGTCTCCCTGAAAGACTTTGGTTTCGGCACTGATTTCTCTTGAGATGTCAATAATTTTTTTCATTTTTAAGGGATTTTTACTTTCACGTTTCCACTGACGACAGCCTGACAACCAAGCCTTGAGTTCAACTGCAAGTCCCAAGCTTTGTCAAGCCGTTCTTCTTCTTCTTCGGTCATTTCAGAAAGGTTTTCCATTCCTTCCAAAACGTGAACGTGGCAGGTTGAACAAGCACAAACTCCGCCGCAGTTGTGAGCGAGTCCGATTCCGTTGTCAAGGGCAATTTCTAAAATATTTTGTCCGGTTTCTGCGTCAATTATTTTTTCAATCGTTTCTTTTGCTTTATCAAAAATGAAAATTACTTTTGGCATTTTTAGTCCTTTTTTCGTTTAGGAATTTAGTTTTAAGTGTTTAGTTCAGCAATTTTTTTGTGTGAAAGTGTTTTTTGTGCAAACGAATTCAAGATTTTTTCTGCAAAACCCGTTGTGTCCTGATTAAGTTGTTCAGTCAGGTTTACAATTGTTTTGTGATTAGTTTGTTCACAGGCTTTTTTCAGCAAAGCTAAAGTTTCGTGAATTTTTGTTTTTTCGGTTTCGCCAAGCAAGTAATCACTTTCGTCTAAAGCCTTTTCAGTAGCTTTAATTACAAGTTCAGCCTCGTTTCGTGATTCAATCAACATTCTGTCAGCCATGTCTTCCTGAGCTTTTTCAAGTGATTTTTCAAGCATTGTTTCAACCTCTTCGTC
>JADZEA010000071.1 GCA_020850775.1 bacterium
ACCACCACCGTCACCAAGAACAATTAAACCGATTTGAGCATAAGGTGAGGTACCGGGAACTAAACTTGCCGGTAAAGTAAATTCAAAAGTTGCAACTGTAGAAGAAAAACTTTTATTGGTGATGCTTGCAGTAAGTCTTTGGGCAGCATTTGTTCCTGTATCGTCGCTTGTGCTTTCGTCTCCAATTACTCTAACTTCATCAAAAGACGTAGTTATATTATTTCTTCTGATTTGGTCAATGTCTGTGTCATCACCACCATCAAAAGTGTATTCAACACGTACTTCAATAACGTCACCTGGTGAAGCGCTGCTTCCACCGCCGGTTTTTTTCCTGATTCCCATAGCATCAATTGTTACTGACGCATAAACAGCACTTGAAATTGCTGCAGTAATTAATAGTGAGAGAAATAATATTTTTTTTCGCATAAAAAACCTCTTTTATCTTTCGTTAAAGGTTATAAAAATAAAAACACTTATATTTGTTCTTGTTAGTAACTTGAAATATAAATAAACACCTGTCAATTTCAATGACTAAAATCACAATAGCTTACTTTTTCAGAGCGTTTGTTTAAAGATAACGCCACTTGTTCTGAAAGTAACTAACTTTTTTTTATTAGTCAATGGTTAAACTAAGAAAAACTTTTGGAGGCTAAAAAATAATTATTTAATCAATGAGAAATATTTAAATAATTTATGTTGCTTTTCCAAATTCCAAAAATTAGATTTTGGGAGTGAAGTGATTTAAATCATTTAAAAGTTATATGTTCTCTCATTTCGAGAGCTTTACTATTAAAAATTTGTTAATTTTAGATATTGACTCTATTCCCAATTTTGTAGGTCAATGATTTTTTTTATTAAATAATTAACTTTAACAGAGGTTAAAATAATGGAGGTTAAAATGCTAAAAAGGATATTAATGTCCTGTTTAGGTTTCAGTATTCCTATTTCTCTTTATGCAGGAACTACTGGAAAATTGTCAGGAACAGTGACTGACTCCCAAACTGGTGAGACAATCCCTGGAGTAAGTATTACTTTGGAAGGAACTGTTTACGGAGGAGCTACTGACGTATCAGGTAACTACGTAATTTATAACGTTCCCGCTGGAAGTTATACTTTGCAAGCAAGTTCCGTTGGTTATGCAAAAACCAAAATTGAAAACGTTAAGATAATTGCTGACTACGGTGCTAAAGTAAACTTGAAACTTTCACCAGAAAGTATTCAAACTTCTGAAGTGGTTGTCGTTGCTGAAAGACCGCTTATTGAAAAAACCCAAACTTCAAGCATTTCTATCGTTACAAGCGAAGAAATTTCAAAACTTCCAACTCGTGGCTACAATGAAGTTGTAAGCCTGCAAGCCGGTGTCGTTGAAGATGAAGACACGGGAAATCTTTACATCCGTGGCGGTAGAATTGGTGAAGTTGCTTACTACGTTGATGGTGTAAGCCAAAACAATCCTCTGACCGGTGAAGCTAACACTTCTTTAAACAACGGCGCAATTGAACAAGTCGTAGTCATCAGCGGAGGCTTCAACGCCGAGTACGGAAGAGCAATGTCCGGTGCCGTAAACACTACAACCAAAAGCGGCGGAAAATCTTTTAATGGTTCACTCGAAGTTGTAACCGATAAAGTCTCTCCCGATGAAAGCTATGGCTACAATATTTATGGCGGAACGATTGGCGGACCTTTATTCACTGACAAAATAAATTTTTTCCTTTCCGGTGAATTCAGAGATTTGGAAGACAGATTTCCACGTTCTACAGCTTCGGGAAAATTACCTCACAACGGCTTGTCAGGATTTACCGGACAAGGTAAACTTAACTTTAACATAATTAGCGGATTAGACCTTGAATTTGGCGGTGTTTGGTCGCAGGATAAAGTTGACGAGTACATCCACACTTACAAATTTGACATTGACCACGCAGCAAAACGTGATGACACAAACCGCTCTCTTTATGGAAAAATCAAACAAACAATCGGTTCAAAATCTTTTTACGAAGTTCGTTACAACAACTTCTACAACCAACGGTTCAGAGGCGATGGAACTCACTTCAAAGATTTGGAAAGTTACGGACGTTCAAGCAATCCTTCTCACGACAGGTACTACACTGTCTTTTGGAATGAGAACCTTGACACTACTTACACTTTATCAAATTTAGCTGATACAACAGGTTTTCGCTCCGGTTGGAATTCTCTTAACGGAGCCGGCGGAACAAGAACAATTGACAATGGTTTTGCTTTTTACGACAAAACCGGAAACCTTGTTACTGAAGACCAAGCTGCTAAAATGGATACAATCTACTACAAAAAAGACGAAGGACACGTTTTTAACCGTTACCTTCATTCAGAGTCTTCTTATCACGGAGTTAGCTTTGATTACACAACTCAAGTTGTTGACAACCACAACATCAAGTTTGGTTTCGCAGGTGAAAGACACACTCTGAGACGCTACGAACACATCGCTCCGGCAACTTCAATGCACCTTTACAACGTAGCTCAGATTAGAGGATTGAAAACTGACGCAAATCCTGACGGTTTAACTCAGGAAGACTACGACGCTTTGGTTAAAGGTGCTTTCACTGACGTTAATGCTTACGGTTATCAAATCCTTGACCCCGAAAAAGAACTTTCAAGTGGTGCAAAAGACGATGCTTCCACAGCTTTTTTTAACGAAAGTGAAAATGGTGCAAAACACCCTGTAACTGTTAGTGCTTACTTGCAAGATACTTTTGAATGGGAAAAATTCGTTTTAGACATCGGTTTCCGTTTTGATTACCTTGACGCTGCTACAAAAGCATTAAAAGACCCAAGAGTTCCGCTTGGAAGCAAACTGGACACTACTTCGAATGTTTCTTCGGACAAGTTAGACCCTTCTGATTTAACTGATTCCAAAGTTTACAAAAAAATCAGCCCTCGTATTGGAATTGCTTTTCCTGCAACTGAAACCACACACTTTTATTTCAGCTACGGAAAATTTTATCAACAACCACACTTGCAAGACCTTTACGTAAGCTACGATTTCCTTGAATACAAAGTAAGAACCGGCGGTTACTACTTCGCTCTCGGCAATCCAAACCTTAAACCGGAAGAAACCATCGCTTACGAAACCGGTGTAACAAAAACTTTCAACGACAACATGCTTTTTGGCATTAAGGCTTACTACAAAGACATTAACGACCTTGTGCAAGTTCAAAACCTAACTTCACCTGACCTTACAGTTAGTGATTTTGGTTACGCAACTTACATAAATTCCGACTACGGAACTGTAAAAGGTGTTGATTTTGAATACGAAATGAAAAGAACAAACCACGTTGCAATCGGTGCAAAATACGGTTTAATGTGGACAAAAGGTACAGGTTCAAACCCAGAAAGCCAAAGAAACGTAGCATGGACTGGTGGCGAAGTTGTCAAGACTGTTGCTCCGCTTGATTTTGACCAAAGGCATAATATTTCATTAAACATTGACATTAGCAACAAAGCTAAAGAAGGAATGATGATTGGTGATTTTTATCCTTTTGAAAATGCAAGTGCAAATTTCCAGTTTAACGCAGGTTCCGGTTTCCCTTACACACCTGTTGTTCCTTACAACGAAGTAACTCTTTTGAGTGTCAGTGAAAATCCTGTAAGAAGCCTGAACTCTGAAAATGGACCTTGGACTTACAGTTTGGATATGAAACTAAACAAAACTTTCAACCTGATTAGCAAAATGAACTTAGAAATTTACTGTTTAGTTAAAAATCTTTTTGACACTGAAAACCAGGTTGACATCTATAAATCTTCCGGTGCTTCAAACACAACTAACTACCTGAACACTCCTGCAGGGCAAAATGAACTTAACGCAAACGGTGCCGGCTTTGAAAGTGTTTACCAGAACGCTGAAAGTAATCCTTTGAACTATGGTCAACCACGTCAGGTCAGATTCGGTTTAATTCTTAACTTCTAAAACTTGGAGAACAAAAAATTATGGAAAATAAATTTTTTAAGTCTTTGATTGTTACGATGAGCATTGGTGCTTTAGCATCAAATTCTTTTGCAGCTGAACCTGTAAAAAAGAATTTTCAGCCTTCACACATAGCAATCACAGATAATTCAACAATAATTGATGTGAATAACATTGATATGTTTGTAACAAACCACGGCTCTTTCGCCTACAACATTCCTGCCCAAAATTCAGGCTTGTATTTTCCAAGCGGACAAACGGGAAAAGCTGTAATCTATGCCTCAGGTCTGTGGCTCGGAGCAAAAGACGCTTCAACTGGCGAACTTCTTACAAGAGTTGGAGAATATTCGCAAACATTTTTAGGCGGACCAATTGTTAATGGTGTTCCTGATGATTTTACAAAACCAGAACACAAAGTTTACAAAATCAGCAAGGGCGACAACGCTTCAAACAACCCTGATTACGCAAACTGGCCAAAACAACTTGGCGCTCCCGTCAATCCTGACGGAACTCCACAGCTTCTTGGCGACCAAACTCTTTGGTGTGTTTTTAATGACTTAAATTCAAATGCTCCTACAAACGATGCTGCTTCTACTGCTGCAATGGGAGTTGAAATCCGCCAAACAGCTTTCGCTTTTGACCGCGAAGGAGCTTTAGGAAACATTGTTTTCCTGAAATTCCAAATTTTTAACAAAGGTGCAAAAACACTTCAGGACACTTACGTTTCACTTTGGGCTGACCCGGATCTTGGTGGCGCTACTGACGATTACGTTGGCTGCGATACTGACCTTAGCCTTGGTTACTGCTACAATGCCGATAACGACGATTCTGATTACGGTTCACAAATTCCTGCAGTTGGTTACGACTTTTTTCAGGGACCGATGATTCCTTCTGCCGGCGACAGTGCTTACGCTTTTGGAAAATACATTCAGGGCTTCAAAAACCTTCCGATGTCTTCTTTTAACAAGTACATCAACGGAACAGACCCACATTCTCCTGACGAAACTTACAACTACATGAAAGGTCTGAACAAGGACGGAACAAATTACGTTGACCCGACAACAGGACAAGTAACCACTTACTTCCTTTCAGGAAATCCTATCACTCGTCAGGGCGACCTTGACGCAAACCCTGCTGACAGACGTTACATGCTTAGTTCAGGTCCTTTTACGATGGCTCCCGGAGATAGCCAGGAAGTTGTTGCAGCTGTAATTATTGGACAATGCGGCGATAATTTAACTGCGATTGAGCATTTGAAATTTTATGACAAAGAAGCTCAAACAGTTTTTGACAACAATTTCAACTCTCCAAGTCCTCCGCAAGCTCCAACCGTAGTTTCCAACGCACTTGACCGAAAAATCACTTTTGACTGGTACGGAAGCAAAGATGACGTTGAAAATTACCCAAAACCAACTGACAATGCTCCAAACTATGCTTTTGGTGGTTACAATGTTTATCAGGGTGAAACTGTCAACGGACCCTGGAAAAAAATCGCAACTTTTGACGCTGTTGACGGAGTTACCGTAATCAAAGACGATATTTTTGATGAAAACGTTTGTGAATTGATTTCTAAACCAACTCAAAAAGGGACTGATTCAGGATTCAAATATTCTTTGATGGTAACTGAAGATTTTATCCGAAACGAACCTTTGAAAAACGGAACTACTTACTACTACTCCGTTTCAGCTTACTCTTTCACTTCTGACGCTGCAACTTTTCCAAAAGCCTTGGAAAGCTCAGTAAACGGAAGTGCAACAGCCTTAACTCCACAAGGTTACGCTCCCGGAAGTGATTTTTCTATGGTTTCAGCTGCCGACACCTCAATGGGAATCGTCCACACCGGAATCAGCGATGGTTACATTTTGGTTGACCTTGTCCACGATAATTTTATCACCGGCGATGAGTACGAAGTCCGTTTTGGAACCAACTCCGATTGGTGGCTTTGGAACAAAACTAAAAACAGCGCTGCAACCGACACAATGACCAATCAGGGAACAGACACAGACGACGAATTTAACTACCCGATTGTTGACGGTTTTCAGGTCAGAGTTTTTGGACCTGCGATTGGCGTTAAGTTCGTTGACGAAATCCAAAACGCAAGCGGAGTAGTCGCTCCAAAACCTGCCGACCACGTTGGAGACAATGTTTGGTTCAGCCTTAACTCTACAAAAGATTGGTACTGCGATAACACAAGCGGAAATCAGGATTTTGCAAGACTTGCCTGGAGTGCTAACGTTCCTGAAGGTTTAGGCGACCACGATTACGAAGTGAGGTTCACAGCTAACGGAAGTGTTGCTTTCAACTTCAACTTAGGAGACGCTACAGGCTACTTTAAAATGGGAACCAACGTTCCTTTTGAGGTTTGGGACATCGGACCAACTGGTTTGGGAGCAAACGACCCAAGCGATGACAAACAACTTAGTTTGTTAATCCTTGACAACGAGTATGACCAAAGCCATCCTGATTCAGCAGGTTACGCAAAGTATGACAAGTGGAACTACGGCGATGGAATTTATGCTTTGAGAGATGATTACGCGACGACTTCAGTGCTTTCAGCTTACGACCCAAGTTTAGCAGCTTCAAACAAAGGTTTTGGACGTTTGGTTTTTGTTGACTACAGCGAAGCGACAGCTGCGCCGGCAACGGGAACAGTCGTCAGGTTGACAACCAACAAACCTAACACTTCAAACGATGTTTTTGCGTTCAAGACGATAAAACCTGTTGTTGAAGATGTTGCCAAAGCTAAAAAAGAGCTTGACAAGATGACTCCGGTTCCAAACCCTTACTACGGAAAATCAGCTTACGAGAAGGCTCACAACGAAAAAGTTATTCGTTTTGTAAATCTTCCTGAAGGTAATAATGTTACAATTAATATTTTTAATCTTGCAGGAGATTTAG